>CAMTOV010000056.1 GCA_947074235.1 uncultured Bacteroides sp. | reverse complement strand
AAAGATGTAGTAATTGCCGATGATGCTATTATCAATACCGAAAGTCCTGCTTGGGCTATCGACCGCCTATCAATTCTTGCATTGAAAATCTATCACATGCAAAAAGAGGTAGAGCGTACCGATACTACTCCAGAGCATCACGAGCAATGCGAAAAGAAATTGGCTATCTTGTTGGAGCAAAGAGTAGACCTATCTACGGCTATCGATCAACTGTTGCTAGACATTGAGGCGGGCAAGAAATATATGAAGGTTTACAAACAGATGAAGATGTATAATGACCCGGCTCTCAATCCGGTGCTTTATGCTAAAAAATAAATGGCTCGCATTCTTCTGATTCGCTTTTCGGCCTTGGGCGATGTGGCTATGATGGTGCCGGTGGTTTATTCGCTGGCTACACAATATCCGCAGCACGAGATTACCGTGTTGAGTCGCCCCGGCTTCAAACCGCCGTTTGCTCGCATGCCCTCTAATGTCTCTTTTATTGGAGCGCAACTAGGCGATGAGCACAAAGGCATTGCCGGACTGAATAGGCTTTTTAAGACATTGTCACGGCAGCAGTTCGACTATGTGGCCGATCTTCACGATGTGTTGAGAAGCAAATACCTCCGCTTTCGTTTTAAGTTGAGTGGAGTGCGCACTGCCTATATCGACAAAGGCAGAGAGGGTAAGAAGAAGCTTGTTAGTGCTACACACAAAGTTTTTGTGCAGCAAGAAAGTTCATTCAATCGCTATGCCGATGTGCTTAGTAGGCTTGGACTGCCAGTGAAGCTCAATTTTAGTTCTATCTATGCCGATGGTCAAGGCGATTTCAAAGAGATAGAAACAATCACCGGTCAGAAACCGGATGGTGAAAAATGGATAGGCATAGCCCCTTTTGCCAAACACGAAGGTAAGATATATCCTGTCGAACTGCAAGAACAAGTGGTAGCATATTTTGCAAATAAACCCAACGCACGTGTGTTTTTGTTTGGTGGTGGCCCAAAAGAGAAAGCTGTTTTTGACTCTTGGACTACAAGCTATCCATCTATAACTTCACTCATTGGTAAACTCAATATGGAGCAAGAGTTGAATCTGATAAGCCAACTCAACGTAATGCTCTCTATGGATTCGGCCAATATGCATCTGGCATCGTTGGTAGGTACACCGGTTGTATCTGTGTGGGGTGCAACTCATCCTTATGCCGGATTTATGGGATGGAATCAATCACCTAGCAATGCTGTGCAACTAGATATGAGCTGTCGTCCTTGTTCGGTGTTTGGCCAAAAACCATGCGCAAGAGGCGATTTTGCTTGTTTGAAAGATATTAGCCCTCAGCAAATAATAGAAAAGATTGAGAAGGTGCTAGCCTGAACGATAAGTTGATATTGTAGTAATGAATAAGATTTTATATTATCTGATATTTGGTATATGGTATACAGTTTCTTTGTTACCCATGTGCGTGCATTACTTCTTCTCCGATATTACGTATTATTTCATCTATTACGTTCTTCGTTATCGTAGAAAAGTGGTGCGTAAAAATCTGGTAGACTCTTTCCCCGAGAAAAGTCACGAAGAAATAGTTAAAATAGAAAAGGAGTTTTATGCTTACTTCTGTGACTATATTGCCGAAACGGTGAAGTTCTTCTCCATCAGCGAAGAAGAGATACGCCGCCGTATGAAGTTTGAGAATGTAGAACACGTTAATCAATGCTTAGCCAATGACCGTTCATGCTCTTTCTATTTAGGTCATTATTGCAACTGGGAGTGGATTAGTACCATTCCTTTGCACTTAAAAGATACCAGCGAGCTTCGTGGACAAATATATCATCCTCTTGAAAATCCCATATCCGATAAGCTGTTTCTTCGTATGCGCGATAGATTCGGTTCAAAATCAATATCCATGGACGACACCTTTCGTGCCATTGTAGGAGCGAAGCGCCAAGGGCGCAATAGCGCCATCGGTTATATCTCCGATCAAGTACCAGGTTATGATAACATACACTACTTTACCGACTTTTTGAATCACGACACACCCGTCTTTACAGGAGCTGAGCGTATCACTCGAATGATTGATGCTGTACCCTATTATTTAGATATCACTCGCCCGAAGCGAGGCTATTATGTTTGCAGGTTTATACCTATCACCGAACATGTCAAAGATTGCCCTCCCTTCTTTGTAACTGAACAATACTTCAGAATGCTAGAGAAGAGCATTCAAGACAAACCTCAATACTGGCTCTGGTCGCACAATCGCTGGAAACGCAATCGTGAAGGCTTTAATAAGCAATTCACCGAAGAAGAACGAAAAAAACGTCTTAGTAGACTGTAAGGTTACTCCAATAAACATCAATGCCATATCAAAGACTCTTTTTGATGTGGCATTTTTTTGTTCTTTTACTCTGTTTATATCACTCTTATCACCACTTATTATCGGTAATCGTGGTTTTATTGTTATTTTTGTCAACTCTATTACACGATAATGACAAAAATATTAAATATGAACTACGGTCGTTTAAAGTCAATATTGATGGGACCATTGGCAATGGTTTTTAACCTGTTGATGGTTTTCATCTGTTTCTCTCTTTGTCGCCTTATCTTTTTGTGGGTCAACTACTCCTATTATCCCGATTTGACTTTTGCTCACTTCGTAGAGATGTTCAAAGGCGGTTTGTTGTTCGATACATCAGCTATCTTCTATACTAATATCTTGTATATGGTGTTGATGCTCTTCCCTTTTCATCTGAAAGAGCGCCCCGCTTATCAACGAGCTGTAAAGTGGCTGTTCGTGGTTTCCAACATGATCATCATCTGTATGAATTTCATTGATACGGTCTACTTCCAATATTCCGGCCGTCGCACTACCGCCTCTGTTTTCAATCAGTTTGCCAATGAAGATAACTTAGCGGGTATATTTGGCATAGAGATGCTGCGACACTGGTACTTGGTGTTGATAGCCATTGTATTGGCCTACGGTTTATATAAACTCTATCAAACACCCAAGGTGGAGACACGTGAACAGCTTGTGCCATACTACATTATATATACATTGGCGTTACTTATCTGCACACCGCTATCTATATTTGGTATGCGTGGAGGCATTGGTCGCGACGTGCGTCCCATTACCATTAGCAACGCCAATCAGTATGTCAATCGGCCTGCTGAAACGGCCATCGTGCTAAATACACCCTTTTCTATCTATCGCACATTTGGCAAAAAGCCCTTTGTTGTGCCTCACTATTTTGCTGATGAGGCTGAGATGGAAGCTGTGTTTTCTCCCATTCATCAACCCAATGATTCGATTACCCTCCGTGATAAGAACGTTGTTGTGTTGGTGCTCGAAAGTTTCGGAAAAGAGTATTTCGGCTCACTCAATAAAGATCTTGAAGATGGCAACTACAAAGGATATACGCCCTTCTTAGATTCGTTAATCAATCACAGTTTGACGTTTGAGCATACCTTTGCCAATGGCCAACAAAGCATTGACGGACTACCTTCTGTGTTATCAAGCATTCCACGCTTTATCGAGCCTTTCTTCTTAACGCCCGCATCACTCAATAAACTTTCGGGCATTGGAAGCGAGCTGAAAAAGAAAGGATACTATACCGCCTTCTTCCACGGTGCACGCAGTGGTTCTATGGGCTTTCAAGCATATGCTCGTGCAGTGGGTTATCCCGATTACTTTGGTAGAGAAGACTACAACAATGAAGCCGATTTTGATGGTAACTGGGCTATTTGGGACGAAGAATTTATGCAATACTTTGCCGATAAGATATCTACCTTCCCCGAACCATTTTCAGTAGGCATATTCACCGCTTCTTCACATCATCCTTATCGTATTCCAGAGCGTTATGAAGGTATTTTCCCCGAAGGACCTCTCGAGATACATAAGTGCGTGCTTTACTCCGATCACGCTTTGAAACGCTTCTTCGAGAATGTATCACAACAACCCTGGTTTGACAATACGCTGTTTGTACTGACAGCCGACCACACCAACCAATCGCACTATGCCGAATATAAAACCGATGCCGGACGCTATGCCGTGCCTATCATCTTTTATACTCCCAATGGCGATTTGCAGGGACGAAAGGAGACTATTGCTCAGCAAGCAGATATCATGCCTACGGTATTGGGTTATCTTGGTTACGATGAACCATTTGTGGCTTTTGGCAACGATTTGCTACATACCCCCGAGGAGCAACACTTCGCCGTCAATCATAACAATGGCATTTATCAATACTTCAAAGGCGACTATATGTTGCAATTTGATGGAGAGAGAATGGTAGCTATTTATGCATTCAAGACAGATAGATTGTTGCAAGATAATTTGGTGAATAAGATTGATGAACAAAATCAAATGGAATTGGAACTAAAAGCCATTATTCAACAATACATGCAAAGAATGAATAGCGATCGTATGACGATTGAGTGATGAAATAACTCTCTTTCTTTGTCTACCTTGCTGTTTTCATTATCTTTGAAGCACTTTAAAAACAGTTAATAAAATAGATACGATGATTTTTGTAAAAGGATATGGACAGATGTGTAACAACATCTTGCAATATGCACATATATACGCATGGGGACGTGAAAATGGGATTAAAGTGCTTTCTATGCGCTTCTCCTACAAATATCAATACTTTGAATTGTGTAAGAATATGTCTCACAATTGGGGTACTTATCTTTTTGCAAAGACACTCATCAACACTCATCTCATCAAACATCTATGGCTGGAGTATGCCAATGAAGTTACTTCGAAAGACATAGAAGACTTAAAGAACGATAAGTTAATTGGCATCAGTGGATGGGGCTTTCGTTTTCCGGAACTGTTTTTTAAGTATGAAGATGAAATAAAGCAGCAGTTTACTATTCAAGCAAAGTATAAAAAACCGGTAGATGAATATCTTGCTTCATGCAATCAGACTGATATAAAACTAGCCGTACATATTCGTAGAGGTGATTATGCACGCTTCTTAGGTGGCAAATATTACTTTGATGATGATACTTATATCAGAAATATCAGAGAGTTTATAAACCTCTTTCCTAGCAAAAGTGTGTCTGTATTTATTTCTACCAACGACAAGAACCTTGATATTAAGAAATATCGGACGGATTTAAACTCTCAAGATGTTCATCTTTTTAAAGGAAGTGAAATTGAAGATTTATATTTATTGTCTCAATGTGATTACATTATCGGCGCCAAAAGTACCTTCTCTTTAGTGGCATCTTATTATCGTCATATCCCGCTATATCACATGGAAGATAAGAACGCCTCACTTACATTAGATAATTTCAAATACTTTGAAGATATATTTATGACGGTGTAGAAGTGTCGAAGGAATCATTAGTAATTAATGTACGTTTTCCAAAACTTATAAAAGCGTGGTTTAGTCCAGCTGTGACACCCAAATGGCAGCTTGCCTTGCTTTGTTTTTAAGCAGTATTTAGGGTTGGTGTCAAAACCAAAATCCATTGCTTCATCAACGGATGGATAAGCAAACTCTTGAGGAATGATAGCCCAAAATACATCCTCATTATAGAGGTGATGGCGGTTTTGAGTAAATTCATTAATCCTGTCCTTATATATGTAGCAAGCCTTTAAAAAAGAGTCCACCTTGCGTAGCGAAAGTCCTCCGTTACCAATCTTATTATAAATGTCTCCTTTAGTTATCCTATCACTCTTTGCTGTAAATAGCCTTTTGATTGCAGTGAATGGTTTGATAAATGGAGAGTCGTAAATATCACGTCTTATCCACGTGGGAGCTACGCAGTCGAAATTCTTTTCGCACCACTCTTGCAACTCATCACGAAATATCCAAGCATCTAAGTGACAGATCAGCATGTATTGGCTATCAGAAAATAACTCATAGAATTCTTTTGATAGCATCATCTTGTTGTATCCTGAAATACCGTTTTTACTGCCCAACCACTCATCGGATACTTCCAACACTTCATGCTTTGGTAGCTTTGCAGTTATTTGCGAAATATCAAGTCCTTTAGGGCTCACTATCACATGTTGGTAGTTTGAAAGAACCTTCATGTTATTGATAAGTCCGCTCGCTTCCATATCCGATAAGGAAGACTGGTAGATAGGTATAATGACTTTTACAAGGTGTTTTTTCTCCATGCTCTATAATTCTGTTTGTTATTGTTATATGGATAAAAGCTCTTTGTATATATCCAAGCGCTTGTTCAACAACTCATCTGTAGGAAGCAACTCTTTTACTTTCTTGAAGGCATTTGCTCTAAATATCTCCTGCTTAGAATTATCATCCATTAAAGTAATTGTTTTTTGTGCGAATAAAACGGGATCATCTTCAATAAGACAATCAATATTGTTTTGAAAATCTAGTCCCTCTACACCTACGCTTGTAGTGATAAAAGGAACTCCATAGTTGGCTGCATCAATGATTTTCATCCTCATTCCACTTCCTATTAAGATAGGTACAATCATAATTGCATCTTTCAAGTATGGGTCTATAGATTCAACAAAACCAACGCACTCCACGTTTGAGTATTTACTATTTATTTCTCTAATAAAGCGATTTCTCCATCTACCGATAATCTGTAACTGTGTATCAGGCTTTTTATCAAGAATATGTTGCCATACATTTTCTAAAAACCACATAATTCCTTCGTAATTAGGACTATGATCAGAACTCCCTAGAAACACTAGTTTGTTGTTGTAACAATACTCTTCGTTGACAGGGCTTTCGGGTACGGGTATAACGGCCGGTGAAACATATATTGGTACTTTTACATCCTCTTTCGCTAAGATTTCTTTATCAATATCGGTCAATACAACTACTGCAGAGCAAGCATTCATAGCTGCAATTTCTGTAAATTTCATCATTCTATATTGATAGGTATCAATCGTAGATAAATGGTCTATGCCATTTAAAAAGCGTTCGTTGCGTATAAATTGTATTTCATGTTGAATGAAAAGTCGCTTAATATTAGGGAAGCCAAAAGTCAAGTTCTGAAATTTTGGGAACTCTATTTGAATTAGATCAATATGTTTGCTATTAATGATTTCGCCTATAAAACCGATAAACTTATAATTAAAGTTCTCATAAAAAGACATGGCTAATGCGTCGTGCACCATATTCTTGTCTTCATATGCAGGCCATTTGTTTACCGACCTCAATAGTTGCCTGCATTTTCTGAAAATAAAATTAGGACGATACATGGCAAATGGATAAAAATCTACATCAGGCCAGAGCTTTTGAAGCTCCTCATGTCCAGCCTTTCCATTTCTATTATATTGATAAGAAAACGCAATAGATATATGTATGTGCTTCCTTAAATAATTAATCATGTGAAATTGTGCTTGAGCACCACCACTATCTATTGGATAGGGTAGGTATGGGGTAACGATTAATATATTTTTTTCAATCATAGTGTAGTTTTTTATGCATCGAATAGTACGATTATTCTGCAAAAGTAGAATAAAAAGAGATATAGAATAATGATAATTGTATTTTTTCTAATTTTGCAACACATTCAGTTTTTATCTTTAAGAATTATTGTTTATGAGCAATCAGTTAGCTATAATAATACCGGCTTATAAAGATTCTTTTTTACGTCAAACGTTAGAGTCCATTAACCGCCAAACCTGTACAAACTTTACCGTTTATATTGGAGATGATTGTAGCCCCTTTAAACTTTATGAGATAGTTCGCTTATTTATTGATAAAATTAATATTGTATATCATCGTTTTGATACTAACTTAGGTGCGACCGATTTGGTAGGTCAATGGAAGCGTTGTATTGAAATGTCTGCCGAAGAACCTTTGATTTGGTTTTTCTCTGATGACGATGTTATGCCATCTGATGCCGTTGAGCGTATATTAGATACTTCAAAAAACAGAGATATTGATAACTGCTTCTTTAGGTTTCCTTTGGAAGTGATTGATGAAAAAGGGGATACTCTAATACCCCCGCGAGTGATAGAAGAAAAAATAACATCGTATCAGTTCTTAATTAAAAAATTGGATGCACAAATAGATTCAGCAGCATGCGAGTATGTTTTTAGCAGAGCGATTTATAATAATACGGGCGGTTTTGTTAATTTTCCTATGGCTTGGTGCTCTGATGATGCTACATGGATTAAGTTCTCAAATGGTAGTGGTATGATTGCTTTGCCTGGCAACCCGGTAGGCTGGCGCAATGTAGAAGGGTGTAATATAAGTAACTCTAACCAATATAATGCTCAGAAGGTAGAGGCAACTGCAAGTTTTATTCTATGGCTTCAATCCTTTTATGGGAATCAGTTGCAGAATAAGGTTTTTCGAAGGGCTTTAAGACACTACATACATACTATATTACACTATTCGCTAAATAACTCATATACAAATAAGCAATTACTTTTTCTTTGCAAAGCTGTCAGTTCAATAAGCCGTACTTTAGCTCTGTATATTTATTTCAAGAATAAAAAGTAATCTATTGGTCACTATTCTTACTTTGCCTTGCTTCAATCATTTTCGATACCATTATCACTTGATAATAGGCTTCAAAGTAAGCACGGATCAGTCCTGGTTTCCCATCGCGAAATCCACCTTTTATAAAATACACTTTTATGAATCTGACCAATGGGCGATGTATTAAAGCAAATACGCCATATTTCTTATGCTTTTTTCTTATTACCTCATTGTCGGTATAGTCATTAAACTTACGAACAATTACTTCTATAGAATCATTGGCTAGATGTATCAACGCTAATTCCATTCTTTTGGGAGGGATGCGTTCTATCTTCCCCTCGACAATAGGAGTGGAGTGTACAGTGGGAGGCCACACCGTATTCTCTTTTTTGAAAAAACGAAGAAGTGGATCTGGATAATAACTATGCATAAAATGCCCCATAAAATAATTCTTCCGTGGAATATAGATACCTGATGGACAATCGGGGCGTTCTGTCAATTGATATAAATATTTTTTTAAGTCGGGAGTCACAACTTCATCTGCATCTACTACAAGTATCCATGGTTGGCTAGCTTGGGTAATAGCGAAATTGCGAGCCGGCTCTACAATTGTGCACTCTCCTTTGGGAAATGTGATTATCTTACAATTAAACGTTTTAGCAATTTCTACGGTGTTATCCGTACTCTCCATGTCACATACAATCACCTCGTCAAAATCTTTGACTGCATTTATCACTTCGTGTAAATGCTTATTTGCATTGTAGGTGTTGATAATAACAGAAATACCCATTCGTTTCATTTTTTTATATTAATAATCACTACAAATATAAATCATTTGATGTTAATGAGATATTAATCATATCTTTTTTACTAGTTTTGTAAAATAAAACTAGATATCAACTAAATTTGAGAAACAAAATTACATTTGTTATTTGTTTCAAGTGATGTAAAATTAGACCTTAACATATATGGATGATAAGAGAATCACTCTATTAATTTCTACTTATAATTGGAAAGATGCACTCCGTTTGTGTTTGCTAAGTGCTTCGTTGCAAACTGTAATGCCCGATGAGATTGTCATTGCAGACGATGGCTCTACTGAAGATACTAAATTATTGATTGATACCTTCAGAAAGGTTATCAATGTCCCTATTATTCATGTTTGGCAAGAAGATAATGGCTTTAGGCTTTCTACTATTCGCAATAAAGCTATTGCCCAATCAACAGGTGATTATATTATCCAAATAGATGGTGATGTAATTATGGAGCGTCATTTTATTGAAGATCATATTAATATGAGCCAAGAAGGATATTTTGTTTGTGGCAGCAGAACCAAGATAGGCCCAATGGTAACCAATCGATTAATAACTGATATCAGTCTAAAAATTAATATACTAGAATACAAACCCGCTTTTGTGTTGAATGGAATACGCTCAAAGCTACTGCGTACTTATCTTGCTGAGCGATATGCAAAAGAGATTGGACATATGCGCGGTTGTAACATGGCTTTCTGGCGCAATGATATTATTTCTGTGAACGGATATAACGAGAACTTAAAACAATGGGGGCATGAAGATAGCGAAATGGCATACCGGTTACATTTTTCAGGTGTTAAGAAGAAAGCCTTGAAAATGGGTGGCATTGTATATCATCTTTGGCATAGTGAATCTTCAAGACTTGGTGAGCAGATGCATATTGATGCTTTGAATCTCGTAAAATCAAGACAGCTAAGACGCTGTGAAAATGGTATTAATAATTATCTTTGATGAGTTCACCTCTTGTTTCGGTTATCATTCCCAACTACAACCATCAATTTTACCTCGAACAAAGAATTGATTGTGTGCTTGCTCAAAGTTTTACCGATTTTGAAATCATCCTTCTTGATGATTGTTCTACCGACAATAGCCGTAGCATTCTGGAAAGCTACCAGACAAATCAGCTTGTTTCGCACATTGTATTCAACAATCAAAATAGCGGCTCTACCTTTAAACAGTGGGATAAGGGCATGCAATTAGCAAAGGGAAAGTATATTTGGATTGCCGAAAGTGATGATTTTGCAGATACCGATTTTTTGTTGAAAACAGTTTCTTTATTGGAGAAACACCCCAATGCTGTAATCGCATTTAGTGGCTCGCAGATGGTTGATGAAAATGGATGCTCTATCAATTTGGATTGGGATAAATACCCCTCAAATATTGCTACATACTCTTTGTTTGATAACAAAGAGTTTCTGCAAAAGCAAATGCTTTGGAAAAACAGTATCTACAATGCTAGTATGGCTCTATTTAAAAAAGAGTGTATTGCACATATTGATTCCATGTTTCAATCTTATAAATATTGCGGTGATTGGTTTTTCTGGGTTGAGATGGTTCTACAAGGAGATGTGATACGTATCAATCAAAAGCTGAATTATTTTCGTCAGCATACCAACAAGGTGTCTCCTTTGGCCGAAAAGGAAGGGCTCTACTTCTTGGAAGGATATTCTGTTATCAGTCGTGTCTCGGCATTGCTCAATCTTTCCTCTTATCAACGATCTGTGATAAAGGGACGGTTGATGAAACGTTTAAAAAAAGTGCTACGAGCTAATCCCACTCTTCGTGTACAAATGCAAGAACTATACCCTCACTTTTTTGAAAACAAGCTGATGACTATTCCAATCTATGTCTTCGACAAGTTATTTAATATCTCTAAGCTTCATTAAGCGCTAATTTGTCGGTATCTTGTGTTAACAAACTGCTATTTTCCATACCCCTATATCAACTATTCGACTTATTTCGTATATCTTTGTCACCCTTAAACATTTACAACTTTATCGCGAAATAATAATGAAGGAATTCATGCAGCTTATGCGACGCTTTTTAGCTCCATACAAGAAATATGTATTTGGTGCAGTCGCTTTAAATATACTATCAGCTATATTCAATATCTTTTCTTTTACTCTACTTATCCCCATTCTTCAGATTCTTTTTGAGATGGATAATACCGTTTACGAGTTTATCCCCTGGGATGCAAGCGAGAGCATGAAAGATATCGCAGTGAACAACTTCTATTTTTATGTTTCAGAGCTGATTAGAAACTATGGAGCATCTCTTACATTGCTTTTCTTAGGGCTGTTTTTGGCCTTTATGACTTTTCTTAAAACTGCTTGTTACTTTGGTTCATCGGCTGTGATGATACCTTTGCGCACAGGAGTGGTACGTGATATTCGTATCATGGTTTACTCAAAAGTAATGTCTTTGCCTTTGGGCTTTTTCTCTGAAGAGCGTAAGGGAGATATAATTGCTCGTATGAGTGGTGACGTGGGTGAGGTAGAAAACTCCATCACCAGTTCGCTCGATATGCTGATTAAGAACCCTATCTTGATCTTGTTTTACTTCTCTACATTGATTATCACCAGCTGGCAACTGACTCTATTTACCATTTTAGTATTGCCGGGCATGGGTTGGCTGATGGGTACAGTAGGTAAGAAACTGAAACGTCAATCACACGAGGCTCAAAGCAAGTGGAGCGATACCATGTCACAACTGGAAGAGACGCTTGGTGGTCTTCGCATTATCAAAGCCTTTACAGCCGAAAAACGAATGGTTGATCGTTTTGCTAAATGCAGCAACGAGTTGCGCGATGCCACCAACAAGGTGGCTATGCGTCAAGCATTGGCTCATCCTATGAGTGAGTTTTTGGGTACAATATTAATCGTGATTGTGCTTTGGTTTGGTGGCTCGCTTATCTTGGGCAATAACTCCAGCATTGATGCCCCTGCATTTATTTTCTATATGGTTATTCTTTATAGTGTTATCAATCCATTGAAAGACTTCTCGAAGGCGGGTTACAATATTCCTAAGGGGTTAGCCTCTATGGAGCGTGTAGATAAAATATTGAAAGCCGAAAACAACATTACCGAAATAGCTCATCCTACACACCTCGAAGGGATGAATGATAAGGTTGAATTTAAGAATATCAGCTTTAGCTACGATGGCAAAAAAGAGGTACTGAAAAATGTAAACCTATCCGTAGGTAAGGGCAAAACGGTAGCTTTGGTGGGGCAGTCAGGTTCCGGAAAATCTACGTTAGTCGATTTATTGCCACGCTATCACGATGTGCAAGAGGGTGAAATAAGCATTGATGGTGTAAATATCAAAGATACTTATATTCACGATCTGCGTACACTTATCGGAAATGTCAATCAGGAGGCGATTCTGTTTAATGATACCTTCTTCAATAATATCGCTTTTGGGGTAGAAAATGCTACTATGGAGCAAGTGATAGAGGCAGCTAAAATAGCCAATGCGCACGATTTCATTATGGAGAAACCCGAAGGATATGATACTAATATTGGCGACCGTGGTGGTAAACTATCAGGTGGACAACGTCAACGTATTAGTATTGCACGTGCTATTTTGAAGAACCCTCCTATATTGATTCTCGATGAGGCTACCTCTGCGCTCGATACCGAATCTGAACGCTTGGTGCAAGAGGCTCTAGAACGTTTGATGAAGACACGTACTACGATTGCCATTGCTCACCGTTTATCAACCATCAGAAATGCTGATGAAATATGCGTGCTCTATGAAGGAGAGATTGTGGAACGTGGCAAGCACGAAGAGCTTCTTGCATTGAATGGTTACTACAAACGCCTCAACGATATGCAATCGCTCGCATAACACAACCACGCTATGAAAACACACCACCTATATAACCTTATCTTGACTTTCATCTTTGTTTGTTTGTGTATGCCTTTGTCTGCACAAATGACCGACAAAGTGTTGCTTACCGATTATCATTTAAATCCCGAAAAGAAAGGGGATTTGGTTTTCGAGCTTGACAACACTCTTTTCTTCAAGAACAATGAGTTTGATGGTTTCTTTATCAAAGGCTATTCTCTGCCCGGGCTATGGATACAACCCAAGCTTACCTATCAACCGTTATCTAACTTAAAGTTGGAAGTAGGGGGGCATGCTTTGATTTATCGTGGGGCTTACCGATATCCCAACTATGCTTACAATGATATATCGCTTTGGAAAGGAAACCAATATCAACGTGGCGCTCATATTGTGCCATTTGTTAGAGCACAAGTTGCCTTCAAAAACCTAAATATTGTTCTTGGTGATATCTATGGGGGCTTAAATCATGGACTTATCGAGCCGCTTTACAATCCTGAACTAAACCTAACAGCCGACCCCGAAGCGGGTGTGCAGCTGCTGTGGGATATCCCTCGCTTTCATCTCGACTTGTGGCTCAACTGGGAGAGCTTTATCTTTGATAAGGACACCCATCAAGAGGCATTTACACTCGGACTTTCTACTCGTACGTTGCTCAATTCCGAATCTTCTAAATGGCACTTCTATATGCCTGCGCAAGTACTGGGGCAGCATAGAGGAGGAGAGAACTTGGTAGATAACGAACGTCCGGTATCTACACTTATCAATGGGGCTATTGGTATAGGAGCCACTCGCCAGTACAATAAAAAATGGTTTAAAGCGCTGCACTTCGAGGCCGATGCCTTGGGGTATTATCAACAATCGGGCGATTTATGGCCGCACAACAAAGGCTTGGGTGCTTATCTTCGCTCTACGCTAGAATTAAGAGAAGATTTATTAATTAATGCGGGCTACTTCATCTGCAAAGACTTTATTTCGCTTTTTGGTAGCCCTTACTATGGTGCTGTGTCGATGACCGATGATGAGTTGACATTTGATAAACCTCAAACTCTTTCGCTTACCGCTGAGTATGCTCGCACATTTGCCAAACACTATGGCCTGGGTGTTAAAGCGGAAGTTTACTACTCTATGCCGGGGCACATGCAGTATGCCGATGGCACTCGCATAAAGGGGGCTAACTCCACCAATTTTACTATTGGGATTTATCTGCGGGTCAACCCTTCCTTCTTGATTAAG
>CAMTOV010000055.1 GCA_947074235.1 uncultured Bacteroides sp. | reverse complement strand
CAAACTTTCAATAACAGCAGGAAAATGCATGTATTCTAGTTGATGAACCTTGGCAGCTAAATCATCAGGTGTATCACTAGGTAGCACCGGACAAGTAGCCTGAAAAATAATATCCCCTTCATCATAGTGCTCATTTATATAATGTATAGTGATGCCCGACTCTTTCTCTTCTGCAGCTACTACCGCTTGGTGAACTCGGTCGCCATACATACCTTTACCACCATATTTAGGCAAAAGCGAAGGGTGAATATTTATAATCTTATTGGGATAATCATGCAAAAGTATATCTGGTATATGAAGAAGAAAACCAGCCAAAACGATAAAATCAATCTTGTATGGCTGAAGTAATAACTGTACTTCATTGCCTAAAACCCAGTTATCTTTGTTTATTACCGCAGTAGGCACATCCAACGCTTTGGCACGAGCCAATACACCCGCATTTTGCTTGTTGGATACAACCAAAGAAACACTACAACGTTCATTATCTTTAAAATAGCGAATAATATTCTCGGCATTAGTTCCAGAACCCGATGCGAAAATAGCGATGTTTTTCTTCATATTTAGACAGATTAGTGCACAGAACAATAAAAAATGTGCAAAAGAATGCATTTATTTAATCAAATATTTGCTCAGAAAAATAAATATTTATTCCTTTGCAACCGCAAATTTAAAGAAATAAAACTATTTATTAATTAAAATCTTAAAGTTATGTCTGAAATTGCATCAAGAGTAAAAGCTATTATCGTAGATAAATTAGGCGTTGAAGAATCAGAAGTTACAAACGAAGCTAGCTTCACTAATGATTTAGGAGCTGATTCTCTTGACACTGTAGAATTAATTATGGAATTCGAAAAAGAATTCGGTATCTCTATTCCAGATGATCAAGCAGAAAAGATCACTACTGTAGGTGACGCTGTATCTTATATCGAAGCTAACAGCAAATAATACCGAACTTATTCAGTTATGGAATTAAAAAGAGTTGTAGTAACAGGCCTGGGCGCCATTACTCCTATTGGTAACACTGTTTCAGAATTCTGGGACAATCTTGTGAATGGGGTTAGTGGAGCAGGGCCTATTACTCATTTCGACGCTTCACAATTCAAAACACAATTCGCATGTGAAGTTAAAGGCTTCGATGCGACCCAATATATTGACCGCAAAGAGGCGCGCAAGATGGACTTGTACACACAGTATGGCGTAGCAGTAGCTAAAGAAGCTGTAGCAGATTCAGGTCTTGATGTAGAAAAGGTTAATCTAAATAGAATTGGAGTTATCTTTGGTGCAGGTATCGGTGGTATCAACACTTTCGAACAGGAAGTTGGCAACTACTACGTGAACAAAGAAAACGGACCTAAATTCAATCCTTTCTTTATCCCGAAAATGATTTCGGATATTGCAGCTGGTCAAATATCAATTATGTATGGATTTCACGGACCGAACTATGCTACATGTTCGGCTTGTGCAACTTCTACCAATGCAATTGCTGATGCATTCAACCTAATTCGCTTAGGTAAATGTGACGCTATTGTAAGTGGAGGTGCTGAAGCTGCTATCACTCCTGGTGGTGTAGGCGGTTTTAATGCCATGCATGCTCTTTCTACTCGCAATGACGAACCAACTAGAGCTTCGCGCCCATTTAGCGCTAGCCGTGACGGATTTATCATGGGTGAAGGCGGTGGATGTTTAGTTCTTGAAGAACTTGAACATGCTAAAGCACGCGGAGCAAAAATCTATGCAGAAGTTGCCGGTGTGGGTATGTCGGGTGATGCTTATCATCTTACAGCATCGCACCCTGATGGATTGGGAGCTAGATTAGTGATGTTGAACGCATTGGAAGATGCGGAAATGAACCCAAATGATGTTGATTATATCAACGTACACGGTACATCGACTCCTGTAGGAGATATTTCTGAGGCTAAAGCGATTAAAGAGGTATTTGGTGAACATGCTTTTGACTTAAACATAAGCTCTACCAAATCAATGACTGGACACCTTCTAGGTGCTGCAGGTGCGGTAGAATCTATCGCAAGTATTCTTGCTATCAAGAATGGCATTGTTCCTCCAACCATTAACCACGAAGAGGGAGATAACGATGAAAACATCGATTACAACCTTAATTTCACTTTTAACAAAGCTCAAAAACGTGAAGTTAATGTTGCTCTATCAAACACGTTTGGTTTTGGTGGTCACAACGCTTGTGTTATCTTCAAGAAATACGCAGAATAAGACGTGTTACGTAACCAAATAGACAAGATAAGAGTTCTGTTCAAGAAGAATAGGGACTCTTATCTTTGTTTTTATAAAATGCTAGGGTTTTATCCCCACAACATAGAGCTTTACGAACAGGCTCTTCTTCATAAATCAATAACGCAGCGCACCGAGCAAGGACGATTAGTCAATAACGAGCGACTCGAATTTCTTGGCGATGCTATTCTCGACTCTATTGTTGCCGATATTTTATTTCAAAAGTTCCCTGGAAAGCGCGAAGGCTTCTTGACCAATACTCGCTCTAAGATTGTGCAACGCGAAACACTCAATAAACTTGCTGTAGAAATTGGGCTAGACAAGCTGATAAAGTTTGCTTCTCGATCATCATCACACAATAGCTATATGTATGGCAATGCCTTTGAAGCTTTTATAGGTGCTATTTACTTGGATAGAGGGTATGACTGCTGCAAGAAGTTTCTCGAAGAGCGTATTATTACTCCTTATATTGACTTAGAAAAACTATCTCGCAAAGAGGTTAACTTCAAATCGAAGTTGATTGAATGGAGCCAAAAAAACAAGATGGTTGTATCTTTTGAGTTAATAGAGCAGTTCTACGACAATGATAATAATCCTGTATTTCAAACTGAAATCAGAGTAGAGGGGCTATCAGCTGGTACGGGTGTGGGCTATTCTAAAAAAGAATCACAGCAACATGCAGCACAAATGGCTATCAAAAAGCTAAAAGAGACTGATTTCAACGAAGCGGTAAGCCTAGCAAAAAGCGAGAAATCAAAAGAGAAAGAAACAAGCAGCGACTTTCAAGAAGAGATTGAAGAGATTATTAATGACAATACAGACATCTTAGACTCTACCATCGAAGAGACAGTAGAGGAAGCCAACGAGAACCCCAAGGTTGATTCTACAAACGAATTAATGACTACAGCTGATGAAGAGGCAATCAAACAAAATCAATCAGCCGAAACAGATACCCATTCTACGACCTTGAACAACTAGGTCGTGCGATTCGGTTACTACCTTAAGCTTTCCTGCTATTTCTGATAAAGCTACAGATGAAATATCATCACCCTTTAATGCAACCATTCTACCAAATTGTCCATCTGCTATTAGCTCTGTAGCATGACCACCCATTCTTGTAGATAGATTTCTGTCAAAAGGCGTTGGCGATCCACCACGCTGAATATATCCCAATACTGTTTCACGTGTTTCAATGCCAGTGGCACGTTCTATTTCTTGCGCTATATACTCAGCAGGGCGCTTTATTCCATCGGTTTGAATACCTTCTGCCACAACCACAATAGAGTATGTTTTACCCCGACGTACACGATTCTGTATCACTTCGCTTATATTTTGTATATCGAAAGGAATTTCAGGAAGAAGGATAATATCTCCTCCACCAGCCATGCCCGAATAGAGAGCCAGCCAACCTACTTTATGTCCCATTACCTCAATCACCATCACACGTTTGTGCGAACTAGCTGTAGAGTGTAATCTATCAATAGCATCGGTAGCAATTGTTACGGCAGAGTCGAAGCCAAAAGAGAAGTCTGTGCCCCAGATATCATTATCGATTGTTTTTGGAATAGAAACCACATTGACACCCATGTCCGAAAACTTGGCGGCTGTTTTTTGTGTGCCATTACCGCCTATGCATACCAAACAATCCATACCTAAATCGGCCATATTTTGTGCAGCAAGTGTTGGTTTATGTACACCATCGGGAGCCATTCCTCCCTTTTTGAAAGGTTTTTCGCGTGAAGTACCTAGAAAAGTACCTCCTAAATTAAGCAAACCCGATAACGATTTATCGGTTATATACTCCACATCTTTGGTCAATAGGCCCTGAAAGCCACCATGTATACCTATTACCTCCATGCCATAATGATGGATAGCTGTTTTACAAACACCACGTATAGTAGCATTTATACCCGGACAATCTCCGCCTGATGTCAATATACCTATTCTCATCGTTTTAGTCTAAATATCAGTACAACAGAACAAAACGTAAACTTTTAACGAATATTTCTGATGTAAAGGTAGGAAAAAAAGATAAATAACTTACTTTTGCATGATTAAAACATTTGGCGAAGGAAAATGGATGTAACAAAAATAATTAAACCCATATTTAATTCTCGATTAAAAGAAATAGACCTTTATAATACACAGCCTGGCGAAATACAGCAAAGGGTGTTGATGAATCTTCTCCAGAAAGCTGCTAATACAGAATGGGGAAAGAAGTATGATTATAAATCTATTAATAATTATGATGAATATAAAGAGCGCATTCCAATTCAAACATACGAGAATGTAAAATCGTATGTGGAGCGTTTACGTAATGGGGAACAGAATCTTTTATGGCCTTCAGAAATCCGTTGGTTTGCTAAATCTTCGGGCACAACCAACGATAAAAGCAAATTCCTTCCAGTAAGCAAAGAGTCTTTGGCCGATACTCACTATAGAGGGGGTAAAGATGCTGCTGCACTTTATCTTCGTCAAAACCCACAAAGTAATGTTTTCTGGGGTAAGGGCTTAATTTTAGGGGGAAGTCATCGTCCCAATCACAATTCTAAACATAGCCTTGTAGGAGATTTATCAGCTATACTTATTGAAAATGGCAGCCCTGTTGTTGATTTTGTTCGTGTACCAAGCAAGAAAATTGCATTGATGGACGAGTGGGAAAGCAAAATAGAAGCTATTGCCAATAATACTATATCTACCAATGTAACAAGCCTTTCGGGAGTTCCATCATGGATGTTGGTTCTTATCAAGCGCGTTTTAGAAAAAACGGGTAAAACTTCTCTGGAAGAAGTATGGCCCAATCTAGAAGTATTCTTTCACGGCGGTGTTGCATTCACTCCATATCGTGAGCAGTACAAGCAAGTGATACAGTCATCGAGGATGCATTATGTAGAAACCTACAATGCCTCTGAAGGATATTTTGGTACGCAAAGCGATTTATCCGATCCTGCTATGCTTTTAATGATCGACTACGGTGTTTTCTATGAGTTTATCCCTATGGAAGAGGTGGACAAAGAGAATCCCAAAGCGTATTGTTTAGAAGAGATTGAGGTTGGTAAAAACTACGCCATTGTTATTTCAACATCATGCGGCCTATGGCGATACATGATTGGTGATACAGTTAAATTTACTAGCAAATACCCATACAAGTTTGTTATCACTGGTCGCACAAAGCATTTTATCAATGCCTTTGGCGAAGAACTCATTGTTGATAATGCAGAAAAAGGATTAGCTAAGGCATGCGCAGCAACAGGTGCTTTAGTTGCCGACTACTCTGCTGCGCCAGTGTTTATGGATGAAAACGCAAAGTGTAGACACCAGTGGATGATAGAATTTGCCAAAATGCCAGATTCCATTACAAACTTCTCTTCTATATTAGACCAAACGCTTAAAGAGGTAAATTCTGATTATGAAGCTAAGCGCTGGAAAGATATTGCTTTGCAACCTTTAGAGATAGTTGTGGCACGCAAAGGCTTATTCCATGATTGGCTTGCAGCAAAAGGCAAATTGGGTGGTCAGCACAAGATTCCTCGCTTGAGCAATACGCGCGAATATATTGAAGAGATGATGACACTCAACAAAGACTAAGAGACTTTTAAGTAATCACTAACTTAGTTGCGGAACAAGACTCACCAACTAATCAGTCTAAACTAAGTTAGTTTTTATTTAGCTTATAATTAAGTTACTGAATCTACTATAATTCCTCCTCCTACCAGCAATTCACCTTGATAGAAAGCAGCCGCTTGTCCGTTGGCTACAGCAGTTAGTGGTTCAGATAATTCAATACGCAATCTATTATTTTCGTCACGAGTCACCTTACAGTGATTTAATTGCTTACGATAGCGTATCTTCACAATCAAATCAGTAGCCGTAAACAATCTTTCTTCATCTATCGCATGCCAATCATCAAGCCAAATGATTTTTTTCTCCAGTGAAGCTAAATCACCCAATACTACTTCATTGCGATCGGGATGTATCTCTTTTACAAAGACAGCCTTATTTAAATCGATGCCCAAACCACGACGTTGACCAATAGTATAGAAAGGGTAACCTTCGTGCATAGCAATAAAACTACCCTCTTCATCTAGAAACCTACCTTTTTCAATTGCCGCCGATTGATACAATGCGCTTTGCTTAAGAAAGGTTCTATAATCCATTGGACAAAAGCAAACGCCGAGGCTATCTTTCTTAGTAGACACTTTACTAAATCCGCGCTCGGCAGCAAAAGCGCGTGCCCATGTTTTTGTAACTTCCCCCATAGGCAATAGCATACGTTGAAGCAACGCTTGAGGCACTCCCCACAAAAAGAAAGACTGATCCTTATCTGGGTCTACACCAGGAATGATATAATAATTACCATCTACATAAGTTTTACGCACATAATGTCCCGTAGCAATATGAAAGATTCCCATTTCATCAGCCAGTTTTGCCAAAAGAGGCCACTTTAGATAATTATTACAAAGAGTGCAAGGCACAGGAGTTTTACCTTGTAGATACTCATTCACAAAGTAATCTACAATTTTTTCCTTAAAAACCTCACGTGCATCGTAAGTGATATGCTTTATACCTAAGCGCTCAGCCAGCGCACGTGCATCTTCCAAATATTCTTGCGAGCCATTCAGTTCGTAGAAACGAAAAGTAACGCCTATTACCTCATAACCCGCCTGTTGAAGCAACATGGCAGATACCGAACTATCCGTTCCGCCACTCATCCCAAGTAATACACGTTTTTTTTCTCCTATTATCATAACGCAAATTTAAACAAAATCTCTTATCTTCGTTTGTTTATTCATAAGAGAATGAAAAAGGAAAATCTAAACAACAGGCTCGTTATTGTCCTTTCAGAGCATCCTGCACTTGGTATGCTCCTTACTCCTTATATGGTTCAAGCTAAGGAGGGAAGCGACGAATTGTTGTTGGTAGAACAAGCATTTCATCTGCCTAATAAAACAATTAATGGGTTAAGCAGTATCGAACAAGAAGCTATAGAGATTGCACGCCACTATACCGAAAAGTATTTGATGGATGTCTATTCGAAAGAGAACATCACTGCCAGGTTCTTAAAGCTTCTTGCTGATAAGCCTGAACTCTGGAAGAAAGTGCGCCATTTTATCGACCACAAATTACTACAAATGGTAGAGCTGGCTCGTTTGCACTCATTGCCTATTTATCAAAAGCCCAACGGCACTCGTATTCTTTATCCGCATCACCTTTTTCATCTGCGTCCACAAGCTGCCGATGTACATCTTACTTTCAATTACGAAGAGCAACAGCTCAGCTATCGTTTGAGTTGCGAATATCTTGGCAAACCCTTTAGCCTAACTGATGATAAGCCAGCCATTGCGCTAACCTCTACTCCTACTGCTTTGGCACTAGGCATGAATCTCTATTTCTTCGAATATCTACCTGCCCATCTGCTTACCCCATTCACACGAAAAGATGTGATAAGCATCAATAACCCTGCAGTAGACAAGTATATCCAAAATATATTATTTCCTATAGCTCGGTATTATGACACTACGGTGAAAGGGATTTCTTTTGAAGAATTGCATTACCCATGCCAGCCAATCTTGTATTTTGAAGAAACGGTTTACGATACCCAACTCTTACGATTGAATTTTCGATATGGAGATCAGGAATTTTCTATCGAAAAGCATCCTATCAAAGAGAGGCATCTATTTTGCAGACAGATGGAAAATAAAACTGCCGTTTATTATTTCTATCGAGACAGCGATAAAGAGCAAGCATTTATCAATCAGCTTTTGCAAGCAGGATTGGAGTTTACACATGAATCGCATTTCAAACTATCCGAAACGGTAAACGAAAAGAATCTAACTCAATGGATTGCTTCACACAAGCAGCTTTTAGAAGGCGACTTCCGTTTGAGCAGTAGTACCAATGATGTCGCCTATTGCGCCGATGAAATAAGGATTGAACAGAGTCATGAGAGGACGCTCGACTGGTTTGAACTCCACATTAGTGTAGTAGTAGGTGAGTTTAGAATTCCTTTTCAGAAGTTCCGCCGGCATATATTGGAGGGCAAAAGAGAATACACCCTACCCGATGGCCGTTTCATTCTTCTGCCCGAAGAGTGGTTTAGCCAATACGTAGGATTATTATCCGAAGCAAAAGAGGATGAGAAGCAAATCAGACTAAGACCGTCGCATATAGGATTGGTGCAATCGTTGCTAGAAGCTAACCCAACGATGCATGAAGTGAAAGCCTCTTCATACGCTGTGCCGAAGGGTTTGAAAGCCACCTTAAGGCCTTATCAGCTCAAAGGTTATCAATGGTTGATGAATCTATATACGCAAAACTTTGGAGGCTGCTTGGCCGATGACATGGGACTTGGAAAGACATTGCAAACATTGGCTTTCTTACAACAAGTGCACCACTTAAAACCGAAGCCAAAATATCCATCAGCAAGCCTCATCGTAATGCCTACCTCGCTCTTACATAATTGGAAGAACGAAATTCGTAAGTTTACCCGTCTTTCTCATTTTGATTTTGTCGGCAATCATCGTATTACGGAACAGAACATAGAAGCACGCTTTAACCAATATCACCTTGTCTTGACCTCGTATGGCATACTGCGCAATAATATTGAAATGCTACAAAACTACGCTTTTGAATGCGTGGTATTGGATGAGAGTCAGAGTATCAAGAATAGCGATTCACAGACGTTTCGTTCGGTGATTCGTTTAAAATCCACGCATCGTTTAGTGCTCAGCGGTACGCCTATTGAGAATTCACTGAGCGACCTTTGGACACAGTTTCATTTTCTTCAACCCGATTTATTTGGCAGTGAACCTAGTTTTAATAAACAATATGGTACGCCCATCAGCAACGGCGACCAGCGGACACAATCTATACTACGCCTGCTTATTCAGCCATTTATATTGAGGCGCACCAAGCAAGAGGTTACTCCCGAACTACCTCCGCTTACCGAAAGAATTGTTTATTGCCCCATGTTGAGCGAGCAACAAAAGATTTATGATAAAGAGAAAAACAGCTTGCGACATGAGTTACTAAAAATGAGTAATGTCCCCAGTCAAGAACGATTTGTCATACTTAACGGCATCACACGTTTACGTCAGTTGGCTTGTCACCCCAGTCTTATTTCCTCCGATTTCACCGATACTTCGGGCAAGATGGAGCGCATTATAGAAATGTTCGAAACACTCCAAAGCGAAGGTCACAAGGTATTAATTTTCTCTTCATTTGTGAAGCATCTCGAACTAATAGCTGCCGAGTTTCAACGCAAAGATTGGAAATACGCTTGGCTCACCGGCACCTCAACCAATAGACATGAAGAGATTAATTTGTTTTCAAAATCGAAAGATATTCAAGCTTTTTTCATCTCACTCAAAGCAGGCGGTGTAGGGCTCAACTTGGTAGAAGCGGGCTATGTATTTATCATCGATCCTTGGTGGAATCCTGCTGCCGAAGCCCAAGCCATTGCTCGAGCACATCGTATCGGTCAGCAAAAAAAAGTGATAGCTTATCGATTCATTACCGAAGGAAGTATCGAAGAAAAGATCATCAGATTGCAAGAGCAAAAACGTAAAATAGCAGCAGGAGTAATTGCAGAAAACGACTCTGTGAGTAATCTGAGCGATAAAGAATGGATAGAGTTACTTCAATAAGATGTATTTATTGGTTGCTCAATATGGATAAACTGTTCTATCTTGTGTAATATCTGTTTTAACTAAAATTGTAGAGTAACACCTCATTTAAACATTGTTTATATTCGCATTAAACTTATAAACAATTTTAAACAACTTAAATCCTATTATTATGAGGAATAAACTCTACACGTTATTTTTGTGTATGTCTGTGTTGTGTTTTGCGCCTACTTTACTTTGGGCACAAAGTACTTTTAAAGACATCCAATTGAGTTTGATGAATGGAAATTTGCTCACTGCAGATGAGATTTCCAACACATCAACTGTCAGCTTTGGCGTAGCTATCGACGAAACTGGTAACGCAACTCGAGTAGACAAAGATGACACTTCGGCTAACATCGTGCTACAAAACTTCAAGTTTCACAGTAATGATCATGGCTTCAATCCGGGCACATTTATAGTTCCGGTTAGCGGCAATGTAAAAATCTCTATTGGTGGATGCAACTATGGTGGAGATGTAACGGTAAAAGATGCTTCGGGCAATGTAGTTACTACCTTTAGCAATATTGTAGACGGCTGTTATCATGGAAGCGCTAAGCCTGTTGCAGTTGGTTATTACAGTGGAGAGGCTACTACACTTAACATCAATGGTGGTAAATACATTCCTTACATTGCTGTTGAAGCTGTAAATGAAGTACCTTCTACAGCTACTGTGAGCTTTGGATTAGGTTCTTACACAGATATAGGAACTGCGCCTGCTAGCGAAACTGTTCAACTAGGAGAACAATATACCCTTCCTACAAACCGTACTCTTTATATAGAAGGCCAAACACTTTCTGCTTGGACAGATGGCACCAGCAACTATATCCCCGGTGAAACTATTGTTGTTTCTAGCGACTTAGCTTTAACACCTGTATTTACTGACAACACTGTATCGTTGGCCGATCGTGATGGGGCTGTAACTGTAATTTGGGATTTCCAACGCAAATATGGTGCGCCAGTATTGGCATTAGAAGGAAAGAGTGGTATCTATGTATCTCAAGCTTATGTAAACGAAAATGTTATTGATGTGAAGATTGATCTAAATGCTACCAACGGCAAGATTAACAATAGCAACAACGACGATTGGGCTCAAATGAACTCAGGTTCTATCTTGACTTTCCCAGCTGCTAAGAATTGTGTAGTTGAGTTTCAATCATACAATCCTGCAACAACCACTACCATAGCAGGCAGCACAAATTATGAAGTTAATAATAAAATTGCTACTTACACATACGGAGGCAATGACGAAACCATTGATATAGTGATTGGCGATGGTTCTTATTATCGCTATTTCAAGATTAATTATCCAGAGGTTGTTTCTAATATGCAAGAGCGTCCTGTTTTTGCAACTGATTTCACTGATTGGGAAGGTATTTCTGGAAAAGGAGATCCTATTGTTGTGACTAAGACTACCAATTTCAGCAATGAGTCATTTGATTTTACATTCGACAAAGTAGGAGTTCAACCACAAGGTACTAATGCCGATAAATTTGGCGATTTAAAAGGTTTTGCCATGGCAGAAAAGGAACAGCCGGGTATCATTACCACTACTGCTTTAAACAACATCACACGTGTTAGATACTTTCATGGTGCAACTGGTAACAACCGTGGCTTCAAACTTGAAAAGAAAAGTGCAACCGATAGTGATTGGGTTGTGTTATCAGATGCAGTAGCTAATCCTTCAAAGGGTGTGTGGGTTGAAACAGATATCAACGAGAAGGGTGTACAATTGCGTTGGAGCAATATAGCACCTGCTCAAAATGCCTATATGTTTGAGCTAGAAATCTTCTCTAAAGTAGAAATCAACTCTCCGCAAGTTACCTTGCAACTAGGTGCATCTCCTATCGAAGGGGGTACAGCATCGGTAACTCCCGAAAGCCCTGAATACGATGAAGGTACTACTGTAGCTCTTTCTGCTAAAAGAAGCTTCGGCTACCAGTTTGTGAAGTGGGTGGATGGAAGTGGCAAGACACTCTCTACTAACGAGTCTTACAATCAAACATTGGATACAGATATGGTTATCAATGCTGTATTCGAAGCTATCCCTACTTACTCGCTTACTACTACAGCTAGCGGCGATGGCAACGACTACATGGTTGCACTATCACCTAGCCCAACAGTGGTAGATGGCAAAAATATGTATGAAGAGGGAGCAAGCGTTACGATGACTGCTACCGAAAACTACGTGGTGAAGTTCTCTAACTGGACAAGCGGTGAAACAACTCGCGAGCTAACCGTTACGATGGATGCGGACAAAGCATACAACGCTGTTTATAGTGCAGGTGATTATATTGCAGGATGGGACTTCTATTTGGAAGGAAGCAACAGCCGCATTGCCGACTTTGCTTCTACGGTAGATAATGCGAATGCAGCTTTGATACTTCGCAATGAAGCTGGCAATATACTAGGCTGGTTAGACAAATCGACTGAGGCTGACAATGGCTATGAAGGCGAAGCAGCTGCTGTAAACTGGAAGCCGATTGCCGATAAGTATTACTACGAAACAAAAATCAACGCTACCGACTTTACGGGCATCAAGGTGTATGCTAGAATGTTGTACAACTACAATGCTTACCAAGTGCAAAAGCTAGAATACTCGTTGGATGGTGAAGAATACAAAGAGGCAGGTCGCCTAACTATTGCCGGACAAAAGACATGGACTCCATTTGAGGTGACACTTCCTGCTGAGTGTGACCACGCCACTACCCTTTCGCTTCGTTGGATACCCGATTATACTTCAGATATCGTAGGTTCTACATCAACCAACGATGGTACAGCCATCAACTCTATCTACATCACAGGTACTCCAAGCATCTACGATGATGGCAAAGCGCCAGTATTGGAAAGCATGCTTCCTACAAACAATGCAACGAATGTGTCTGCCAATGGCCGTATCGTTCTTTCGTTTGACAAACGTGTGGTTTTGGCAGAGAATGCCGTAGCAACATTGGGCGATAAAACATTGAATGGCACTGTAGCCGGAAAGACAATCACTTTCCCATATATAGCATTGGATTATAACAGCAGCTATACCTTTACGCTTCCTGCCAATAGCGTATCCGATCAATCGGGCAATGTATTGACTTCGGCTATTACTATCAACTTCAAAACGATGGCGCCTCCTGTAGTGACTCCGGGTATGTATGATGTAACAGTTAGCACCATCGAAGAATTGCTTGCAGCCCTCAAAGAGGGTAACAACAATGCTGCATCGGGCAATCGTTTCCGCATTTTCTTGCA
Source organism: uncultured Bacteroides sp. (assembly GCA_947074235.1). Taxonomy (GTDB): domain Bacteria; phylum Bacteroidota; class Bacteroidia; order Bacteroidales; family Bacteroidaceae; genus Bacteroides. Next base: position 1,462 of record CAMTOV010000055.1, on the reverse strand, counting down.
CGATGGTACTTACGACTTGGGCACTACTACGCTCACAGAAGTGAAGTCTAATATCTCGCTTATTGGTGAGAGCATGGCAAATACCATCATAGTAAATGCGCCAACTGCAGAGGGTATCGGCATTACTGCAACGTTGATGCCTACCGGTGAGAACATTTACATGCAAGACATCACCTTGAAGAATAACTTAGATTACTTCAATAGTGCAGTGGCTGGTCGCGGTGTGGCTCTACAAGATAAAGGTAACAAGAACGTGTATAAAAACATCCGTATGTTGAGCTACCAAGATACTTACTATACCAACAACAATAACATGCGTTCGTATCTTGACGAGTGTGAAATTCACGGTACGGTAGACTTTATTTGTGGAGGTGGTGATGTGTTCTTCGATCGCACACTCATCTACTTGGAAAATCGTAGTGGTAATGTAATCACAGCTCCTACTACTACAGGAGATTGGGGGTATGTATTCAACAACTGTACAATTGATGGTGATGATTTAAATAAGGGCTCTTATGCACTTGGTCGCCCTTGGCAAAACAGTGCTATGAGTGTATGGATTAATACAACAATGAACGTATTGCCAAAAGCTGAAGGCTGGAGCGATATGAGCCCTACAAATCTACCTAAGCTATTTGCCGAATACAACAGTAAAGATGCCAACGGCATTGCAGTAGATTGCAGCAAGCGTAAAACTACTTTCACTCCGGGTACTGTATCTTACAACCCTGTGTTGACAACAGAAGAGGCTGCTCGCTTCACTGTAGAGAATGTATTGAGCGGTAATGACGCTTGGCAACCTGCATTGCTTACTGAGCAAGCTTTAGCGCCAACAATTGCTATCAGCAACGGTAACATCAGCTGGGATGATAGCGACTATGTATTCTGCTACGCTATTTGCAAAAACGGCAAAGTGGTAGATTTCACTAACAGCACCTCTTATGCAGTGCCTAGCGCTACCGAAGATGGCGACCAGTTTAGTGTGCGTGCTGCCAATGCTATGGGCGGTTTAAGCAAAGCATCAAACAGCGTGACTTATGGTGGAACGGGTATCGAAGACGAGGCTTTATCTTCGAAAGAGGTGGTAGAGCGTCAATACTTCAACACAAGCGGTTTGCGCATGAATGCTCAACAACCAGGTCTTAATATTGTACGCATCATCTATAGCGATGGTACAGTAGAAACTGTGAAGGAGTTTGTGAAATAAGAATGTTTGTAATATAATAACTCTTGAGGCTGCCGGCTACGTGTTTTATCATGTAGTCGGCACTCTTTTTTTAGGCGGTTTTAGTGTGCTAAAAGTAGTATCTAAAAAGCCCTTCTATCAAGCTTAGCATCAATCATATAGCGAGCTATGGGTGAAAACATCCCCATGTTGTTGTATAAAACACCCCCATGTAATGCACTAAAACATCCCCATGTTTTACCACAAAACATGGGGATGTTTTTATAGTTACCCTTC
>CAMTOV010000054.1 GCA_947074235.1 uncultured Bacteroides sp. | reverse complement strand
GTTTGTAAACCGGTAGCATCCACCGTAAAGGCAAACTCGCCATTGCCCACACTCAGTGAGGAGAGAGAGTCTATTTGATTGATTATCGGATTGTTTCGAGAGACAACCTCATAACGATTTATAGATTGTTCTTTATTACATCCACACACAACGATACAGATAAATAAAAGCAAGTAGATTGTTTTTTGTGTCATAGTATCTTCATTATAGCATAAAAGTATATAAATTTCTTATTCGTAGAAAATGGACTTAAATATGAATATTGCAATAGTACTTATTAAAGAATATTTGAACCAGCAGTATCAATACAGTTCTAGATAGTGTAGAGCTTTAAAAGCACTGTTGGTTCAAAATGTTTAGTCTGTGATAACAGAACTATAGGTTAAAAGCATCTTTCAGCTCTTGCAGTTGCCCTTCGGACATACCTGTTGGTACAAACCCCATGCTCTTGGCTGTAAGATAGATTTGTGCAGCTTTAGACAATACATCAATTTGATCGAAAGCTTCCAAAATATCTGGACCAACCGCACATACACCATGCTTCTCCCACATCACCACATCATACTCTTTCAATTGGTTGATTGTAGATTTTGCTAGGGTAAGCGATCCCGGAAGCTCATAGTTTGCAATGCCTATCCCCTTGGGGCAAAATGCTCTTGTTTCGGGAATCATACTCCAAAGCAATTTAGATAGAACATCCTTTTCTAAGAAATGAGGATTGTGACTCATGGCAACTAAATCAATAGGATGAGTGTGAATAGCCGCTTTATAGCCATTGCCACTTTCAATCATTTGATTGTGCATTGAAAGGTGAGCAGGAAGTTCCGAAGTAGGTTTAACAGGGTTCTCTGCTATAATCTCGTAATGAGCACAATCGTCGCAAATACGAATAATTGAACCATTATCTAAAGGACGACGAGCCAAATCGCGCATTCGTTTATTCGTGCCTTTACAGAAGAAAAACATCCCTTTAATATGTGGCAACACTTCACCAATTGCAATCGGTTCGGTGATGGGTTTCTTTGAGCGCAAGGCATCATCCACTTCATCGGTCACATTAACAGTAATATTGCCTCCATTACGTTCGGCCCATCCTTTTTCCCAAAGATAGCCTGCAACTTCTGCTATTTCATTAATAATTTTGTCTAATTTTTCGTTGTAATACATTGTCTTATATATTTAATAACCAATATCTATAATTAAAAAAGCGATGGAAAAAATATCGATATCACCAAGATTAGTAATCCGGTAATTAACACACCAATTGTTTTAGTGTTACATCCTTTCCACTCTTTTAATACTACTCCCCAGAAATTGGAGAAGAGCACATTAAGCGACATCAATATCGACCACGAGAATGCATAAAGTATTGGAGATTCTACCAAGAAACTTTTTCCCATTTCCAGTCCAAAGAATTGCGAATACCACAATATGCCCGCTAAGGAACAAAAAAGTATATTATTTATCAAGACTTTTGAATTCGCATAATCAGAAAATGTCTTATTACGATAGTTCTGATATAAACAGTAAACAGCATTTGTCAAGAAACCACCAAAAGTTACAAGCAAAATCACTGCAAGTCCTGCATATAAAGGATCTACACCACCAGCCAAAGCAGCCTCTTTGATAGGAACGCCCGCATCAAGCCCAAGAGCAAAACAGGCACTCATTACACCAGCTAAAATTGCTACACACAAACCCTTTGTTAATGCAAAGTCTTTTATGGCTGCACGCTTCTCTTCTTCGCTCATATTCTTAGCACGTAGAGACCCGGCAAATCCAATCACAGCGATACCTGCTAATGTGATACAAACACCAAGTAGAAGAATCAATCCACCGCCTACAAAAATATCTATGCCAGCAAACAAGGCAGGAAGTAATGTGCCAAAAGCAGAGCAAGTACCGAGAGCTATCGATTGGCCTAATGCAACACCCAGATAACGCATACTCAATCCGAATGTTAAACCACCAACTCCCCAAAGTGCACCAAAAATAATAGATTCAAAAGCACCACCACTACCCAATAGCTCGAATAGTGAAGAATCAGCAGGCACAGAGAATAGCGCACCTAGAAAAGGAAATACAAGCCAAGCAAACACACCTTGAGTAAGCCAGAATGATTCCCACGACCACTCTTTGACACGTTTGATAGGTACATAAGAACTAGATTGTCCAAAGCTACCAATGGCTATAATTAATAGACCTAATAATACTTCCATAATTAAAAGGCTGTTATGTACAATTGCTCTATCTCTTCAATAGATGTAGGGCGAGGGTTGCCACCCGTACAAACATCATTATAAGCAGCAATTGCTAGTTTATTTAAATCTTCACGCTTTACCCCTATCTCATGTAGCTTTTGAGGAATATTTATACTTAACGAAAGAGATTTAACAGCATTTATCGCTGCTTCAACACCCTCTTATATGCTCATATTATCGGTACCATCTACTCCGAATGCTTTCGCTATATGCTTATACTTAGCGGCTGCTCCGGAATTTGCATTATACTCCATAACGTAAGGTAAAAGCAATGCATTAGCTACCCCGTGAGGAGTATCATAGAATGCACCTAGTGGGTGAGCCATAGAGTGCACAATGCCTAAACCGACATTTGAAAATCCCATGCCTGCAATGTATTGAGCAAGAGCCATACCTTCGCGAGCTATCTGATTTGTAGGCTCATCAACGGCATTCTTTAGGTGTTTGGCGATCAACTCCATAGCTTTAATCTCAAACATATCCGACATTTCCCAAGCACCAAGTGTAATGTATCCTTCGATAGCATGCGTCAAAGCATCCATGCCAGTAGCAGCAGTCAGCCCTTTTGGCATAGAATACATCAATTCGGGATCGACGATTGCCACCACGGGTATATCATTAGGATCAACACACACCATCTTGCGCTTTGATTTCTCATCGGTGATTACATAATTGATAGTCACCTCAGCAGCAGTACCCGCTGTTGTGGGTAGAGCAATAATAGGAATTGATTTATTCTTTGTATCAGCTACTCCTTCTAAAGAAACAACATCCGAGAATTCAGGATTAGCAATAACAATCCCGATGCCTTTAGCCGTATCAATAGCAGAGCCTCCACCTAGTGCGATAATAAAATCAGCATTGGCAGCCTTGAAAGCAGCAACACCATCTTGCACATTCTCTATAGTAGGGTTAGCTTTAAGCTTGCTAAATATTTCATAAGAGATATCTGAAGCATGAAGCACTTTCTCAATCTCGCCAGCTACTCCAAATTTAATTAAATCATTGTCTGTCACAAAAAGAGCTTTCTTAAAACCTCTCTTATTTACTTCAGTAGCAATCTCTACACGAGCCCCTGCTCCATGATAAGAGGTCTCATTTAAAACTATTCTATTGGCCATACGCATTAATTTCTTTTAGATGTAACCTCTTTCTCGTAAGCCTGAATCTCGGCAATGTAATCTTCTCCTACAGGTACATTGTTTTTAGCACAGAACATATCCCATACAGCTGTCCATGGTAGTGATTTTGCTTCTTCCAACAAAGCTAGACGTTCAAATAATTGATCGTTAGATTCGTATTGACGAAGAGTTGTAGTTGGTTCAAGAAGTGCTTGCAAGAAGCATTTTTGAGTTGCACGAATACCCACTACATACGCACCTATACGGTTGATAGATGCATCAAAATAGTCGAGACCAATGTTTACTTTATCCAATGCACCGCAGCGAATAATTTCGCGTGCAAGATCAAGTGTATCATCATTCATGGTAGTCACATGGTCAGAATCCCAACGGATAGGACGACTCACGTGAAGCATAACTTCTGGAGTAAATAGTAGCAAAGATGAAATCTTATCAGCGATGCTCTCTGTTAAGTGGAAGTGACCAGTATCTAGTGTCACAATCTTATTATTTTTGGCACCATATCCTAAGTAGAAATCATAAGAGCCAACGGTATAGCTTTCGGCACCGATACCAAATAGTTTGGCTTCAATACAATCCTTCATGTTTTCGTATTTAGTAGCAAAGATTTCATCTAGCGATTCTTTCAAGATGCGGCGATATTCTAGTCTATTTACTGTAGTATCTTTCGAACCATCATGAATCCATAGATTCATCACACATGGTGAGTCTTGTTGCTTACCAATCTCTTCAGAAATAGCACGACAACGCTTTGTGTGTTCAATCCAGAAGTTACGAATTTCATCATCAGGATTCGATAGAGTTAACATTCCACTCTTAGGGTGTGAGAAAGAAGAGCTATTAAAGTCCAATTTAAAATTGTTGGCTTTTGCCCAGTCAATCCAGCTTTGGAAGTGAGTAATATCGATTTGGTCTCTATCAACAAATTTACCACCAAAATCGCCATAGATAGCATGAATATTAACACGATGATTACCTGCAATCAAAGTAGAAACCTTCACTAAGTCGGCCCATACCTCTTGCATATTGCGTGCTTTACCAGGATAGTTTCCTGTTGCTTGAATACCTCCAGACAATTGACCATCAGGATTTTCAAACCCCGATACATCATCTGTTTGCCAACAATGCATAGAAATTGCTATTTTCTCAAGTTTAGCAATTGCTTCATCTGTATTGATACCCAATTTTGCATAACGCTCTTTAGCTAATTCGTAAGTCTTTTTGATATTTTCCATAATATATAAATATAAAGTTGTTATAATTCCGTGATTAATCTTTATTGAGTTTCTACTTTACTATCATTTTAAAGCGATAATAGGCTGCGGCCCATTGCTCTTCGTCGGCAGGATAAAAGGTGTGTGTTTCAACTCCCGAAGAGATAATCTGTCTCATTTCCCACAAATCGCCTACCACACCGGCAGCCTTTGCTTGAATCATGATATTGCCAATGGCAGTTGCCTCAGAGGGCCCAGCAACCACCTCTATACCGATAGAGTTTGCTGTAAATTGATTTAAGAGTGCATTGCGCGAACCACCTCCAATAATATGTAGTTTCTCGATAGGGAAAGTAGCTAGTGTAGCAAACATTTCAAGCACTGACTTATATTTAAGAGCGAGACTTTCAAATATAGATCTAATATACTCTCCATGACTTTGCGGTTTTGACTGATTCGTTTTATCACAATAATCGTCTATGGCCTGTAGCATACTAGCAGGGTTGGCAAATGATGCATCATCTGGGTCGATCATGAAAACAAATGGTTTAGCTTCATTAGCCAATTCCACCATTTGCGGATAGCTGTATTCTACGCCACCCTTTTTCCACTCTTTCAAGCATTGTTCAACAATCCACATACCGGTAATATTTTTCAGCAGACGAATTGTTCCATCTATACCACCTTCGTTGGTAATATTCCATTCAGCCGTTTGCTCGGATATAACTGGTTCTTGTGTTTCTATACCCATCAGCGACCAGGTTCCCGAACTCAAATAAGCAAAGTTTGGATTGAGCGCTGGAACAGAAGCTACAGCTGATGCTGTATCATGACCTGCTACTGCCACAACAGGTATTTGTGGCAGTCCACACTCTTCGGCCAAATCTTTTCTTAACAAACCTATTTGTTCTGATGGCATCACCATCTTTCCAAAATAATCCTCTCTTAAATCAACACACTCCAACAGTTCTTTATCAAACTTCTTTGTGAATGGATTAATCATTTGTGAAGTAGAGGCGATTGTATATTCAGTTACCATTTCACCCGTCAGCATATAACTCAAGGCATCGGGCATAAAAAGAATTTTATTGCACGAAGCAAGCTGACTAGAATTGTCTCTTTGTAAGGCGTACAACTGATAAAGAGAGTTGAAATTCATCACTTGAATTCCCGTACGTGCATACACATTCTCTTTAGACATGTATTTATTGAAGAATTCTTCAGAAGCATCAGTCGTATGTGGATCTCTATATGCATAAGGCAAACCCATAAAGGAGCCATCGCTTCCAATAAAAGCAAAATCAACTCCCCAGGTATCTATACCGATTGAGCCAATTTCAACTCCTTCATTTGAAGCAGCAATCAATCCCTCTTTAAGATGTTCATAAAGAGAGAATATATTCCAATAGCAATGCCCATTAAATGGAAGAATTTGATTTGGGAAACGGGTAAGCTCTTTTAAAGTAAGCACCCCATCTATAAGGTTCCCAAGAATTGTGCGACCAGAGGTTGCACCTAGGTCGAAAGCTAGAAAATAATGTGTCTTCATCAGATTTGTCAGTTTATATATTGCAAAGATAAATCTCTACATTATTTATTAATTGACAAAAATGACTTTATGCCTTTGACTTTTGATTTATCTCATCATGCGATATTCACTAGGGCTATAACCTGTTCTTTTCTTAAAGAAAACGGCAAACGATTCGGGATTATCGTAATTTAATTTGAATGCTATTTCTTTGATTGTGATAGCCGATGTGGATAGTAACAATTTAGCCTCATCGAGCTTTAATTGCTGATAATAATAGGAAGGAGACACCCCTATAAATTCTTTAAAAGTCTTTCTAAAGTTTGAATAACTCATGTGTATATCACTAGCTAGTTGCTCCAAATCGAGTTTATCGTATATGGCCTCTCGCATAATGAGCTTCACTTGATTCATCTTCTGAATGATATACTGATCATCAAAATCGTACGTTCTATCGCGATAGCTTGCCAGCCCCAATATATGAATAACAATGCCAGCTAACGCTTGCTGATATCCAGCTCTACCTTCGGCGGCTATCTCCATTGCCTTTATATACAAATCGACGATGCGTTCATTAAGTCCTACACGAAGGAGTGGTTGATTAAAAGAGAAGAAACCCTTAGCAACTATCTCATCAATTATCAATCCCGAAAAACCAATCCAATATTCGCCCCAACCTGTTTGATAATCGGGTTTATAAGTGTGGCGTATATCCGGATAGATAAGAAACATATTGCCTGCCTCCACCGAAAACTCTCCAACACCATCTATTTGAAGGGTTCCTTTGCCTGATATAATATAGAGTAGTTGGTATTCTTTCAAAATACGCCCTTGATTAACCTCGAATAGATAAGCATCGGGATGAACATCTACTGGAGGATAACTTTGATGAGGGGCAATAACCTGTCTGCCAACGGTATTGACTACCACTCCAAACTGGCTATCTCTTTCATCGGCGACAAGATATCGCACAATATCCCTACTAGACTTGGTCTCTTTCATAATAGATTAAGTAATTCGAACAAAAGGTTATAGATAAATAGAACACAAAACTACATAAGATTTTCTACTATCTACGAAAAGAGTGAATAATTATTTCCCCTGTTTTCCCCACAACACATCTCCTTTAAAACCATCAAAGTTGCACGCTTGTGCATTTGATACTTTTAATGGTTTATTATCTTCTGAGATAATCTCCACATTTTCCATATTAACCTCTTTAGCATAGTTTATCTCAGCCCCTAGCTTGGAGACAACAAATGCATTCTTGATGTTGATATTCTCAATTGGCATCTCTGGTATCCCGTTAAAGAACATCGCTCTACGAGCACCGCGACAGTTTAGCCCATCAATGTATATATTTCTAAATACAGGAGTTGTTTCATCTACTTTAAAAGCTGATACAGCTCTCTGCTCTGCACCTTCTTCTAACACCTCTACCGCCGAACGGCCACCATAAAACAGATCAAACAAAATGGGTTCGGTGGCTATGTCTGACATCGCTATGTTTTTGATATAGATATTCTCAACTATACCACCACGACCGCGACGGCTTTTAAATCTTAGTCCTACATCCGTAGAGATAAAGTTGCAGTTCTCTACCAATACGTTTTCTACACCACCAGACATTTCGCTGCCTACTACAAAACCTCCATGGCCTCTAAACACAGTGCATCCACTCACAATGAGGTTTTTTGTTGGAATGCCTCTTACTCGTCCATCTTTATCTTTGCCAGATTTAATACAGATGGCATCATCGCCCACATCGAAGCGGCTATTCACCACCAAGACATTAGTGCAAGATTCAATATCTAACCCATCGCCATTTTGCGAATAAGAAGGGTTTCGTACTAGCACTTCGTCTACAATCAGGTTGGTACATTTAAGGGGATGAATATTCCATGCCGGAGAGTTCTGAAAGATAACCCCTTGAAGATAGATATTGCTACAGTCTGTGAGGCTCACCATTACCGGACGCAAAAAGTCTTTTACCGAAGCCCACTCCTCATCGGTAGTCAAGTGGCGTGGCACATTCATATCCGATATTGAATCTCCTTTTAGGGCTTGCGCACTAGGAAACCAATAAGTAGGACGTTTATATACACCTCCTTTTCTAGCAGTAATCCTCTTCCATGTTGACTCATTTACTTTCTCACGCTTTAATGGTCGCCAATATTCACCATTTCCATCTATTGTGCCCATTCCTGTAATCGCTATGTTGTTAGCACAAACGGCAGAAATTGGCGATTGGCAACGTTTGGTATTATCTAACCCTTCAAACGAAGTATCGACAAGTGGATAAAGGCTTTTATCTTCCGAAAAAAGAATAATTGCTCCGGCGGCTAGATGAAGATTTATGTTACTCTTTAATACGATTGGCCCTGTATACCACACACCTACCGGAACATTGAGCACACCACCTCCACTCTCACTTAAATGATTAATGGCCTTGGCAAACGCTTCGGTTGAAAGAGTTTTTCCTGTTGCATCTCCTCCAAAATCGACTATAGATACTTGGTAGTCTTTAAATGTAGGAATTTGCACCTTTGGCATATCAAAAGGCAAGTCTTGATATAAGTATTCAAATTTATAATCAGCGGCTCTTGATATGATACAACTCAACAGCAAAGCAATTATCGCAAAAATCTTCTTCATATTATCTTTATCGGTTTTTAATTCTGTTTCTTATTCTTTTTCTTATAATCCCAACTCTAAGCATCCCATAATGTAGGGTCCGGTAGCCTTAGCGTCATCATTGCGCATCTTCTCGCCAATGTAGTACTCAAAACTACCATCACGATAGGGATTGCCACCCAATCCGCCTACCGAGCAACATCTAGTTAATGTTAAATCGCCTGTAGAGGTAGTTCCCATCAACTTACTATTGATTCCATTGAAGGCTTTTTCAGCGTATTGGCGATAACTTTTATCAATATACCCTTTATTTACTGCCTTGGCATATGCATACATAAATTGAGTAGTAACCGAAGCCTCTGGAAAGTTCCCTATACGTGTGGGGCAGTCGAGTACTTGATACCACAATCCGTTTTTATCTTGATATTTAGGAAGTGTATCGGCCAACCCTTGTATCAGCGATATTACAAAAGGTCTATCTGGATGATTTTCGGGGATAAAGTCGAGATTATCGACCAACGCCATAAACCACCACCCGATGCTACGCCCCCAGAAGTTAGGAGAGTGACCCGTTTCCGGATTGGCCCAACGTTGTCTTTTGCTTTCATCCCAAGCATGATGATACAATCCGGTTGCTTTATCGTAGGTGTGTTTGTGACAGATTTTAATTTGATTGATTGCCTCTTCAATCCATTCGGGTTGATTGAAGGTGGCTCCATACTGAGCTAAGAAGGGAGAGCACATATACAGACCATCCAACCAGATTTGATGTTGATAAACAAGCTTATGCCAATATCCCCCATCGGTAGTGCGTGGATGTCGCTTCATCTGCTTGATAAGCAAATCCATCGCTTTGCGATATTTCTCTTTGCCTGTTTGCTGATAGCAATCAAAGAGCACTTTGCCCGAGTTGATAAAGTCAATATTATAGGCTGACATATCATATAGATGTATATCTCCATTATCATTGATAAGCGAGTCGGCCCATTGCTCTACATAGTCAAAATAGTGTTGTTCGCCGGTAGCTTTCCACATTTTGAGCATGGCTGTGCAACCTACACCTTGCGCATAACCAAAGAACAGACGTTTGCCATGGTCGAGCTGCCATGCTGCAGGAAAGCGGTTCATCTCCGAGTCAGCAAACCAGCGAGAGTAAAGTTCTTGATCCCAGTTGTCGGTTCTAAAAGGTACTACTGGTAGTCCTTCGGTATTGCAAAGATTTACATCAAACCACTTGCCATATCCATAGCGCACTGCTACCGGATTGCTAACCTTGGGAGATGTTAGTTTTACGCTATTGCCATCTATCTCAACATCTGCCGGATAGAAGCGACGATCTTCGCCTGCAATAATAAAACCTCTCACAGCACCATTATCAGCCGCTTTCAGTCCATTTGTAGCATTGGCAAAACTGATAGTTATACTTTGTCCATCTACTTTCGAAGATTGCATAAAAGGGCTTTCGCAAGCTACATCTTTGCCATACTGTCTATTAAGAGCCCAGCGAGCCAATCGCTCACCTGGTACCACCTTATTGCGGGGATGAATATCGGTTGAGTCACCTACATCGGTTATTACCACCATTCCTGTGTTAGCTACCGAACGCCACGTATCAAACTGTGCCTGACGGATAGCAGCCGGTTGGCCATAGTGTGGTGCAATTTGCACGAAATAGAAAGGTAGTTTACTATCTTTCCACTCTTTGCGCCACGCATTTATCATATTGGTAAATACCTGTTGATATTTGTCGGCTCTTATCGAGTTCGATTCACCTTGATACCAGATTACCCCTTTTATACCATAAGGACTAATAGGTGCAATCATGCCATTCCAGAGTGTAGCGGGAACTTTGCACGAGTCTTTCTTTTGCTTGATATTTTTCTCCGCAAACTTATCGAGCACATCTTTATAGAAAGGTTTGTTTGCCATGACAGGCATGGGTGTCCACGATTCAGCATGAGTTCCTCCCCAAGTAGATTGAATCAAACCAATGGGCTGATTAATGCTTTCAAATATTGAACGGCCAAAAATAAACGCTACTGCCGAGAACTCTTTCAAGTTTTCGGTATTACATACCATCCAACTACCTACACAGTCGTCTTTCTCTGCATATGGAGCCAATTGATGCTCCACCCTAAATAAACGAATATTATCGAACGTAGCGTTCTTCATTACCTCGTCATAATCAAACATGCCTGTCTTCCATTTCGTTGTAGAGCTTTTGGCAGTGGGATACTCCATGTTGGATTGCCCCGAACAGAGCCATACCTCGCCAATTAGGATATTATTAATAACAACGCTGTTATCTCCGCTTATTGTGAGAGATTGATTGGTGATAGCTGCTGGTGTAGGTATCTTCACACTCCACTTCCCATTTTTAGAGGTAGTAGCATGATAGGTCTTATCGCTCCAAGAGGTAGATACACTTATCTTTTGATGAGGATTAGCCCATCCCCATATATCAACTTCAGCTTGTTGTTGAAGCACCATATTATCAGAGAATATGGAAGGCATTCTGACCTGAGCATTAATAGTAGTTGCTATACAGATAAGTATAGCCATTAGAGCAACAAAGTATTTATTCATAGTATTCATCTATATTTTATAGAGTAACAAATGTAACTGAATGAACATTAGTATCAAAATAGAGAGTAAATGAAAATCATTTTGAAAAGGCTTATAATCAAAAAGTATAGGCAAATTGATATTTAATCCTTTTAAAATGATTCAAATGAGTAGTGCGGATTGATAATATAGAGATGATTAGTATATTTGTAGACATCGAAAATAATACTGACTAATATGAAAAGCACCTGTCTAAAGATGATGGCCATAATATGCTTTACAAGTTTTGCAAGCATGGCATTTGGAAAGAACAAAGAATATTTCCCCGACGGAACTCCTATCCCACAATGGTTTTATGAAACTAAAGCACCAAATATTAGGGAGTTGGGAAGCAAGTATGTGGTGACCGATTTTGGTGTGACTGCCAATGATAGCAACTTAGTACAAACGGAGCAACTGCAACAAGTGATTGACCTAGCAGCTCGCGAGGGAGGTGGTGTTATCATCATTCCTAAAGGCACATTCTTGAGTGGATCGCTCTTCTTCAAACCCAATACGCATCTTTATCTTGAAAAAGAGGCGGTGCTGAAAGGCAGTGACGATATATCGAACTTCCCCGTAGTGATGACTCGCATCGAAGGACAAACATTGAAGTATTTTGCGGCGCTTATCAATGCCGATGAGGTGAATGGTTTTACCCTATCGGGCGAAGGCACTATCAATGGCAATGGCGAACGCTATTGGAAGTCGTTTTGGTTACGCAGAGCTGTCAACCCTAAATGTACTAATATGGATGAGCTGCGTCCACGCTTGCTCTATGTATCCAATAGCAACAATGTTACTATCAGCGGAGTGCGATTGATTAACTCGCCCTTTTGGACCACTCACTTCTATCGTTGCAACAACCTCAAACTGCTCAACTTGTATATCTACTCGCCACACGAACCCGTGAAAGCACCCAGCACCGACGCTATCGACTTGGATGTATGTAGCAATGTATTGATTAAAGGATGCTACATGGCTGTAAACGATGATGCCATTGCCTTGAAAGGCGGTAAAGGGCCATGGGCCGATCAAGATGAGAACAACGGAGGGAACAAGAATATCATTATCGAAGATTGCACGTATGGCTTTTGTCACAGTGCACTTACTTGCGGCAGCGAGTCTATTCATAACCGCAACATCATACTGCGCCGATGCACTATCGAAGGAGCGAACCGCCTATTGTGGTTGAAAATGCGCCCCGATACACCTCAACATTATGAATACATCACCGTAGAAGATATCACGGGAAGTGCAAACAACTTCTTGTACATCCGCCCCTGGACACAGTTTTTTGATTTGAAAGGGCGAGAAGATAAGCCGATGTCTTATTCAAACAATATCGTAATGAGGAATATAGACTTGAAATGTAGCACTTTCTTCAATGTCAGACCGTCGGACGATTATACATTAAAAGATTTTGTTTTTGAAAACATTACTGTTCAAGCTGAAAATGGAGAATACGACCCTACAGCTATCGAAGGAATAGTAGTCAAAAACTTACAAATAAAATAGCTCAAACTATAGTCACATAAAGAAAGCGATAGATAAAATACAAGATTGTATTTCACCTATCGCTTTCTTATGTAAGTTATGTTCAGATTAGTATGTCAAGATTGGTTCAAGCGTTTTAGCTTCATCAATCATACGTTGCAATTCAGAAGCTGCAGGTACACGGTTAGTCAAATTTTTCTCCTCGTTTACCTCTACCATCTTTGCATGTAGATTTTCAGCATTACGATGACGAAACTCCTTCACAGTATCTACGCCCGAAGCTTCTAGCAATTCGGCAAATTGACCTGCTACACCATTGATACGAAATAAATCAGCATGGTTAGTCCATTTCAAAATTAACGTTTCACTTATCCCTGTTTCTTCTGCCAATTGTGCACGACCGCGCTTAGTAGCACCTTTGGTCAATAAATCTTCTGTTGTTTTTACTCCAATGTCAGATAATTTTTGTCCATACACTGGTCCAATGCCTTCAATTTGTTCAATTTTGTAAGCCATAATTCTTTGTGTCTTTAATAATTAGTAAATTAAGAAAATCAAATTCAAGTTACAAGTGTAACTGAACTCTATTTATGTATTTTTCATTCGTTTATTCCTAACATTATATCAACTGCATAAGGGATATAATTAGTAAATGTAAACAAATAATTCAAATATTTATATGTTTATGCATAATTTTACTCATATAGTTGGCTCTATTGCAGCTATATGGGTGCGAAGGGCTATTATCATTTCTAGACTCATGCACAATCAAACATTTCTTCATCTGCAATTTTAATATTGATATTTACTTCAATACTTTTTACTCCATATCATTGTCATTCAGCATTAAATAGCTAATTTTATGTGTTGAAGCCAAACACCTCTTGAGTTTCACAGAGTTTCATGCCTATGAAACTTTTGTTTCATCAAGGCGAAACTTTAGTTTCATCGAGGCGAAAATAAAGTTTCACCAGTATGAAACTAACCAAAATGTAGTGGCTTATCTATGTAACTGATATGAACTAACTTTTTAATACTATGAGTGAAGAAGATGATGACGAAATGCTTTATCGTGAAATGAATCCCGATGATGGTTTTTATATGGGCAATCAAGACAACAAGAATGATAGTGCCAGCCCCAACCCAAGGAATAGGCCAGAAAGCAAGACACCTGGATGCGCCATCTTTTTTGTTGCTATTATCATCATTATAGCGGTAGTTTGGGTTTTATTTTACTAATTTAAATTTGGATGAAAAAAATAGTTCTAGCTTTCGATTCGTTTAAAGGTTCGGCTTCTTCATGGGAGATAAGTGAAGCAGCCAGGCGTGCCATCTTGCGTGAGTTGCCACAGTGCGAGGTGATATCTATCCCCATAGCCGATGGTGGCGAGGGCACAACCCGCGCCATCTGCTCGGTGATGAACACAACGGTTGTATCTTGCGAGGCACACAACCCAATGATGCATCCTCTCACCACCAGCTATCACATCACTGCCGATGGCGAGACTGCTATTCTGGAGATGGCTGCCACAAGCGGATTGCCATTGCTTTCGTCCAATCAGAGAAACCCACTCTACACTTCTACATTTGGCACAGGCGAAGTAGTCATTGATGCACTGAACAGAGGTTGTCGACATTTTATACTAGGCATAGGAGGTAGTGCCACCAACGATGCCGGTACGGGAATGCTTGCTGCATTAGGCTTTCGTTTTCTCAATAATAGAGGCGAAGAGGTGAAGCCCTGCGGAAAGAACTTAACTCGTATAGAGCAGATTGACGAATCGCACGCAGACGGCAGGTTGAAAGACTGCCACTTCACCATCATTTGCGATGTAAACAATCCGTTTTATGGGGCTGATGGTGCTGCTTTTGTGTATGCTCCGCAAAAAGGGGCATCGCCACAAGAGGTGTTGCAACTGGATGCTGGCTTACGCCACTATGCGCATGTATTAAAGCTGAATAAAGGGATAGACATAGCCGGACTACCAGGCGCTGGTGCAGCAGGAGGCATGGGCGGAGGGCTATTGCCTTTCTTGAATGCTGAACTAAAACCAGGTATAGAAACCATCTTGGAGCTACTACACTTCGACGAAGCTCTGCAAGAAGCCGACT
>CAMTOV010000053.1 GCA_947074235.1 uncultured Bacteroides sp. | reverse complement strand
AGTCGCCATTGTTGGTACTCATGCCCAGCGGAGATGATTGAAGCATCGACTTGCCGTTGTAGTCTACCGAGTAGACAGGCCGACCGGCCTCATCGCAAGTGAGTATCACATTCAGTTTCTCGTTGGGGCTGCTCATCTTTATGGTCTGAGCAATTGCAGTAAGGGGCATAGCCATGCAAAAGGCTAGCAGCATTGTTTTGGTGTTCATCATAAAATAGAGATTATTGATTTTCATTCATATTATTGTTTGTTGCTGAGCATCATCAAAATGGCAGAACTGTATTCTCATGGATGCATCAAGCCATCGATTAACTTTATCATTATGAAAGATTGACTGAATAAGAGGTGTTTATACATAGTATAGATTTACCACAAGGACAAAAATAGCATTTTTAACAAGATTCATTGCTTTCATTAAATTAAATAAATATATTTGCTATATACTTAATATATTTTAATTGTTCGTTGTACACTTAAAGTAGAATTATAGCCCTTTATATCAAGAAAAACACCAAATGAATGAAAAAGCTTAACCTATTAGTTTTACTCTCCTTAATCTTATTTTTACCAGATATTCATTGTACCATTTCAAAGAAAGATTCACTTTATCATTCATTAGATTTAGCTTTAGCGAAATCCGATAACTATTTCCAAATAAGAGAATCGAAAATAACAGGACTCAAACGCATGTTGAACGAATTCTCGACCTCTGACGAACAAAGATTTATACTCAATAATGACATCTTTAATGAATATGCACCCTATCAATGTGACTCGGCACTGAAATATCTGGCCGACAACATACTATTAGCTAATAAGATAGGAGATAATCATAAGTTAACTATAACCATACTGGATGGAGTGAAATTTCTTAGTCGAATTGGGATGTACAAAGAAGCATACGATTATCTAATGGCAATAGATCGGAATGAATTGAACGATAAACAGTTAGAGGAGTTTTACTACGCAAACTATCTGATATTTAACGAACTGGGATTCTCGACACGCGACATGATTTCCAAGCAAATTTATCAGAACAATCTCAATTTATACATAGACTCTTTATATCTGCTCGTAGATAGTGGATCTATGCGTTATTTAGAACTGAAAGAAAAGAACTATTTAGACCAAGATGTCTACGACTCTGCTCTTATTATGAATGAAGCACGAATGAGACAAGCCTCAGAACTATCACCGGAATACGGCAATATTGGATTTATGAGATATCTCATTTATATGATGATGGAAAATGAAGAAGAGAAGGAAAAAGCTCTACTCCAAACTTGTATTGCCGACATTGAAGGAGCAAAAACTGATATTGCTGCACTAAATTCGCTTGCTACCATACTATATAATAAAGGAGAGATTGATAAAGCGTACAAATATATGCAACACGTAGTAGAGTGTGCTAAATATTATAATGGAGCATTACGTATATCACAAATATCCGAAATCAATTCTCTTATAAATAGTGCCTACTTTCATAAAGAAAGGAGACAAAAAAGAATTCTTGCATTTGCAGTAATAGGAATAAGCATTTTGTGCGTTATCACATTTATACTTATCATATATGTAATACATCAAATAAAGACTATTGCCTTAACCAGAAATGAATTGAAAGAAGCCAATTTAAGAATGAGTTCGCTCAACATTCAATTGCGCCAAAACAATGACAAACTGAAAGAGCTAAACACATTGAAGGAAGGATATATTACGCTGTTTCTAGAAATGTGTTCTAGTTATATAGACAAATTGGATGATTATAATCTAAAAATACATCGCAAGCTTGTAGTGGGAAAATACGAAGAAGTGCTCAATATGACAAACTCCAAAAGAACAACGGGCGCCGAGCGAATGGAATTTTATGAAAACTTCGATAAAGCATTTATTAGTTTATATCCTACTTTCATTGTAGATTTTAATGAATTGCTAAGAACCGAAGAACGAATAGAGATTAAACGAAATGAATATCTATCTACTGAATTGCGAATTTTTGCATTAATCAGATTGGGAATAACTGATAGTGCACAAATAGCATCATTCTTAAGATGCTCTGTAAACACAATATATACCTATAGAACTAAAATGCGCAATAAGGCAGCAGTGAACAGAGATGATTTTGAAAGTTGCATCCAGAGAATTGGCAATATTTCTGAATCATAGAAACAAATCCATCCTTCATTATATAAAAAAGCTACTTCTTCCACTTGATAAACACTATATTTACCAAGTGGCTCATGAACACATACAATACTATATATCAACTTATTACCACACACAACAACTCAAAATAATCTATATTTCGTATAGATGAGAAAAGACTGGAACACGTTATCCAATAAATTTGTATAACAATTTGATTTGCAATAGAACAACGTGTTAACCAATCTATCTATTATGAAATATTCTTGTAAACTACCTCACAAACTCATCTTATTTGCATTTGCTTTATTACTATTTGGCAACCAGCAGATTCTATCGAAAGAAGGTTTTGTTAAAACCTCCGGAAAAAGTATCGTCGACCAAAATGGAAACAATCTAATCTTTCGTGGCATAGGCACAGGAAACTGGATGTTGCAAGAGGGATATATGATGAATAGCAGCGATATTGCACCTACCATGTGGAAGTTTCGTGAACTCTTAACAAACAACATAGGCGAAGAGAAAACAAGTGAGTTCTATCAAAAATGGTATGATACACACTTTACTGAAACAGACGTAGACTCAATGGCACAATGGGGATTTAACTGCGTAAGAGTGGCCTTGCACTATAAAATGTTCACGTTACCTATTGAAGAAGAGCCCGTAATTGGCGAACAGACATGGCTGAATGAGGGATTTAACAGACTAGACAATTTATACAATTGGTGTGCAAAAAATCAAATCTACTTAATTCTTGATATGCATGGATGTCCTGGTGGACAGGGTACAGATGGGGCCATCTCTGATTATAACGACACGAAACCGTCTTTATGGGAAAGTGATGCAAACAAAGATAAGCTTGTTGCATTGTGGAGAAGACTAGCTGAAAGATATGCGACATGCGAATGGATTGGAGGATATGATTTAATAAACGAAACAAACTGGTGGAACTTCTCAGAGCCAAACAATAAGCCGTTGCGCGATTTAATGATTAGGATAACAAATGCCATTAGAGAAGTAGATCAAAACCACATCGTATTTATTGAAGGAAATAGCTGGGCCAATGACTTCAACGGCCTCACCCCTAAATGGGACAATAATATGGTATATAGCTTTCATAAATATTGGACATATAATGACATAGGATCATTGGAGTGGGTATTAAACCTTAGAGATGCAGAAAACTGCCCGATATGGTTGGGAGAAACTGGCGAGAATTCTAATACCTGGTTTACAGAAGTAATTGAACTCTGCGAGAAAAATAATATCGGGTGGTCTATGTGGCCGGTTAAAAAAACCGGGATAAACAACATCATGACTGCTTATACGAACTCGGACTATATAGCCATGCTAGATGGATGGAAAAACAATAATTACATCAATGCAGATAGAGCGTATAAGGGTGTCATGAAGTTCGCAGAAGATCATCATATTACAAACTGCAAAATAAACTATGACGTGATTGATGCTATGATAGATAGACCTTTCAGACAAGGTACATTGCCTTACAAAAAAAGATCAATTACAGATATAATCTATGCCGTAGATTATGATTTGGGAAGTAATGGAGAGGCTTATTATGACAATGATGACGTAAACTATCATTTAAACACAAACTCTTATACTACATGGAACCGTGGTTGGGTATATCGCAATGACGGAGTAGACATTGAAGAATGTAGCGATGTAAGAACAAATGGATACTGTGTTAGCTTTGTTGAAGATGGCGAGTGGTTACAATACACGGCAACATCCGGTTCGAACAAATCATACGCAATGGCACTTAGATATGCGTCAAATGGTACCAATGCACTGATGTATATCTTGGTAAATGGCAAACGTGTCTCTAAAACAATATCACTCTCTTCTACAGGTGGTTGGGCTACCTGGAAAACAATATCTATCCCCAATATCATTATCCCCGAAGGAGAAGTGAACGTAAAACTTGTCTTCGAAAAGGGAGATGCCAATATTAACTATTTCCAACTTGTCAATCCTAAAGACATTTCAACTGCTCCATTCGAAGCACTTGACTTTTCAACGGACACGATACGAAATATCATAGAGGTAAGCGTATCGAAAGATATCAATTCAATAGACCCATCGACATTTGAGGCATTTATTAATGGAACTTCAATGCCCATTATAAATACATCAATTGACACAGACAATCAGAGATTGGCAAAACTCATGATTGAAGCGAATATACTTCCTGAAGACCAAATTGCACTAACATATTTGGGTAATGGCTGCATGAGTGACGAAGTGGATCTCAGTCAGTTTAACAAAAGCTCAGTTCGGAATAAAACACTAGATTATCATCAGATATCAAATAAAATTAAAGCCGAGCACTTCATCGAGAATTCAGGGTTTGAATTTGAAGATTGCAATGACGAAGGTGGTGGAAAAAACAGTTCTTATGCAGATAAAGGAGATTATCTAGACTACCTGGTTAATGTTGACCAAAAAGGCGAATATGACGTCTCTTTTCGTTCTGCCGTGAATAATAGTTCGGCAATGATTAGAATTCATCGTGTCAGCCTGGTTGATGATGAAACAACGTTTCTAACAGGAGTAAGACTTCCGGGGACAGGTGGTTGGCAAAACTGGCAAACCCAAAACAGCAAATTGACTCTTGAGAAGGGAAAAAATAGAATTCGCATAGAGGCTTACACAGATGGCTTTAACCTCAACTGGTGGCGTATAGATTCTTTCTTAAGTGGAATAAAACAAAGCATAGACCAAGAAACGAGTATCACTTACGACAAAGATACAGGCTCTATCTTCTTCAACAATGATAATAACGAAAAGATAATCATCACTATTTACGATTTGTCCGGTAAAAGAATTATGTGCATGTCCACCTATCATAACAGTATCTCGATTTCCAATCTAAGCAATGGATTATATCTATTGAACTTCAAGTATGAAAGATATGCTTTAAGCCAGAAAATCCTTGTAAATAATAATATATAACCTTATTCATCATACTTATTGATTAAAAATACTCTTATGAAAGTAACACGATTTATATTAAAACCAAGCTTTAATCGGATATTGACAATCATGGTGTTCGCCATATTTTCTATTACAACATCATTTTCACAGTCTACTTTAGTGAAAGGAGTAGTCGTAGATAGCGAAGGTGTAAGCCTGCCTGGAGTTAATATTATGATTAAAAACTCAACAAATGGTACATCGACTTCAATTGATGGTAGATATGCACTCAGTGGAGTTAGTGAAAATGACACAATACAGTTTTCATATTTAGGCTATAAGCCACAAATAATTCGAGTGGGACATCAATCGACCATTGATGTGATATTACAGGAATCGTCCATGGAGCTAGATGAATTTCAAGTAGTGGCCTTCCAAAAGCAAAAGAAAGAGAGTGTTATTGGCTCTATCAATACCATCAACCCTAAAGAGCTAAAAGTAGCCTCATCCAATTTAACAACAGCCCTTGGTGGACGCATGGCCGGTATTATCTCCTATCAAACTTCGGGTGAACCCGGAAAGGACAATGCCAAGTTCTTTGTACGTGGAGTCACAACATTCGGTTATAAAAGCGATCCACTTATACTCATCGATGGTCTTGAAGTGACAACAGAAGACTTGGCACGAATTGAACCTGATAATATTGAAAGTTTTTCTATAATGAAAGATGCTACAGCAACCTCTTTGTACGGTTCGAGAGGTGCAAATGGCGTAATCCTTGTTATGACCAAAATTGGCAAGAAGGGTAAAATAAAGGTTTCGGCACGATTGGAAACCTCTATCTCTACTCCTACTAAAATTAATAGCTTTTTAGACGGTGTAGATTACATGGAGTTGTATAATCAGGCTCTACGCACTCGCCAGCCTAATGCTTTGTTGTATTATTCGAAAGATAAAATTGAGGGGACAAGAAAGGGTATTGATACTCAAACTTATCCCAATGTAGATTGGTACAAGGAGCTATTCAACAATCATGTTCAAAACTACAAAGCAAATGTCAATATGACCGGTGGTGGTGATGTTGCCCAATATTATCTATCTGTAGCTTATACAAACGAGCGTGGGTTATTGAAGGTTGACAATATGAATAACTTTAATAATAACATCAATATTCAACGGTATAATATACGCGCCAATATTGATTTTACACTTACCAAAACAACAAAGGCTGCGATTAAACTCTATACCTTGCTAGATAAATATAATGGCCCGATAGAGGATACTGAAAACATATTTGGGATGGTGATGGATGCTAACCCGGTAAACTTTCCAAAGTATTATGAAAAGACAGATGAAACGCAATATCTAAAGCACACTTTGTTTGGCAACAAAGGAAATGGTTCTTATCCCAACCCATACGCTGAAATGGTAAAAGGGTACAAAGATCGTTTTAGCGCAACTACTCAGGCACAGTTTCAATTGGAGCAAGACTTAGGATTTATTACAAAAGGATTAAAAGTGAGAGCTCTTGCCTCTATGAATATCTACAGCATAAATCAGAATAGTAGATCATTTACACCTTTCTATTATGGCATGCGAGAAGTAGAAACGGATGCAGGAATTAATAGAAACATCTATGTGATATCAGAAGGTACAGAATCATTGAATGACCCATCCACCTATAACTACACCAATAGTAGCATGTATTTTGAGGCAGCAGTGCAATACAACCGCACCTTCGGTGATAGACACGATGTTGGAGGACTTTTGGTTGGCATGGCCAAAGATGCTCAAAACACAATACAAGGAACAGCACTGTCCACTCTTCCTTCTCGAAATTTAGGCCTATCGGGACGATTGACGTATGGGTATGATAACCGTTATTTCATAGAAGGAAACTTTGGATATAATGGATCGGAAAAGTTTGCAAAAGCTCACCGTTGGGGTTTCTTCCCATCAGCCGGGCTCTGTTGGATAGTAAGTAATGAGAGATTTTATTCAGAAAAACTAAAAAGCATACTATCTCAACTGAAGCTAAAGGCTACTTATGGAAAAGTGGGTAATGATGCCATATCAGATCCATCTGATAGATTCTTTTATTTGTCGGATGTAAGCACAAATTCTGGTGATTATGGGTTCACATTTGGTACAAACTCTAGCAATTATACGAATGGCTATGTAGTAAACCGATATTCTAATCCTGAAGTAGGATGGGAAGTTGCCACTAAAGCTAATTATGGAGTAGAATTAAACTTATTTGATAAGGTGTTGATTCAGTGTGATTACTTTACAGAGCATCGTCGCTCTATCTACATGACACGGGAATACATCCCTAGTACTATGGGACTTACAGCAAACATCTCTAGTAACATTGGCGAAGCTAAGTCATGGGGAGTAGATGGCTCTGTTGACTTTAACTGGGTAGTAACACGCAACTGGTGGCTGACTTCTAGATTTAACTACACATTTGCTCGGAATAAATATGTGCAAAATGGAGAACCTGAGTATCAGTATTCATACTTGAGTAGAATTGGACATCCCATCAACCAACAATGGGGATACGTAGCCGAACGGTTATTTATCGACCAAGAAGATGTAAATAACTCACCGGCACAATTTGGCAATTCATCGGTAAACTCTGAATATATGCCCGGAGATATTAAATATGTAGACATCAATAAAGATGGTAAGATAGATGAAAATGACCAAGTTCCTATTGGATATCCTAGCGTACCAGAAATTATATATGGTTTCGGTATATCCACTGGGTTTAAGGACTTTGATTTTTCCTTCTTCTTTCAAGGTTCAGGCAACTCTTCTTTCTTTATCGACCCATCAAGTATCGCTCCATTTATCGACGAGCGAAACGCCCTACAAATTATTGCCAACAACCATTGGAGCGAGAATAATCCCGATCCACATGCTTTTTGGCCTAGATTATCAACGACTACTATATCTAACAATCAGAAAAACTCTACGTGGTGGCTACGTGATGGCAGATTTCTAAGATTGAAAAGTGTTGAGCTTGGTTATTCTTTACCCACTAGAATTTGCAAATCGGCGGCCATAGAAAGTGTACGTATCTATGTATCGGGCACAAATTTATTTTGTTTTAGCAAGTTTGACATGTGGGACCCTGAAATGGGAGGGTATGGATTGGGATATCCAACTCAAAGAGTATATAACATTGGATTGAGTGTAACCTTTTAAAACAACAGACTTTTAAAAACATAGCAATTATGAAAGATATAAGATTTATAATAATATTAGTTGTAGGATGCCTTAGCAGTTGCTCTGATTATTTGGACGTAGTTCCCGATAAAACACAGGAGATAAGTTTGATGTTTGAGAGACGTGAAACAGCAATAAAAGCACTTGCTTCATGCTACCATTTTTTGCCCGAACTAGATGGCGTTTATTCTAACTATTCTTTTGCATCCGACGAGATGACAACACCTGTAGCTAAATCAACTCCAGGAGTAAACATCATGAGAGGAAAGCAGAATGTTGCAGAATCAATCCTTGGCTATTGGACCGATTATGACGGTCAAGGATCATTATACAAAGGCATCAGATATTGCAATACCTTTATTGAGAATATTGACGAAGTAAATGATATGACTGCCCTAGAGAAAACACAATGGAAAGCAGAAGCAATTTTCTTAAAGGCATATTACCACTTTCTACTGATGAGTCAATACGGTCCGATACCTATTGCCGATGTTAACCTTGCTATTGACGCTGGCGTAAATGAGGTAAGAGTGAAAAGAAGTCCAGTTGATGAAGTGGCCGATTATATTGTGAGAACAATCGATCTTGCCATGGTTGATCTTAAAGATAGAATCACTTCCACTAATGATATGGGACGAATCGATCAGTTGATTGCCAAATCAATAAAATCAAGAGTTCTACTTTATGCTGCAAGCCCTTTATTTAATGGCAATGCTCTTTACTATCAAGACTTTAAAGATAAAGATGGTGTTCAACTCGTGAATACCGTTTACGATGCAGAGAAATGGAAAAAAGCTGCCGATGCTGCCAAAGAAGCCATTGTCTTTGCTGAAAAATGTGGTATGAAACTTTACACCTACAATGGAGTCATTCCATCTTGGGACATAGAGCATTACAAAGAACCACAAATCAAGGCATTGTATGACTATAGATACATGATGGTTGATGGCTGGAACAGTGAACTCATCTGGGGGAACTCAAATCCTGTATCAGGTGGAGATTGGTGGAAAATACAGGCTGCTGCCAATATTATTAATCAAAACGTGTCTTCTACCGAAGCTGCATGGCAGTGGGCTGTACCAACATTCGATCAAGTTGAAGCTTATTATACTAAAAATGGGCTTCCTATAGATCAAGATATCACATTCAAATATGATACTAGATATGAATGTAAGGGTATTGTAAGAGATTTAGATACACTCTATGCCGTTAGAAATCAAGCTATCCCCTATTTGCATTTAGGTCGAGAGCCGCGATTTTATGCATCTATTGCTTTCGACCGTGGTTTTTATAGAACATGGGGAGAGAAATGGAGTCTTTTGATGAGAAAGGGAGAGTTGCACGGAAGAAAAGGCAGTTCTAATGACTATACCATTACTGGATACCTTGTTAAAAAGCTATGCCATCCATCATCGGAAGGATCATCGTATGACAAACTAATTGATTACCCTTGGCCTATTATTCGTTTAGCAGAGTTATATCTCAATTATGCTGAAGCCATGAATGAGTATTATGGTCCATCAAGCGATATATATGATGCATTAAATGTAATAAGAGATAGAGCTTATATCCCACATGTAGAAGATGTATGGGCAGACGAATCACTTACATTAAATCCTGGAAAACATCTGACTAAAGATGGACTTAGAGAAATCATTCAACAAGAAAGACGCATTGAGTTGGCATTCGAAGGAAATCGCAATTATGATGTGCGAAGATGGATGCAAGCAGATAAGTATTTCAATGGTACGGTGATGGGATGGATGGTTGATGAAACCGATCGAAACAAGTTTTACAACAACAACAAAGGGCCCGTTAGTGTACAACAAAGATCTTTTATAACTCCTCGCGACTACCTACACCCCATCAAATATAGCGAGATTACGGTAAACTCTAATCTGATACAAAACCCGGGATGGTAAGTACTAACTTTAAAAACAATAATCCATGAAAAATATAACCTATAGATTATTCAAGGTAGCATGTTTGACCTGTCTGTTAATAAGCTACTCTTGCAAAGACAGCAACAACGATTCGCAAGCCCCCGGCAAGATTGAGTTTTTATCATACGAGTCTACAAGCGGTGGAGCTATCATTCACTTTAATGCACCCGATGATTCAGATTTGCTTTATATCAAAGCTGAATATACTAACTCAAGAAACGAAAAGGTATTTAAAGTGTGTAGCGTATACGAAAGTCAAATAGAGGTTGATGGCTTTTGTGATGAAGAGAATCATTCAGTAACTCTATATGCTGTTGATAATAAACAAAATTATTCCGCTCCAACACATATAACCATTACTCCAGGAAGATCATACATCTACTTAATTCAAGACAATTTTGATGTTGATATTATTCTTGGTGGAGTGAGAGTAAAATGGAATAACCCTACCGGTAAAACGGTATTTGTGTATCTCAACTATTCCGATGAAGATAATAGTTATGAAAGAATCCTATCCTCCTCTGGAACTGATGCATCTTTTAATATCCGTGGACTTGAAGAGAAGGAATACAACTTTTCATTTATAGTTGAGGACTTTAATGGCAACAAAACGGATGAAAAAAACATCGGAATGCTTACACCACTTTTAGAGCAAAAAATAGAAAAGTCTACTTGGACTCTTGTAAAGTCCATGTCGGCAAATGGAGATAAATATGAAGGCAAGATGGTGAACTTTTTTGATGATGTGATAGATACTAACAATGACGCATCTGATAATAGCTATTTTGTAATTCATCGTGATGAGAATGGAGGACAGCTTACCTATCCATTAAACATCGTTATTGATATGAATAAACAAGCTGTAATCTCACGAATTGTAGTTTGGCAACGTGCCTTTTATTACATCTCGTCCGACCTACCCGCTGCAAACAGTTCGTACAATCAATATTATGCGGAAGACAATATGCGAGCTTTCGACTTTTATGGCAGCAATGACTGTAAGAACTGGACATTTATTAAGGCTTGCGATATTGGTGATGGTAACCGAGATGCCGATGGCAACCTTCCCGCAGATAGGTTGCAAGAGGCATTGGATGGACATGAGTTTGAATTAGAGGAGATGTCCGATGCTTTTCGATATATCAAAATAGCGATAACTGCCTCATTTGGTAGCGAAACCCAGATTTGCTCTTCAGAGATTTCTCTTTACGGACTTGATAACCAATAAAATATTCGATTATGAAAAAACTCATATATGCAATTATCGCAATTAGCTTTATGCTTATCAGTTCTTGCAACTCTATAGATTATAACTACAAAGAGTATTATGATGGTGTGCAGAAATATGCCCCATGTGTCAACAATCTTACTGTAACTACCGACTTAGGGGTAATACACCTTAGTTGGGAGAACCCTAAAGGCAGTTTGGCTAAGAAAATAAAAATTGATGCCGGCGATGATTATGTTATCGTAACTGATGAGTTAATATCCGAATATACATTTACCGATATGCCTATTAAAGGGTATACCATATCGGTATATACAATCGATAAATTTGGCAACTTATCAGTTCCCAAAACTATCAACGCCTTCCCCGGAAGTAATAATGAATTATAATATGTTTAACTAAATCTAATTGCTTATGAAACGTAGTACTTTATCTTTATTTTTTGTTGTGCTCGGTATGTTTAATTTATCCGTCAATGCACAAAACTTGCTACTCAACAGTGACATGGCTGCTAAAGGCGCCTGGACTGAAACTTATCTCGACACCGAAGAGAGTGAACTTCCTACAGCCACTTGGGGGTATACCAGTGACAAACCCGTTGCCGGAAACGACGGAGTGCTCTATTTTGGCAAAGAAAATACAACCAATAAATCTCAATATTGTATCTATCAACCAGTACAACTTCTTGCAGGTGAAAGTTATGAGTTTGATGGTGCATACAAAGTATTAAAGATGTCAGAAAGTTGGTTTGAAGTTTATATTGGTACCGCTATACCGGAAGATGGAAGTGATTATGGCCCAGATAATGGTACTCGCATTTCGGAGTTTAATGTTTGGTGGGGACCTAGTTCGCAAGATGGCACATTTCTAGAGAATGCCAACAACAACATGCAGTTTACACCCGAGACAGACGGTCAGTATTATCTCATCGTTAAGTGTGGAGCCAATGCCAATGGAGGGTATCAACTATTATTAGATAATCTTTCATTATCTGCTGTTGTGAAGCCTTCCGCTTCCTTTACAACCAACAAGGTTGAAGGATTTACTCCGCTTGCAGTAAACTTCACTTCCGAAACAAGCAAGGTGACACAATGGTTATGGAATTTTGGAGATGGCACCACTTCTACCGAAGAAAACCCAATCAAAACATACACCACTCCCGGTACTTATTCTGTGAAATTGACCTGCTCAAACAGTGCCGGAGAAGTGATTGTTGAGAAAGAAGATTTAATCAAAGCGTTTACACCCGTCTCGCTTACAGGTGGTGGTGTAGTAAAAGGAGGAGATATGAGTGATCCATCATTATGGTCGGTATCTGAATTAAACACACCGGTAGCTAAGCTGCCTACAGCTTTTTGGAATGACAAAACTCACACTCCTACTGCGGGAAAAGAGGGTTGTTTGTATATTGATGGAGTAGCAGATGAATACAATGTAGTACAATATTGTATCTATCAAACGGTAACGTTAGAAGAAGGAAAGGTATATAGTTTCGACGCTGCAATTAAAGATTTCACAAATGGGCTTGACCATTGCTTTGTAGAGGCTTTTATTAGCGATGGTGAACCTATGAACGGACAAGATTTTGGTTCAGGAGAAGGAACCATGGTTGCTAAATTCAGTACATGGGACGAAAGAAATGTCCTTCCGGGATTAGACTGTACGTTTAAGCTTAGCGGTGTTGTTTATCCTTATATCTCAACAGAATCAGGCGACAAGGTGCTCACTTTAAAAATCGGAACTAATGATTGGGAAAACAAGTCTTTTCCTTTTAAAATCGCAATCGACGAGATTTCATTTACCGGCGTAAGAACTAAGCCTTATCCCAATTTTACATCCGAAAACAATCAAGGTTTTCCTGCTCTTGAAGTTACATTCGAAAGTACATCCCTATTTGCAAACTCATATGTATGGGATTTTGGTGACGGACAAACAGAAGGAACCACTGATATTTTTATAAATCATACTTATGATGCTGTAGGAAGCTATAATGTATCTATGAAAGCAATTAATGAAGTAGGAGATTCTACTGTAGTAAAAGAAGAGTTTGTTATTGTAGCTAATCGTCCTGCATTGCCTGAGGGAGAGAAATTATATGGAGGGAATATGGAGAACAGAGCATTATGGTATATTGCTAAACTTGGAGCGAGTGTTACTCCTACACACACTTGGGATTATCGCACCAGTCTTCCTACCGGTGGTGAAGGTGGTTGTTTACGCATTAACGCTAAGGTAAACAATGGTACATCCAACACGGCATTATATCAACAGGTTTATTTAAGTGCCGATTCTGTTTATACTTTTGATTGTAATTTCAGAGAATATAGTGGCGAAACAGATCACTTCTGGGCACAAGCGTATATTTTTGAAGAAAAACCTTCGGATACAACCGACAACCTAGATGAAAACGAATGCATCGGACAAATGAATTCTTGGTTATCAAGCAATCCTAAGGGGTATGACGGTTCATTTAAAGCACTCGCTTTGAAGGGATCTAACAGCAAAGGCGATGTTTGTGAATTCCGCCCTGAAACATCAGGGAACTATTATTTCATCTTCAAAATAGGAAACACGAATTGGGATAACAATGAGTACAGCTTTGATATTCTAATAGATAACCTATCGCTTAAAGGAGAGAAACCAACCGCAAAACCTATTGCTGACTTCATGGTAATGAGTGATCAAGAAGGAGAAGCGCCATTTGAAGTTGAGTTTTATAATTTGTCAGAAAACGCCGATACTTATTTGTGGGAATTTGGCGATGAATCAACATCTACTGATGAACATCCTATACATACTTATACAAAATCTGGCACTTACTCAGTAAAACTAACTGCCTCTAAGGGTTCACTTTCTCATACTTGCACCTACGACAATCTAATTACAGTAAGTGGAGATACAGGCATTGAAAATGCAGATGCAAACAACCTTAAAATTTCAACTCTTAACTCTGAGATTATTGTTGATGGAGTTATTAATTCAATGTCTATTTATACCTCTACCGGTATGTTGATAGAAAGTATCAAAGCAGAAAACGGAATTTGTATATCCTCTAAGTTATCATCAGGGATTTATGTAGTCATTATTGACGGGATAGCTATAAAGGCTGTCGTAAAATAGGTATCTGTATTTAAGATGATTCAAGTTTCGCATGACAAGAAAAGGCAAAGATACATCCAATTTATTGCACATCTTTTGCGGATTTGCTGAGTAGCCCTTGCCAGCTTACTGACCACGCCTTGCCAGCGCGGTGACCAGCCCTTGCCAGCATGCTGACCACGCCTTGCCAGCAAACGCATCTAGTGTGGTTGTAATTTTGCAATGCTATCTAATTAGAAGTAAGAACATTATGTATGCAAAACTTACAGATTGAAACTTGCAAGCAGAACTTGCTAAACTTCAGTAAGATGATTAAAGGCTGTCCTTTATTAAGAAGGAAGGACAGCCTTTATAAAGAAAAACCAATGTCGTATCATTATATATAACTTATACAACAAGCTATGTTAAATATTAAAAAGGCCTTATTAGGGTTGTCAATAATAGGAATACCACTGTTTGCACAAACACCGGTTTATTTAGATGATAGTCAACCTATAGAGTCTAGAATTGAAGACGTATTTCAACAATTGACTGTAGAGGAAAAAGTAGCCATGGTTCATGCGCAATCTAAGTTCTGCTCTCCCGGAGTGGCGCGCTTAGGTATTCCGGAGTTTTGGATGACAGATGGTCCGCATGGCATTCGCCCTG
>CAMTOV010000052.1 GCA_947074235.1 uncultured Bacteroides sp. | reverse complement strand
ATACGAAGAATCTCCGGCATCAGGTTGATATTAATGTAGTTGGATAGAAACGCTTCATCATACGAATCGTCGGGGCTGTTCACATTAAACATCTGCAAAATACTTGTTTGACGCTTAGAGGTGGTTACTCCCACTTGAGTAACCTCTGCCGGAAGTGATCCGGTAGCACGTGTTACTCTATTTTGTACGTTGACTGCTGCCATATCGGGGTCGGAACCCTGTTTGAAGTAAACAGTGATAGATGCTGTTCCTGCATTGGTAGCCGAAGAAGTCATGTAAGTCATATCTTCTACACCATTGATTGCCTCTTCAAGCGGAGCAATCACACTCTTTTGCAACGTTTCGGCACTAGCGCCAAAGTAGGTTGCATTTACCATGATAGTAGGAGGGGCGATATCGGGATATTGCTCTACGGGCAATGAATAAAGCCCGATGATACCTAGAATTATAATCGTGATGGAGATAACGCCCGAGAATACCGGCCGCTCAATAAATGTTCTTAAATTCATCTGTTTACCTCCTTTTATTTAGATGTAGATGAAGCACTTTTGGGAGTGATGGGTGTGCCTTCACGCAAGATACCAACTCCTTCGGTGATAATCACATCGCCTACATTCAACCCGCTGTTTACGATATAGTCATCTCCGCCATTGGCGCGAGTTACCTCTACAGGGATTGCACGTGCTTTGCCATCTTCAATGGTATAAACAAATGTTTTATCTTGAATCTCGAAAGTTGCAGTGCGGGGTATTACAAGGCAGTTGCTTACTTCTACAGGTACAACTACATTGCCCGAGCCGCCACTACGCAACAGTCCATTTGGATTTGGAAACATAGCACGAAGAGATACAGTACCGGTATTGCGATCAATCACACCGCTTATAGCTTCTACCTTGCCTGGAGTTTCATATTCAGACTTGTCATTTAAGATAAGTTGCACATCTGGCATTTGAGCCAAGGCATTATCTTTCGAACCATATTGGCGAGTGATATCTAATAACTGATTTTCAGTCATAGAGAAGTAAACAAACATGGCAGAATTGTCTGAAACAGTAGTCAATGGTTTTGGCATTGAGGGGCTAACCAAGGTTCCTACTCTATAAGGCAACACACCAACCACACCATCTACAGGGCTTGTCACCTCAGTATATGACAAGTTGTTGGCAGCATTGATGCGTTGTGCATTGGCTTGTGCCAATTGCGCTTTAGCAGTCAATAGGCTGTTTTGTGCTGTTTGCAATTCGTAGTTTGAAATAACATTCTCGTTGAAAAGAGCTTGTTTGCTGTCGAATACAAGCTGTGCGGTGGCAACTCCTGCTTTGGCCACTTCTACATTGGCTTCTGCAGTGCGCAAAGCGGCTAAGTAAGGCACTTGGTCTATCACGAACAATAGTTTGCCTTTTTTTACTGTTTCGCCCTCATTTACACAAAGCTTGGTTAAGGTTCCCGATACTTGTGGGTAGATATCCACATCTTGTTGTCCACGGATAGTAGCCGAATAAGAGGTTCTCAACTCTTTGTCGCTGGTAGCTACTGTCATTGTTTCGTACGTTTGTACAGGTTGTTGTTGCATAGCGGCTTGTCCACAAGCGGATACAACAATACTGCTAACCAAAACCATTACTGGTTTCGTTACACTTTTGAATTTCATAAATTAACAATCTTTTTTTAAACTAATTACCGAATGCAAAAATAGATGATTTAGTTAATAGGAAAGATTTCATAAAGTTTGCTCATTTGTTCAAAATAGGAACATGTGTTTTAAATAATCTGAAATACATTGTTTATATTCGCCACATCAAAAAGATATTGGATGATGAAAAATAAAGAAATACCGGAGCAAGAAGAGTTTATTGTTGGCAATAGCAATCTTCTTGAATATTATCAAAAACTAACAAAACTGGATTATGGCATTTTGATGTTTTGTGAGAGGGGAGAAGCAATAATTACTCTCAATCTTACAAAGTATCATATTGTTCAGAATGCGAATATATTTATATTGCCAAAATCAATTATATCAGTAGAGAGTATTGGTAAGGATTTTAGTGTTAGCTACTTTAGATATTCTGCCAATATGTTTCGTGCTGCTTGTTTTAGAATAGAACCGGCTTTTATTCATTTCATTAATGAAAATCCCTATTACTTGCCCGAGAATGATGATAATATAAAACCGATGGAATACTTTATAAAGATGTCGTTTGTGATATATGAGGATAAAGAAAATCGATTTAGAAATGAAATTGCACAAAACTTGCTTCAGATATTTATTTGGGATACGTATGATAAAGTACAACGATTGTTTACAGAGGAGCAAATAAATGGAAGCAACCGTAAAGAAGAGTTGTTTAAGAAGTTCCTCGGTTTGATACATGAAAACTGTGCCATGCAGCGTGATGTGGCTTGGTATGCTTCACAATTATGTATTTCTACACGCTATCTGGCATCCATCGTGCGAAAGTTGAGCGATAAAAATACGGCTAAAGAAATAATAGATGTATTTTCTATCTTAGAGATAAAAGTGATGCTACAAACAACCAACTTGACGATAAAAGAGATAGCCGATCACTTTAATTTTCCCGATCAATCTTTCTTTGGTAGGTATTTTAAAAAGCATACCGGGATATCACCTACAGATTTTAGACAATTGAAGCCTGTATAGAATAAAAAAAGATGGGTAAGATTCATTTTTAGTAATCTTACCCATCTTTATTATTATAGAACTATCTTTAATATCTTGCCGCTATAGGCAGCGATAGATGTTTCAGTAGCTTTTTGAGGCAACAAACATATCTCTTCTTTCTTGCCAGTCAGCAAATCTGTTGCTTTATATGAATCGATAGATGGTAATTGCAAATAGTCGAATGCATGTGATGGAATATTGATAGCAATATCTACCGGTTGGTTGTCGAAATTGACGGCAATAAGCAATAGCTCATTTTCATATTTGCGCAAAAAGACGTATTGCTTGTGTTCATTGAAGCGCCAACCTTCGTGGTTAGCATACATCAAATCAAAGAATAATCCTTTTGTAATTGCTTCTTCTGTGGCACAAATATTTAGTACTTTCTGATAAACGCTGTATAAGTGTTTTTGATCTTCGCCCAATAGCTTACCATCATACTTTCCACCGTTTCTCCATCTTCTGATGGTTTCTATACTCCAATAATCAAATATTGTGGTGCGTCCATCTCTACCACTGAATCCTTCGGTGTCCATGCCTAGTTCACCATACTCTTGACCGAAATAGATCATCATAGGGTTGGTGTTCATGCAAGCCGAAACGATTAATCCGGGAATGGCCTTGCGTGGATTGCTGGCAAAGAAATCGGAAGCAATGCGTTGCTCATCGTGATTTTCTAAGAAGTTGAGCATTCTTTGTTCGATACCATCTAGGCTTTGCCAACTGCGAGTAATGGCTGTAGCCGAGTCGTAACCGCAAATTACATTGCGAAGCGTGTCATACAAGCCAACTTTATCGTATAGATAATCGAAATTTCCACGGAATAGGTAGTTTTTATATTCGGCAGGATTATAAACTTCGGCTATAAATAGTATACCTGGATATTGTTCTTTTACTTTTGGTATGGCCCATTCCCAAAACTCAACGGGAACCATTTCGGCCATATCGCATCTAAAACCATCAATCTTTTTTGAAGCCCAAAACAGCAAGATGTCTAGCATCTTAATCCATGTATCGGGGGTAGGCGAGAAGCAGCAAGTGCCACCATTCTGATAATCTACACCATAGTTAAGTTTGATAGTTTCATACCAATCATTGATATTTGGATGGGCGTCAAAGCGATTGTTGCCGGTGGCTTTAGCAGGAAACTCATGATAAGCTTCGGGAGCAGAGCCTTTCATATCGAATTGTCCGTGCAACTCTGATTGTGGTATATAATAGAAATTGTTGTAAGGACTAAAATCATGATTGGGGTCATCGTTGGCACCTAGCTCAATTGTTCCATCGGGTTGAGAGTCTGAGTGGTATTGACGTGCTACATGATTGGGTACAAAGTCGATAATCACCTTCATTCCAGCTTTGTGAGTTCGATTTACTAAATCTTCAAACTCATGCATTCTCTCGGGCACATCATTAGCTATATCAGGATTTACATCATAATAGTCTTTAATGGCATATGGCGAACCCGCTTTGCCTTTCACAATAGCCGGGTGGTCGGGACGAATGTTGTATCGGCGATAATCGGTTTGTGTGGCATGCTCTATGATGCCTGTGTACCAAATGTGTGTTGTGCCAAGCTTCTTTATCTCTTTCAATGTTTTAGCATTGAAATCAGACATTTTGCCACATCCGTTTTTGGTTATATCGCCATTGTTGATGCAACGATTGTTGTCATTGCCAAATAAGCGAGGCAATACTTGGTAAATAATTATTTTATTATTCATAGTTTTCTGTTTATTAAAAATTACTCTTTTTCTGCCCAAATAGAACCGTTTTCTTTTTCCAGTCGGGCTAATGTTTCTGTAGCTGTGTCGTATCCTTGCTTGAATATTTCTTCGGCCTTTTCTAACTCTCTATTGCTATAGCCACTCAAATTGTATGGCTCAATTAATAAATCACAGTTTTCGCGCACTGCAAACCCGTTGGCTCTAAACATAAAATGATAGGAGCGTAGTGCTATACTAACAATGTTCATTTTATATTTTTCAGCTTCTATAGGGCTTACGTTGATAGCTACCACCTTATCGCACTCTTTGCGAATGGTGTGTACGGGTAGATTCATCAATAAACCACCGTCTACATAGTGTGTTCCGTTTATCTTTACCGGATTGAACATGACAGGCATACAACATGAGGCTGCTACTCGTTCGGCAATTTCGCCTTTACGAAAATGTACTGAACGTCCATGATCAAAATCGGTTGCAGTTACGATAAGTGGAACTTTTAGTTCTTCAAGATTTTTTGCTTTTAAATTTGATTTTAAAAAATCGATGAAATCGGTTAAATCAAATAATCCCATCTTGGGAATAACCATCTTAGTAAGATCTTGAAACTTATGACCTGAAAAGAAATTGAGCACCTTATAAGGTTCGTTGCCATCGGCATAAAACACTCCGGCCAGTGCACCAGCACTAACCCCCGATATAATCTCGGGCTTAATGTCATGCTCTAAAAGTGCTTGCATAACTCCTAAATGAGCAAATCCTTTGATAAATCCACCACTTAGGGCATAACCGATATTGTGCTTTTTGAGGTTCGCATTTTTTGTCTCCATCTCTCTATGTATGTAACTATTTCACGAAATTAACAAATAAATTATAATATGAGAATGATTTGATATATAAAAAACAAAGATGCCTATATATAAGTTGAGCGATAGTGGAAAATTTAGAAAAAAAAATTATCAGACTTTTAGTTGTTTAGATTTGAATTGTAAAATATTTGTTCTATATTTGTATGTACAATATTGGTTTATTATGGACTGATTTAATGCAAAAAGAGAGCACAATTATTGTGCTCTCTTTTTGCATTAAATATGCCTTGAAATGGGATAGAAACTCACTTCTTTTTGTCTTAAAAGGATAAGCCTAATTTGTATAACGCAGTGGTATATGAATAAAATGGTAGTATCTAACCTGCGAATTGTATTAACTAGTGATGAAATGGTCTATATTCGACTTTTTATCATGACTTTTTGCTAATAATTATTAAACAAGCTCTTGACGTATTTTTGTCTTTATTAGCCCCTCTGTAAGATATCTTCACTTGTATATTTGGATTTATTATACAATCCATGGAAACTTAAAGCAAGTTTCGTTGAAAAGGGCATAATCTGCATTTCCGTTTACTGCAAATGTCTTAATAAATTGAGCGTCAGACATAAGCTCTTTGGCCAAGTCTATAGTTGAACCTGTTTTGATTCTATCGTCAACGAGTAATATTCTTTTTCCATTGAATTCGAAATCAATGGGTGCTATCAGTTGGGGTTTGTCATATTTAGGACGTTGAAACTCATCGCGTAGATTAATTTTTAGTAACTTTACTTCTATCTGCAAGCGTTGATTGATGATGCCGGCTGGCACAATACCTCCATTGGCAATAGCTACGATGATATCAAACTCATCGTTAAATTCGA
This sequence comes from uncultured Bacteroides sp., assembly GCA_947074235.1. Taxonomy (GTDB): domain Bacteria; phylum Bacteroidota; class Bacteroidia; order Bacteroidales; family Bacteroidaceae; genus Bacteroides. The sequence continues at coordinate 9,133 of CAMTOV010000052.1, read as the reverse complement.
TGGAACGGAATCTTTCCATCACTTCGGTCATACTTCTACCCATTAGAATCGGATTATATTATTTAAATTTATACGTTGATTAATTCATATTGCATGGTCCCTAGACCAATTTTTTCTGCATGACGCAATCCTGAAAGCCAATCGGTGTCGGGATGCATTAAGTGAAACTTGTCACATCCGCATAGATCGTTGTGCTCATGCTCGTTGGCCAATTGGTTGTTGCTATGCAATACGGGTGCTTGAATTACTAAATCGGCACATGCCATATCTAGGGCTACAGGATCGAATGAGGCCAATATGCCTAAATCGGGCACGATGGCAGCATCGTTATGATTCCAACAATCGCATTCGGGCGAAACATTCATCACAAAACTGATATGGAAGTGTGGCTTATCCTTGACTACTGCCAATGAATATTCTGCAATCTTATAATTCAACCTCTCAGAAGTGTCGTTGCTGCCCATTACAGCACCATCATATTGGCAAAGAGCCACACACTGACCGCAACCTACACATTTGTCATAATCAATCTCAGCCTTGCGGTTTGCATTAAGATGTACAGCATCGTGAGCGCAATATTTCACGCATACATTGCATCCGATGCAGCTTTCTTTATCAATCACGGGTTGTGAGGCGCTATGCAGTTCTAGTTTGCCACCTACACTGGCGCAGCCCATTCCTAGATTTTTTAATGCGCCACCAAAGCCCGATTGTTCGTGTCCTTTAAAATGATTCATACTGATTACGATATCAGCATCGGCAATGGCAGTTCCAATTTTAGGAGCTTTGCAATACTCTCCATTTAGAGGTATTTCTTTATAGTCAGTTCCCTTTAATCCATCAGCAATTATCACCTGACATTGCGCTGAAATGGGATTAAACCCATTCTCCATAGCGCTTTGTAGATGATCGACTGCATTAGCTCTGCGGCCCGAATAGAGTGTATTGCAATCTGTCAAAAATGGTTTTGCGCCAAAAGAACGAAGAACATTGGCCATTCGTGCTGCATAGTTGGGGCGTATGTAAGCCAGATTGCCTGGTTCGCCAAAATGTATTTTTATTGCTATGAAGCTATTCTTAAGAGGCAGATTATCAATACCGGCCTTTTTCACTAGTCGTTCCATCTTATCAAGCAAATTAGCCGATGGCTTAGTGCGTAGATTAGTAAAGTAAACTTTTGATTTATCCATATACTTATGTCATAATAATGCTTAGTGACAAAAGTAAAAATATTATTTAAAAGGATGGGAGAGAAGTTGTGCAAATGTTATGCAAGGGGTATAAAAAAAGCTTCCACAATTCACATTGTAGAAGCTTTGGTGATCGCGGCAGGATTCAAACCTGCAACCGGCTGATCCGTAGTCAGCTACTCTATTCAGTTGAGCTACGCGACCGTTTTTTCATCATGTTAAGAGTGACCGCGACAGGATTCAAACCTGTAACCGGCTGATCCGTAGTCAGCTACTCTATTCAGTTGAGCTACGCGGCCATTGTTTGTTGTTAAAGTAAAAGTGTGACCGCGGCAGGATTCAAACCTGCAACCGGCTGATCCGTAGTCAGCTACTCTATTCAGTTGAGCTACGCGGCCTTGCTTTTGTTTTAACGGCTGCAAAGATACTGACTTTTTTGTAAAGTGCAAGTTTTTGCCAGTCTTTTTTTTATTTGATTTTACTCAAAGAAGCGATGATTAAAGAGTTGGAGGCCTAGCGTTATGCCATAATTCCAGTCCTTTTTAGGTGAGCTATAACGGTTTACGTATGCAGCAATCGAACCAAAAGGGAGTTGACAAACTGCAGTAATTTCTCCAATATATTCGAAGCGAGAGAATGCTTTTCCGTAATATGCTTTGTTTAAAGAGTTGCTTTCGATGGGAAATATGGGTAGAAAACCATAGAATTCACCGCGAATATGAAACATCTGATTGAAACGAAAGATAGGACGTAGTCCGGCACCAACATATTGATTTGCCCTGAAAGCTTCATTGTATATTAGTTTGCTATGAGTTGTTGGCGCAAATTCACTAGCCTGCATCATCGTAGCGGTATAGTTCTCTGAAAAATTCTTAGAAGCATACAGGGCTTTTATATACCATCCCAAAGTCCAGTGTTTAGACAATCTACGATACTGCTCTTTCATGTACGACAGTTGCAACCATGATATGTTATCACTGGTATTTGTTTTGGTTTCGGTAGTTGCAGCCGGATAATAAAACTCCTTTCCACTAAAGATTTGAGCTACAAGTGCCTCTCTATTCCCTTGTGTAGGATATTGTCTTCGATTTAAAGTGCTACCATTAAAACTGATAGACCCACCAAATAAATTATATTTGCTTTTATCGTATTTGTCGCTTTCAAAGTCTATAACGCTTGTCTGAAAATACTTATCAGAAACTCTAGCCATGCCAATGCCAAACTCAGCCCTTTTGCTTTGTAAAAATGGAAGCGTCACAAGCAGTTTTATAAACTGTTCATCTTTTTGGTTGAAGGCCGGTTTGCGATTTCGAGAAAATAGTTTGTTTTTTTTGAAGTAATCAAAAGCACTCCACGAGCCGATAAGACGAATTGAAGTTGGTAGATTGGTAGGTAAATCAATCTTACCCATAATTTGAAAGTTATTGTAAACCTCACCAATTTGTCCGTCTAATGATAACTCTTTTGCTGTATTGTTCAAGTTCTGATAACTCAAACCTAGATATATCTGATTGGAGCTCATGGATGATACATTACCACCCACACGTATTGATAAGTTGCTTTCCATCTTCATCTTCAAGTGCAAATCAAAGGTTGAATCTGTGGGATTGTATATGGCGTGTGGAATTATTTCTGAAATCATATTATCAGAAAGTAGCCTGAAGTAACTACGTTTTAGTTCCTCAAAGTTGAATGTTTTATTATCCGATGTATAAATCTCCTTCTTAATATAACTTTGCTGCTGAGCATTAGCACCTTTAATGTAAATATCATGAAAATTGATTTCTGGCAAATTGCTCTTGTATTTCTCTCTTCTTCTATTCAGATCGCCAATACTATCTCTACGTTCAATACGGCTTTTTATCGAATCCATCATGCTCATTGTGCGTTCATAGCCTATTGCACTAAGTTCATCTACACGATGAAAATCCATTAGATTTACATCATCATACTTAAATGTCATTACTATACCTTCCTCTTCGGGTATTGAATAATCAGACTTCTGCATAATCATGTTTTCGAGCTGACTCATCAGGTTGTTTTCTTTAGGCTGTAATGGATTGCCGGCTACAACGCTCCCAATCATTATGTCGGGTTTAAAATCTTCACGCATCACATCTGCGGGGAAATTGTTGTATATCCCTCCATCATAAGCCAATTGACCATTGATTTCGATAGGCTTAAACATAAAAGGAAAGGTCATAGATGCACGCACAGCATCACCCAAATCGCCCTTGCTCATCACTAGTTGCTGTTTGTTGTATACATCGGATGCTATGCATCTAAAAGGGATAAACAAGCTATCAAAATTTTGTTTGCTGGCTGCAGTAGCACTTGCAAATAAATCGATAAACACAAGATTCATTTGAATAGGGTCGACAAAGCTTGTGGGGATGATCTGTGGTTTAAGATTTAAAGAGTCTTTAAAGTTGATGCGGATATTGAAAAGCTCAGGGGTAGGTCGGTTCTTTTTAAAATAATAGATGTATTTATCCTCAACCTCACCGGTAGACCACCTTTTAAAATCATCCGATTTTAGTAACTCAACCATTTCATCGGGTGTATATCCCATGGCATAGAGCGAACCAACTATAGCACCCATTGAGGTGCCTGTTATATAGTCAATAGGAATGTTGTTTTCTTCTAAAGCACGAATGACACCGATGTGTGTCATGCCCTTGGCGCCACCACCGCTAAGCACCACACCAACCTTTTGCGCTAAGGCCATAGAGGGAAGCAATATTATGAGAAAAAGTAGAATAATCGTCCTTTTCATGCGGGGTGTATTACAAATATAGCCTCAAATATAAATAAAGTTTATCAGATAACATTTGTTTTGGAGGCAATAAAAAAAGAGCATTGCTACTGATTAGTATAGCAATGCTCTTCAGCTGATTATATAAAAGTGTTGATTAAATTAAATCAATACTTCTTTTTACAAAGTTGTTTAGTGCTTCACCCTTCAACATGTTGTTTTGAAGAAGTGCTAAATCTACCAATTGGCGCACTATCTTATTGCCATTGGCATAAGTAGTGATGATGCTTTCTTTTTGCTTTTTAAGCTCATCAAGCTTCTTGCTCAAATCGGTCAAATGATCCTTCTCGGTTGTTGCTATCTCTTCATCTTTCTTGCCTTCTTGCGATTTTTGCAATGTGTCGTATTGCTTTTGAGTATCGTCAATAGATGTTTGAATAGGAGCTAGCTCGGCCGAACAAGTAGTTTCTTCATTGCTCAATACCTCTTTGATAAGCTTGTGATCAGAGTTTAGCACTAAGTTAAACATATCAGGCATTTCGCCATAGAAACTCATACCGGCTTGGATATTTGCCATCTCTTTCATGCGGCGCATATATTCGCTTTGAGTAATCATTACAGGCGCTGCATTTACACCCATAGGCTGCACTTGAGTATGGAACTCTACTTTGTCAACCTTAGGTAGTTGGCTCTTAAAGATAGAAGCAAGCACATCTTGTTTTGCAGTTTCAAGAAAATCCTTCTTAACCTCTTCTTTCACAATTAAGTTATCGATAATATCGCTATCTACACGAGTAAAGCGCGATTTCTCTAACTTCTGTTCAAGCATGCTCACCATTGGCATATCTAGTTGGCCATCCATCAACAAAACGTTGTAACCCTTGTTGTTGGCTGCTTCGATATAGCTATATTGCTCTTCTTTGTGGTTGGTATAAAGATAAATCAAATTGCCATCCTTATCGGTTTGGTCGCCCTTGATAAGTTCTTTATACTCTTCGTAAGTATAATGTTTGCCATCAGTATCTGTAAATAGAGCATACTTGCAAGCTTTCTCATAGAAATCTTCTTGAGTAAGCATTCCGTAATTGATGAAAATCTTCAAGTCGTTCCACTTTTCTTCAAACTGAGGACGATCATTCTTGAACATCGCTTGCAATCTGTCTGATACCTTCTTAGTGATGTATGTAGAAATCTTCTTCACGTTAGAATCGCTTTGAAGATAAGAACGAGATACATTCAAAGGAATATCTGGAGAGTCAATCACACCATGCAACAGTGTTAAGAAATCGGGCACAATACCTTCTACAGAGTCTGTTACATATACCTGGTTGCAATAAAGTTGAATCTTATTGCGATTCATATCAATGTTGCTCTTTATTTTTGGGAAATAAAGAATACCTGTAAGATTGAATGGATAATCCACGTTCAAGTGAATCCAGAACAATGGTTCGTCCGACATAGGATACAACTCGCGGTAGAAGTTGATATAATCCTCATCAGTCAACTCACTTGGTTTGCGAGTCCACAGTGGCTGAGTATTGTTGATGATATTATCTTCATCAGTCTCAACTTGTTTGCCATCTTTCCACTCTTTCTTTTTGCCAAAAGCGATAGGCACAGGCAAGAATTTGCAATACTTATTTAATAAAGCCGAGATGCGTGCTTCTTCTAAGAACTCTTTGCAATCGTCAGAGATATAAAGAATGATATCCGTTCCGCGTTCTGCTTTTTCAGTTTCTTCAAGTGTATATTCTGGACTACCATCGCAGCTCCATTTCATAGCTTTGGCATCTTCTTTATACGATTTAGTGATAAGTTCTACTTTATCGGCCACCATAAAACCAGAATAGAAACCAAGACCGAAATGACCAATGATGGCATTTGCATCATTTTTATATTTTTCTAAGAAATCATTAGCTCCCGAGAAAGCAATCTGATTGATGTATTTATCAATTTCTTCGGCAGTCAAGCCAATACCGTGATCGGAAATTGTGATAGTGCCTTCGCCCAATGATACATGAATAGTCAAATCGCCTAGTTCGCCCTTAAACTCATTGATAGAAGCCAATGTGTTCAACTTCTGAGTAGCGTCTACAGCATTAGAAACTAACTCGCGCAAGAAAATTTCATGATCACTGTACAAGAATTTTTTAATGATGGGGAATATGTTTTCTGTAGTTACCCCAATGTTACCTTTTTGCATAATCATTGTATTTTAAAGTTTACTTTTATTTTAATTATTTGCTAAACATAAAGACAAAAAAAATGCCAGATTGTTCAATCTGACATTTTGACATAAATATAATATTGTATTATTTTTATTACTCTTTATCTATCTTCATCTTTATCGCCTGAGAAGCATCATCTATAGATACATTGATGATATTGCCATCTTCAGAAGATGCAGTTACGATAACCTCCGATAGACCATCTTCAAGATAAGTTTGGATGGCACGCTTCAATGGACGAGCACCATACTGTATATCATATCCCTTATTAGCAATGAAGTCTTTTGCCTTATCATCAATTTTCAACTGATAACCAATGTTTTCTACTCTTGCATAGAGTCCTTCCAATTCGATATCAATGATATTTTTGATAGCCTCTAAGTTCAACTGATCAAACGTGATAATTTCGTCGATACGATTGATAAACTCAGGCGCAAACGACTTATTTAACGCTTTCTGAATCACTCCGCGAGAGTGCTCTTTATCATCTATTCGGTTTTGTGTAGCAAAGCCAACACCTCTACCAAACTCCTTCAGTTGGCGGCTACCCACGTTGGATGTCATGATGATAACAGTATTCTTAAAGTCGATAATTCTGCCATAGCTGTCAGTCAATCTACCTTCATCCATCACTTGAAGCAATAGGTTGAATACATCAGAGTGAGCTTTTTCTATCTCATCAAGCAGAATGATAGAGTAGGGCTTGCGGCGAACTTTCTCAGTTAGCTGGCCACCTTCTTCATATCCTACATATCCCGGAGGCGCTCCTACCAATCTAGAAACAGTAAATTTCTCCATGTATTCGCTCATATCGATGCGGATTAAAGCATCTGATGAGCCAAACATATATTTTGCAAGCTCTTTCACCAAGTGGGTTTTACCTACACCGGTAGGGCCTAAGAACATAAATGTTCCAATTGGTTTATTAGGGTCTTTCAATCCCACACGACTTCTCAAAATAGCTTTTGCTAGTTTGGCAATAGCTGCATCTTGAGCAATCACTTTAGATTGAAGATGATCTTTCATGCCAGTTAGCTTGATGCCTTCGGCTTGAGCCATGCGCTGCACGGGGATGCCCGACATCATAGATACCACATTGGCTATTTCCTCTTCACCTACCTCCTGACGATTGTCTTTGGCTTGCTTTTCCCATTCAAGTTTCATCTCTTCCAATTCGGCCGAATATGTTTTTTCTTGATCGCGATAGCTGGCTGCCAATTCAAAGTTTTGTGATTTAACCGCTTCAGTTTTATTAGCCTTAGCAGTTTCTATAAGCTTTTCTTGTTCCTCTATTTCTTTTGGAACATTGATGTTTTGAAGATGAACTCTTGAGCCAGCTTCATCAATTACATCGATAGCCTTATCAGGAAATTTACGATCGGTGATGTATCTATCTGTAAGCTTCACACACGCTTGCAATGCTTCGTCGGTAAACGTTACATTATGGTGATCTTCGTATTTATCTTTGATATTGCGCAATATTTGCAAAGTCTCCTCGGCGGTAGTAGGTTCTACTATAATCTTTTGGAAACGACGCTCTAAAGCACCATCTTTCTCAATGTTTTTTCTGTATTCATCAAGGGTGGTTGCTCCAATACATTGTATCTCGCCTCTAGCTAGAGCCGGTTTAAGCATATTGGCAGCATCCATAGAGCCGGCTGCCGAACCTGCACCCACTATCGTATGTATTTCATCTATAAACAAGATGATGTTAGGATTCTTTTGAAGCTCATTCAAGATAGAACGAATTCTTTCTTCAAACTGTCCACGATATTTTGTGCCAGCTACTACCGATGTCATATCCAATGATATTACACGTTTATCGAAAAGAATGCGAGAAACCTTCTTTTGAACAATGCGAAGCGCCAAACCCTCAACGATAGCCGATTTACCAACGCCAGGATCTCCAATAAGGATAGGATTATTCTTTTTGCGGCGACTCAATATCTGAGCCACACGTTCAATTTCGCGTTCGCGACCTATCACAGGGTCAAGACGACCTTCCTCGGCAGCTTTTGTCATATCCGTACCAAAGTTGTCGAGCACCGGTGTATTGTTATCTGGTTTTTTGGCTGTTTTTTGTGCAGCTTGTTTGCTCTCTTCGTTTCCTGTAGGTCTGTTGGCGTGCATATTGCCCATTCCTTCCTCTTCGTCATCTTCATCATCGCTGAATCCCATGCCCGAAGTAATATCCGGTTGCAAAGAAAGTTGCTCAAACACCAAGTCGTAATTTATCTGACTATCTTGTTCAAGTACATTTGCTGCTATGTTGTTTTTATCTTTTAGAATAGCCAAGAGAATATGTTCCACATCTGCCACCTTATTTTTAAATAAGCGAGCTTCGAGAATACACATCTTTAATATTTTAGCCGATTCTTTAGAAAGTGATATATCTTTGAATTCATAATCCGCATCAGCATCATTGTCTATTTCGGCTTCAGAGGTAAGTTCAAGTTGATTTTTTATATTTGTCAGATTAGCGTTCAGCTTCTTTAAAATATCAATTGCCCTACCTTCTCCATCGCGAATTAGCCCCAATAGTAAGTGCTCAGGGCCTATGTGCCGCTTGTTTAAACGGTATGCCTCTTCCTTACTATAGATAATAATGTCGGAAACTTTTTGTGAGAATTGATTATTCATACTTTATAACTCCTATATTGTTTTGATGAGCATCTATTAATTACAACTTTGTTTTTGTGTTTTACAAAGATAATCAATAGATAGAAAATAGCCTTATTCTTTTACTTTATTTATTGAATAACAAATGGTGTGCCAAAAAAGTTAATAAAAGGGATTGATAAAGATGGAATATCTTAATAAAGGTAATAGAAAAAGTTTTTGAGCAGTTTGATTATCCGTTTTGATTTAAAAACAAAAAAATCTAACCATAGAATGATTAGATTTATTGTTGTCGAGGTACCAGGATTCGAACCTGGGACCCCCTGCTCCCAAAGCAGGTG
>CAMTOV010000051.1 GCA_947074235.1 uncultured Bacteroides sp. | reverse complement strand
GATATTCTCTAAAGTAATTATTGTTGGCTAGAATGAAAGTATCTACATGTTGTTGGTTCATAATCTGTTGTATTGATATAATTTATACAAATATATAGCAAATTATTAATACATATAGTCTAAGCATAAAGAAAACGGCTATAATGTCAAAATTGCTTAATAGAATCACTGCAATCTATTGATATTTATAAATATTGATTACCTTAATTGAAGTACATTTCATTTAAGATGTTTTTATGTATAAATCAGCTAGAAGAACAAAGTGAGCATGTTGAATTTAGATGTTATTCGTTGGTGAAAATTTGGCATCATTACTGTGTTTTTTATTTTCCCTTTATGTCTTTTAATTTATTTGTTGGTGTCTCACCAAAATACTCCTTGTAACATTTAGTAAAATAAGAAGGAGATGCAAATCCAACCTCATAAGCTATTTCTGAAACTGTTTTATCAGATGCAGCTAATAGAGAAGCAGCTTTCTTTAATCGTGCTATGCGCAATAGTTCATTGGGAGAATAGTTGGTTAGAGATTTGAGTTTTCGATATAGCTGCACGCGGCTCATTCCCATTTCACGTCCTAAGTCTTCGACATTCAATGTTGTATCAGATATACGTTGATCAATAAGAGTGTTTAATTTATTAACAAAATCTTTATCCATGTCACAGATATTTTCTTTTACTAATAAGTAATGATCTCCTAAAGATTGTTTCATTCGTAGATTTAAGTCAATTAAGTTGCGTATGCGTGCCAAAAGTAATTGAAAATTAAACGGCTTAGATATATATGAATCGGCTCCTCCATTATAACCTTGAATGCGTTGTTCATCGAGTGAACAAGCAGTTAAAAGAATAACAGGAATATGGCAGGTTTGAATTTCTGCTTTCAACCGCCTACAACATTCAATTCCATCAATACCGGGCATCATCACATCCGAGATAATGAGGTTTGGTACATATTTCATTGCTTTTCGGATACCTGAAATACCATCAGAAGCTTCCAGTACAGTATACTCATTCCGCAAAAGTTCCTTAATATAAGAACGAATATCTGCATTATCATCTATGATTAACACACTATTTTTAGTCGCATCAAATTCTTCATTCTCATTTTCTATTGGAATTTCAATCTCTGGTATTGACAATTTTTCGTATTGAGTAGATGTAATTGTTCCAGGTGCTAATTTTTTCAAAGGAATATCAACCGTGAAGACAGTTCCTAATATCTCATTGCTTTCCACTGTTATTTGTCCTTCGTGAAGTTCTACAAATGACTTAACCAAGGCCAATCCAATTCCAGAACCAGAGTGGTGCATATCAATTTTATAAAAACGATTGAAAATGTTTTTGATATGATCAACTGAAATCAAACTTCCTGTATTAGCTACACTAAAGCGAAAATACTCTTCCTGGTTTATCACAGACAATCGCACATCTATACGTCCATTTTCAGGAGTAAACTTAAAAGCATTACTAAGAAGATTGAAATAGATTCGCTCTAATTTTTCTATATCAACTAATGTCTGATAATCTACATTTGGCATAGCATCGAAAGAGAAGTGAATATGTTTTTTATAGGCCGTTTCTTGAAATGATTCATTCCATTTTTCAAAATAGTGCAGTACGTTTATAGGAGTGGCATGAAAGTGTGTCTTACCATTCTCGTATGCCCTAAACTCTAAAATCTGATTAACCAATCGTAGTAGAATCTTCACATTACGCTGCATTATCTCCAACATTTTACGGTGTAATGAGCATAGGGATTTATCTTTGAGTAGCTGTTCTATTGGATCGGCTATAAGTGTAAGAGGTGTGCGGAAATCGTGTGATATATTGGTAAAGAACATCAATTTAGCATGAGTTGCTTCTTCCAATTGATTAGAAAGTTGCAACAATTTATCTCGTTGATTCTCCAACTCCTCTTTCTGTTTTGACAGCTCAATATTCAGCCTATTTTTTGATTGTAATGATTTAAAAACAACAAGTAACAAACCTGCTACCAATATTAGTATAACTAAACTACCATATAGGACAAGCTGTTGATTAGAGAAACGAATCAAATAAGAGTCAATACGACCATTTAAGGTACGTATTTTTTGATCTAGCGCACCTATATGATTTGTTTGCAAATCCATTACTCGAGCATTGGTAGCATCAATAACTGCGGTAGTAAGAATGGTTTCTCTTTCAAATGGCCGACCCTTAAGTATGTTTATTGCAGTTTGAATCACTTTATCTCCTCCCGTTGGATAAATGAAAGTAGCAGTTAGAACACTATCAAGAACCATTTCGAGCCCATAACCTTTACCAGGTAAAGCATCAATCCCAATAAATTGAATTTTTTTGTCAGTTATAATGTCACGTGCAGCTTCATATGCACCAGCAGCCATGCGATCATTGTGAGCATATACCAAATCAATGTTTGAATTGTTTCTTAGAATCGAATCCATCAATATCTTAGCCGGATGTCGTAGCCAAGCAGCATCTTCTGTACAAACTAGTTCTATCTGTGGATACCTACTTATAGCACTAACAAAACCTTGATGCCTATCAATTGCAGGTGTGGAACTTTTCAATCCTGATATTTCGGCAACTCTTCCTTTGCCATGAAGTATTGTTGCAATGTAATTGCCAACAGCCTTACCTATTTCATAATTGTCGGCGCCTATAAATGCAGTATATTTATCAGATAGAATTTTTCGGTCAACCACAATAACGGGAATACCTCTATCATAAGCTTCTTCTATAATGGGTGTCATAACAGCACCTTCATTGGGCGATACAATGATTATATCAACACCAGCTTGTATAAACTTCCTTATGTCTTCAATCTGCCTGCGGCTATCATCTTTCGCTGTCCTAATATCTACTTGAACTCCATCATAAAACAGAGCTTCACGGACTATTTCATCATTCATTTGATGACGCCATTCATCATCGCTACATTGTGATACACCGATAATGTAACTGGGTATATTATCTTGACAGGAAGTAATAGTAAACAATAAAACACAAAATATAAATAAAAATTGCTTCATAGTATAAGTGGATAGCTGTATAGACAAATATAAGCAATCATACTCAAAAGAGCTGTATTAAATTCGTTTTATAAGTTATTTTAAAAAATAGCCTACTATAACACGCAAAGTGTCGTAGTAGGCACATTTTATAATGCATAGAATAGATGTCATTTTCATGCATTATAACTTTCTAATTTTAAATTACTTCAATCTATTTAGAAGTGATTCTGGAAGATGTGGCATTGCCCCATGCTGTGTACATACAAAAGCCGAAACCTCTACTGCTAATTTATGGGCTTCTGGTATGGGTTTACCTTTAAGCAACGAAGCACAAAAGGTTGCGGTAAATGAATCACCAGCTCCTACAGTGTCAGCTACTAGAACTTTTGGAGTTTCTTGAAAAGAGATCACTCCTGGAGTAAATACATAACTACCATTGGTGCCACAAGTAAGTATTAACATCTTCAAGTTGTATTTAGCTAATAGAATCCAGCATTTATCTTGTAAGTCGATTCCAGGATAGCCAAAAAGTCTACTAATAATAACAAGCTCCTCGTCGTTAATTTTTAAAACATTACACCTTTGCAACGATTCTTCAATTACTTCCATAGTATAAAAGTTTTGACGAAGATTGATGTCGAATATCTTCAGTTGCCCTTCAGCATTTGGTACAGTATCTACGAAGCGGCCTATGGTAGCACGACTCACCACATTTCGTTGTGCCAATGATCCAAAACAAACCGCACGTGTGTTAAGTGCAAGACGTTTCAAATCCTCTGTAAATGGAATATTGTCCCAAGCCACATCTTTTTTAATATCATAACAGGGAACACCTTGTTCATCTAAAGCAACTTGCACCGTTCCAGTATGATAATCCACACGAGGTAGCGAATAACAAAGATTCACTTTATCAAATGTTTCAATTATTTCATCACCTAATGTATCTTTACCGACAGCACTTACTGCACAGCCATCAAAACCAAATTGCGACACATGATAGGCAAAGTTAGCTGGAGCTCCTCCTATTTTTTTTCCTTCGGGCAGCACATCCCAAAGTGCTTCACCCATTCCTACAATTACTGTACTCATAGTATTTATTATAATTCAGTTAAACTTATTTTTATCCATTAAATGAATTTGAATTCTTTATTTTAAACATATAGATAAGTAAATAGATTACACCAATTGTCATTACGGCAACAGCTCCATTTTGACCTATAGCATCACTAGCTACTCCCATTGCCAATGGAAAAACTGTACCTCCAAACAGCCCCATTATCATCAACCCCGAAACTTCATTCTTCTTATTTGGCATTGCTAATAGAGCCTGAGAGAAGATAATAGGGAATATATTGGAGTTTCCAAAACCAATCAAAGCAATACAAATATAAATGTAAACAAGAGAATCAAAACAAAATAATCCCACCATGGCCAGAAGCATACATCCTACACTAATACCAAAAAAAAGCTTTGCTTCTGTTTTTTGCAAGATAAAAGTACCTGCAAAGCAACCAATGGTGCGAAATATAAAATAAAGACTTGTTGCAAATCCTGCATCAGCTAATGTCATTCCCAAACGCTCTATCAGAATTTTAGGAGCAGTAGTATTAGTACCCACATCAATTCCAACATGACACATAATGCCAATGAATGAAAGTAATACAAAAGGTTTACCAAGAAGGCCCAAGCATTGTGCATAAGTCGATGGTTTACCTTCTTCCTTTTCCTCTACAATAGAAGTTGCATTAAGTAACAGTATAGCAAGCACAGCGATAAGCATATAAACAGGGAAAAGAATTCTCCACCCCAATCCCATTGTTGGCATTGCTTGGGTTGCTCCCCACATAGCAATATATGGTGCTAGAAATGAAGCAATCGCCTTTACAAATTGTCCAAAAGTTAAACTGCTTGCTAATTTATCAGAAGCAACAATATTCGACAATAATGGATTGAGCGATGTTTGCATTAAAGCATTTCCAATACCAAGAAGCGAGAAGGCAACTAGCATTAATACATACCCATCTCCAAATATAGGCAGCAGTAAAGAGAAAAAAGTAACCAATAAGCTTAAGAGCACTGTTTTCTTTCTTCCGATACGGTTCATTAACATACCAGTAGGCACCGAGAAAATAAGAAACCAAAAGAAAACTAAAGATGGAAATATGTTTGCTTCTGCATCGCTTAGGTTCAAATCTGCTTGCACGTAGTTAGATGCAATTCCTACTAAGTCTACGAACCCCATTGCAAAGAAACAGAGCATTAATGGAATCAGTTTTAAATAGGAAGTTTTATTATTATTCATAGTTTTACATTTTTTTTATCTATATTAATATGGTTCATTCGCTAATTCAAGTTTGTGAATCTGTAATGAATCAACATGATAACTTCCCCCTTTTGAATAAAAATTAATTCTATTATATGGTTGATTAGGAAACACCAAGTTCGTCATTACAAATCGACCATCATCACCAAAAATCTCAATACTCGATTTATCTACAAAAATACGCAATTTCATCTCTGCATTAGGCTGAATTGGCGCAGTAGTGACAGCTGGAAAATCTTTTGAAAAAGAAACTTCTCCACTCTTAGTTCTATCCATTGACAGACTTTTATCTATTAAGTTGTAATATATATCTACTTCCTCTCCCAGTGTATTGAAGAGTTTGAAGCCAATAAATTCTGCATCTTTGTTCTTTATGGTGACTTCCATCTCATAAGTTCCAGTATCACCACCTAATATACTATCTATATTATAATCTCTATTTACACCAAAGGAGTACTTTTCTGATGACTGAGTACGCAAAGCCAATAACTCTTGAGAAGGTTGATTCTTTAAATAACACTCGCCATCTTGAACATAAAGAGATAAATCACGTGGTACAGAATTAGCACTTCTAAATTGCTTTGTAGGTACATCATTGGCATATTGCCAATTGCTCATCCATGCTATAGCAATATAACGATTATCAGGAGCATTACTCCATGTTACAGTGGCATAGTGATCCTTACCCCAGTCCATCCATTTTGTTAAATTTGGCGATTGATTTATAAAACTTTTACCATCAAATGAACCTACAAAATATTGAGTAGCGCTACCACCAAAAGGACCTCCAGGGTTTAGATTACACAACAAAACCCATTTCTTATTATCTGTTCCATCAATAGGAAGTTCAATCAAGTCAGGACATTCCCAAACACCACCATGGGCACCTTGCCCTTCGCCAAAGCTACTTTCATAAACCCATTCTTTCAAATTACCTGATGAAAAGAATTGCATTTCTTGCCCTACAGCTAAAATCATAATCCATTTCTTTGTAGGTTCATGCCATATCACTTTTGGGTCACGAAAATCTGGTTTAGGCGAAGAAAGAATCGGGTTTCCTTCATATTTAATAAATGACTTTCCATTATCTAAACTATAGGCCAAGCTTTGAGTTTGACGGTCGCCAGCCGAAGTATAAAGTGCAACGATTGCATCTTTCCCAAAACCAGCAGTATTATTTTTATCAACTACGCACGAGCCACTAAAAATAGCACCCAAAGCATCTGGAGCAATCGCAACAGGCTGATGTTTCCAATTTGTTAAGTCTTGACTTGTTGCGTGTCCCCAATGCATATTCCCCCACATTGAACCATAAGGATTGTATTGATAAAACAAGTGATAGGTTCCGTCTTTATAAACCATTCCGTTTGGATCATTCATCCATCCATAAGGAGGTGTGAAATGATAGACAGGACGAAACTTTTCATTATTAGAAGTATCATACTCATCTGATAAATCGATTGCTCGCCAACAAATAGCACTATCTGGGATATGCTTCATTTGAAACACAAGAGACTTATGATTCAATCCCGTCAATTCTATCGGCACGAAATAATCGATTTTTTCTCTTGCTAAACGCACATTCATTCCTCCAGCCAACTGGTTATTTACAATCATATCTATACGTGCTTCCGGCATTGCTTCTTCAACAGGAAGCAGTAGATATCTTTTATCCTTACCAAGATAAATCAAGCTTTGATCACCGCCCAAACGCTTAATAGTAATAGGAGGTATTGTGGCTTGGCAGGATGAAGTAAAAAATGTAAGAAATACTATTAAATAAAAACGATATATTTTATCATGTAGTAAGGATATATTTAATTCTATATTCATAATTTATGTCTTAATTTATTATATGTTAATTTACCAAATACTATCAAATGTTCGTAAAGCAACTTTTTCAACAACAAAAGCTCCTTCTAAATAACTTAAATCTAATATGGAGTATATTTTCTGTGGATAAACTAGGTTTGTCTGTTGAATAATACCGTCATTCAAAACACATTCTATTGAAGAATAATCAATATATAATTTAATATCTATTTTATTTGTTATTGCATCTATAGGAGAAATAACTTGCATTCTAAAATCATTAGAAAAAGAGCTTACACCAGATGCTGACCGATCAATAATTAGTTTGTTATCAACACAATCTAATTCAAAAACAACCTTTTCATCAATTTCATTTTTAAGAGTAAAAAAGCCTTTTGAATTCTTGTCTGCAATAATTGAAATATTTAACTCATAAGGTCTTTCAACATGTAAGTCATAGATATATGAAGAATTTGAAAAATCTTGCCATTGATTTGCTATAATACTTACATCAGCAATTACGTCAGATGCCAAAACAGGATAACCTGATGGATGTGATTTCAATGTCAATTCACGAGGCAGTGTAGCTGCTCCTCTCCATGTCATACTAGGTACAATCCCTGCATATTGCCAATTACTCATCCAACCAATAAATAGATGTCTTCCTGTGGGTTCATTACTCCATGTAACTCCAGCATAATTATCTTTACCATAATCAAGCCACATTGGATAAGGCAAAGAATCTGCCACAAAATTTACACCATCAAAACTTCCAATAAAATATTGAGTTGCTGATCCTCCATTAGGGCCTCCAGGATTAATACTAACAAGCAAAACCCACTTATCATCACCGCTATAACTCATTTTTATTAAATCGGGACATTCCCATACACCCCCATGCGCACCTACACCTTCACCAAATTCACTTAAAAAGTTCCATGTTTTTAAATTATCAGATCGATAGAAAGATATCGTTTGCGAAGTAGCAATTGTCATTACCCAGTAATTACCCTCTTCATACCAAAAAACTTTAGGATCACGAAAATCAGCACGTCCATCATTTGGAAGAACCGGATTTCCTGCATATTTTTCGAAAGTCCTTCCTTTATCTAAACTATATGCTATACTTTGAGTTTGTCTTTCACCGCTAGAAGTATAAATTGCGATTAAAGCATTTTCCCCAAAGCCTGCAGTATTATTCACGTCAACTATAGCACACCCTGAAAATATTTCACCCAAATTATCTTTAGTCATTGCAACTGGCAAATGTTCCCATTGAATAAGATCCTTGCTTACAGCATGTCCCCAACTCATATTACCCCAAACAGCTGCCTGTGGGTTATATTGATAATATAAATGATACTCACCATCTAGGTAAACCATACCATTAGGATCATTCATCCAATATTTTTGAGGCGTAAAATGAAGCATAGGACGATATAATTCTTCATAATAAGTATTAGAATCGTCGTAAATATAATCTATATTATCATCGTTACATCCAACCAAGGAAATACATAAATATAGAATTAGAAATGTAATAGATCTTTTGTATAATAGATATGTTTTCATAGTTATTTTGTTTTAAGATAATCCAATATATTCTTAGTTATCAACTCTATATTTCTTTGGTAGATATTCTGTTTCAATCCATCAATATATGGATTTACTTTGCTTCCATCATCATTATTCTGATTCCATTCAAATCCACCTAACCCTATTGCTATTGCTGTCCCACTAAACGATTCGGTAGGTTCGCATTCGAAATTTGCAAACATATAATAATCCTGAATATGGCTCCACATCCCTAAAACTCTTATTCCACGAGATTTAAAAGCTTCATATGCCTTTTCATCAGCATTTCCTAAACCATAATAAGAAGGAACCTCTATTTGTACATAATTATGATCTTCCTTCCATCCAGGACCTATTAAGTTAACTATTTTTTGAGAGTTATTATTAATAGTAAGTTCTACTCCCTCATAAATAGGATGTTCGCTTTCATCGTGATTTCCTATTTGTATATTCATACCCCAAACATCTAAGTTATGAAAGCCCGCATTATTACCAATAGTTTTATTGTATCTATCTGTCAAACGTCCTATTTCCCATAAATATGCAACTGAATGAGTATTCAAAAGCAATCCTCCTCCATTAGCATGATAATGACTTATAGCGTAACTTGCATCTTTAGCAATTTCAGGAAGTTCTATTCCATTCTCAGAATCATAAATCCACCACAATGCTCTATATTTACTTAAATCTAATCCAGATACAATATCATCGAAAGAAATATAGTCAACATCAAAGCCCGATTTCTCAAAAAACCAAAAAGCTGCACCCAATTCATCATCATCTGCATAATTTTTAAAATCATCGTAACTAGAATAATTCCCCAAAAAAGCAAATTTAGTAGATCCAACACGTAGTTTTTTATAAATTGTTTCTGAGGATTGTCCTTTATCATTAAAACTAATAACACCAAAGTTATAATCCTTATCTTCTAAGTTTTCGATTAAACACTCCGTGGCATGTCCACTCAATTCTACTTTTTCTTTGCCATATCTAACTTCTACTTTTGTCAATGTTTCATTTGGTAAATTCCACGATAAGAAAACATTTTTCGTTTTATCTATTTGCATAGCCTTAAGATCTCGTACAGATTCCCCTCCTTTGCGAGTGAAATGTATAGTTTTACCTAAAGATAGGTTTTCAGAACTATCCATAACTTTAAAAGTAAATCGATACTCTTTTCCTACTCTAATTACACCATAATTATATGAAGAAGCATTTTCAGAGGTATAAGTAGTTCCTTCTGTCGAGTTAATCTGTACACGTAGATCATTGTCACTGACTGGTAATTTCCATTCCACTCTAAGTGTATCATCATCTATTAAATATGTAAAACCTTCTAATTCCCCTACGATTGGAGCATCTGCTACTATATCGCGATCATAGCAGCTTGAAGATATTAATAGCAAACTTAATATATATAATAGTTTTTTCATAAATCGTCAAATTCTAAAAATTAATAATTAAAATTCTGTTGATATAACTTTTTACTAAAGCTTATTTGATTTTGTGGTATAGGGAGATACTCTGATTTATTCCGTTGAAATTTTGCACCCGTATAATATGATCTCTTAGAAGACTCTTCAAGATAATATTCATTTAAAACCTCTTCAGTAATGCCCCATCTTACCAAATCAAAAAAACGATTGCCCTCCATTGCAAACTCCAATCGACGTTCAAAACGTAAAGCTTGCTTAGCAAAGTTGTTATTCCAAACACAATTTACACCTGGTTGATAAAGTTCTATCTCAACATTGTTGACATAATCTATCAACTTAACACTAGACTTTGCACGTTCTCTTATAAGATTAATTAAAGGAAGAGCTTCTTGCTCACGATTTAATTCAATTAACGCTTCTGCTCTCATTAGTAAAACATCCGCAAAACGCAACACTATTCGATTCTTACTATTACCACGGAATGGATCTAATAGCACTGAATGCGGATCATTCAAAGCTACGTTTTCTTTTAGTGAAGAATAATATCCATACACAGAAGATGTACGTGTCCAACTTTCATTAAAAACATTGGACTTATCATATTTGTAAGGTTTATTAAGAAGTGCCACAGTGTGATATAAACGTGGATCAACTTTGTCTGTCAATTCATTATAATCAACTTTATTAAATACACCTTGTTGAGGCGTACCATTTGTGGTCTTAAATGCATTTACTAAATTTTGACTTGGCTTATGAAAGTCACAAGATCCAGTGAATTTCATTGGTACATTCAAAACATCACCAAAATTTAAACGACCAAATTTCGTTCCATCATCCAAAGAGTATTGTACAGCCCAAATAGATTCTCTACCATTTTCATAACTACCAGGAAGGAAATTATTTGCAAAATCCCTTTCCAAGGAATATGTTGAGTTTAAAACTTCTTGAGTATATAATAGGACCTGCTGTAGATCATCACCATTAACTCCTATAACATCATGTTTTTCATCTTGCTGATATGCTTTATAAAGATAAGTTTTAGCTAAATAAGCAGCTGCCGCATAAGAATCAGGTCTTCCTAAATCAGATTGAACACTGGGTAAAGCATCATATGCCGCTTTAAAGTCACCTGCAATTTTATCCCATAATTCATCATTTGAATATCGACGATTAGAAATATTAGCATAGTCATTAATCAATTCAGCATCATCAATATAAGGCATGTATTTAAACATTATTTTCAATAAGAAATAAAAGTGTCCTCTTAGGAATCGACATTCACCAATACGCTTTTCTTTTTCTGGATACTCCACTTCAGATAACGTTTTCAATATATTGATAGCTCTGTTGCAGCGTGCAATCGAAACATAACATTGATACCAAAACACATCTGGTTCGCCAAAATCTGGCAATATATTGCTGCAAACTTCATAAAAATGAAAGTTTTGTATATCTGCCTCATCACGTCCTCCTTTATAAGCATCATCCGACCGAACATTACCATAGGGCCATAGGCTCCATGGAGAATCATAGTGGTCATTGCCAAGCATGGAATAAGCAGATATAACCATTGCGTCAACCTGTGAAACTCCACTAATGTCAGATTCCGATAAGACACCATTTGGTTTTATTTCCAAAAAGTCAGAACAGCTTGTTACTAATAAAAACAAGCAACACAGTAAATTAATATATAAAGTTTTCATATCATTCATGGTATATTTTTAAAACGTAAGATTAAGACCAGCTGTAAAAGTTGTAGGGATTGGATAACCAAATCCAGCAGTTTCAGGGTCAACTCCTGTAAAGCTTTTGCTCTTAATTGTAAATAAATTCTGACCGCTTATATAGAGACGTAAATTATCCATACGTAATTTTCTAATTATCGTTTTTGGGAAAGTATATCCTAACTGCAAAGTTCTTAGCTTTAGATATGAGCCATTTTCTACAAAATAGGTAGACATTCTAGATTCCCAATTAGTATCTGTAATACTTAATGCAGGAATATTGCTTGTTGTATTAGTAGGGCTCCATGCATCTAATAGTCTACGACCTTTATTAGACCCTGTTTCAGATACGCTCCAAAAATCTGTATGAAATTTTTGTTCATTCACAATATCTATGTTGTGAATTCCTTGAAGAAAAACAGTCAAATCAATTCCTTTATAATTCAAATTAATGTTCAGTCCATACATAAAATCAGGATGTTGTACACCAATCCAAGTACGATCGGCATCAGTTATGCGACCATCTCCATTTAAGTCTTTATATCTAATTCGTCCTAAAGCTTTGCCAGTTTGCTCGGCTGAGTTATTCACCTCGTCATCTGTTTTAAATAATCCGTCTGCTACGTATCCATAAATTGAATTTAAAGATCGTCCCAAAATATTATCATTGTCTCCATTTCCTCCATAGGAATTTTGAACTTCTTCTGGTAAATGTGTTACTTTATTGCGATAAGAAGAAATATTGGCAGTGATATCATAAGACAAACCAAATTCTGTACTATTTCGGTATCCTAAGCTAAACTCTAAACCCCAGTTCTCCATTGAAGCACCATTAACCCATCTTTCGCCACCTTCACCCATTACTGCTAAGTAGGGAGGTAAAACCAAAATATCTTTAGTCTTCTTTAGATAGTATTCTGCAGTTCCATAAAAAGAATTATTCCATAACCCAAAATCAATTCCTATATTGGTTTGAGTTGTTGTCTCCCATTTTAAATCATCATTCGCTAGCTGTGCCAATTTAAAACCTGACAATAAATCGCCGTAACCTTTTCCATAAATATCATAAGCCGTACCTCGAATCACTCCCCAAGTTGGATCTCCTATACCATAATCAGGAACATAAATATTATATACAGCAGTGTTACTTATCTCTTGATTACCTGTTTGTCCCCAACCAATACGTAGTTTTAAATCAGACAATATATCTGTATTATTTTTTAAAAAAGTCTCTTCACTCAAACGCCAACCGGCTGAAAATGCGGGGAAAGTACCAAACCTATTATTTTTACCAAATCTTGATGAGCCATCGTATCTAAGCGTTGCAGAAAACAAATAACGGTCTGCATACGAATAATTAACTTTCCCAAAATATGATAATAAGGCATAACCTGTCGATGACCCAGAAGATACTGATTTACCTGTTCCTAAATCTGGCCACATATATTCTGGAGTTTCAATTTCGAATCCTTCACGATATGAAGCAAAGTTTGTGTCTGTTTGGCGAAACAATTCAACTCCGAGTAAAGCATCTATTCTATTTTGTTTTATTTGACGTTTATATGATATTAAAGCATTCCAATTCCATTTAAGCCAATGTCCTTGGTTTAAACTCACTGAATTTACATCATTTTCTAAATATCCTGATTTATATTTTCTTACTAAATCTCGTTTATAATAATTGCCATAATCGATACCAAAATTAGTTCGAAGCTCTAATCCATTTAAAGGAGTAATAGAAATAAAAGCATTACCAAAAGTTCTCCAATAAGAATACTTATTATCCTTTACGGCATCAATCAATCGAACAGGATTATGCCTGTCATTCATGCCTGCTGTAGGACCTCCCCAGCCACCATCTTCTGTATAAATAGGTATTACTGGTAAAGCCTGCAAAGCAGTATTTAAAACGCCACCTGGAGCTTCTATTTCATGAGTGTTATTGATAGTTAAATTCTCACCGATAGTAACAAGACCATTAAGTAGTTTAAAATCCGTATTTACTCGGGCTGAAAAACGATCAAATTCACTATTTTTCACAATACCTTCATTTTTCAAATAACCCAATGAGAAATAATAACTCCCTTTTTCTGTTCCATTGCTTATTGATAAGTCATAATTTTGCATTATTCCTGTACGAGTAATAGCATCAAACCAATCTGTATTAGATGTTTTCATAGTACGATTAGCGTCAATATATTCAGGTAAAACGATTTTATTCAACTGTGGATTTCCAGAGTTATCATATCCCCAATCAAAAGTATATCCTAAATTGTTGCTATTAGGATCTTTACTTCCATTAACAGAAGCTTGCCATAATGCTTGACCATATTCTTCTGTATTAAGCATATCCATTTTCGATGCATACCAATTTGTTGTAATTCCTGCATTTAGATTAATTTGTATTCTACCTTCTTTACCTTTTTTAGTAGTAATAATAATTACTCCATTTGCAGCTCTCGACCCATATATACTAGCTGAAGAAGCATCTTTCAATACTTGAATGCTTTCTATATCATTAGAGTTTAGTTCATGCATCCCACTTTTCGTAGGTATTCCATCTATAATATAAAGAGGGTCGTTATCATTGAGTGTGCCGATACCTCTTATACGGACAGATGCCTTTCCAGCAGGATTTCCATCATTTGTTACCATCATACCCGCTACCTTACCCTGTAATGCTTTCATAGGATTATTTTCGGCCTGTTTACGCATTTCATCTACTGAAACTATGGATACTGCCCCAGTCAAATCTGCTTTGCGTTGTGTTGTATAGCCTGTTACAACTACCTCCTCTAAATTTTGTGAGTCTTCAAGCAGCGATACTTGTAAATTTGGTGCAGCGTTTAGAATCTGAGTAACATATCCTATATACGACACTACAATTTGAGCTTTCGAATTAATTAAATTCAAAGTAAAATTGCCATCTAAATCAGATACTGTTCCATTGTTGGTTCCTTTTTCAATAATAGTAGCTCCAATAATAGGTTCATTATCGTTATGCGACACAATCTTACCTTTTACTGGTAATTGTTGGGCAAAGGAAGAAATTCCCATTAGTACGAATACAACTAGTACGTAGATTCGTTGGTAATTGTTTTCCGACATTTGTAATAGTTTTAAAGTTAATAATAGACGATGAGATTCATGAATTTCGTCAGTGCAAATATATTTATGTGTGTATGTGACAGATATAATAATTGTTTCATTTATCAACAATTTTGTTACATTGCATCATTTTTATTATAAAATGTAACAAATGTATTAGATGTAAAGAGTTGAATATGCCTAAATATGAATAGATTATAATTTTTGGAAATTATATGGTGAAACTTATGAATTCGTTATATGAGGCTTTCACTTCCTTAATTGGAGCAGTGGTGAACAAACACAATTCAAATCAGTGACATAATTTTAGGTGAATTACAGATATAAAATAGGGATGCTTATTTAAAAGAAAACGGATACTCCTTTAATTGGAATATCCGTTTCAATGATTATTTAGTTT
>CAMTOV010000050.1 GCA_947074235.1 uncultured Bacteroides sp. | reverse complement strand
TGAAACTACTTGAAACAAATAGCCAAAATAATCGGTTAATATAATATGAACAAAATAATTAAAGCTACCTATCCCGTATTAAAACTACACTGCGCCGGTTGTGCGGCCAATGTAGAAAAAATTATGAGCAAGATGGATGGTGTAAAAGAAGCATCGGTCAACTTAGCTTCCAATTCTTTAACCGTTTCTTACGATAAGGATATGGTATCGGCATCAGATTTTAAATCTGCTATACAAGCTGGAGGATATGATTTGATAGTTGAATCTGAACAGAGTAAACGTGAGGAGTTGCAAGAGAAAGAGCAGCTGAAGCATTATAAAACATTGAAAAGACAGGTAATAGGTGCATGGATATTTGCAGTGCCTATGATGCTGCTTTCGATGGTATTTATGCACATGTCTTTCTCCAATATTGTTCAATTGATTCTGGCCATACCGGTGATGGTGTTTTTTGGCAACTCATTCTACATAGGTGCGTGGAAACAGGCTGTGCAAGGACGATGCAATATGGATACGTTAGTAGCATTAAGTACCTCGATAGCCTTTTTATTCAGCTTGTTCAATACGTTTTTTCCTCAATTTTGGTATGATCGTGGTCTCGAACCTCATGTTTATTATGAGGCATCGGTAGCTATTATTGCATTTGTATTAACCGGCAAGCTGATGGAGGAGCGAGCTAAAGGAAATACTTCGGCGGCCATAAAAAAATTGATGGGACTACAACCCAAGTCGGCTTTTGTGATGCGCGATGGGGTGGAAATGGAGATTCCAATTGAACAATTGTTGATAGGAGATAGTGTTATAGTGCGCCCTGGACAGCAAATTCCTGTTGACGGCACTTTAAGCGAAGGAAACTCCTATGTGGATGAAAGTATGATAAGCGGAGAGCCTATCCCTGTTGAGAAAAATATAGGT
Source organism: uncultured Bacteroides sp. (assembly GCA_947074235.1). Classification (GTDB taxonomy): domain Bacteria; phylum Bacteroidota; class Bacteroidia; order Bacteroidales; family Bacteroidaceae; genus Bacteroides. The sequence goes on along the minus strand of CAMTOV010000050.1, from coordinate 14,683 downwards.
GACAAGGTGTTGGCTGGTACTATCAACCAGAAAGGTTCTTTCATTATCAAAGCCTCGCAAGTAGGCGGTGAAACGGTATTGGCACGTATTATAAAGATGGTGCAAGAGGCTCAAGGTAGCAAAGCTCCGGTGCAACGCATTGTTGATAAAGTAACTGGGATTTTTGTGCCAGTTGTGCTTATCATTTCATTGCTAACCTTTATATTATGGTGGGCAATTGGTGGTACACAGGTTATTTCTTACGGAGTATTATCTGCCGTATCGGTGTTGGTAATTGCCTGTCCGTGTGCACTAGGACTTGCCACCCCAACGGCTTTGATGGTAGGAATAGGAAAGGCCGCCAGCAAGCATATTCTTATAAAAGATGCTGTAGCGCTAGAGCAAATGTGCAAAGTAGATGTGGTAGTGCTAGACAAAACAGGCACGCTCACCGAGGGGCATCCCACTGTGCGAGGATGGATATGGGTGAAGAAAGAATATGAGGCATTGAAAAATGTATTATTGACAGCCGAGATGAAATCAGAACATCCGTTGGCTGAAGCCATAATTGTAGCTTTGCATGAAGAAGGGGTTGAACCAATCAACTTAACTGGTTTTGAAAGCATCACCGGCAAAGGTATAGAGGTGGTTTTTGAAAACGAGACTTACTGGATAGGTAGTCATAAGCTTATCAACGACAATAATGCTACACTGCCCAACTCGGTAATAGAAGAGTTATTGGAATTTGAAACCAATGGATATGGACTGGTATATTTTGGAATGAAAAACAACCTAATGGCTATAATAGCTGTAGCCGATGCCATTAAACCCACATCAATCGAAGCTGTAGAAAAACTTAAAGAGCAAGGTATAGAGGTGTGTATGCTAACGGGTGATGGATATAAAACAGCTCAATCTGTAGCTAGAAAGTTGAAAATAGATCAATTTGAAGCAGATGCATTGCCCGAAGATAAAGAAAACTTCATAAGAGAATTGCAATTGCAAGATAAGTGTGTAGCTATGATTGGTGATGGTATAAACGATTCGCAAGCATTGGCAATTGCTGATGTAAGCATTGCAATGGGCAAAGGCACAGATATAGCAATGGATGTATCAATGGTTACTTTGATGACATCTGACTTAATGCTTCTTCCTCAAGCTTTTAATTTATCAAAGAAAACAGTACGCTTGATAAAACAAAACTTATTTTGGGCATTCATATACAATTTAATAGGTATTCCTATTGCAGCAGGAGTTCTTTTCCCGCTGTTTGGCATATTGCTAAACCCAATGATTGCTAGTGCTGCTATGGCATTTTCTAGTGTAAGTGTGGTTTTAAATTCATTGAGTTTAGCACGCTCAAAATAAAAATCAACTGTTTCTAAAATCCAAAGGAGTCATACCTACATAGCGTTTAAAATACTTGCCAAAAAATGACGCATTGGGGAAATTGAGTGAATAGGCAATCTCTTGTATTGTCATTGTAGTCGATTTCAATTTCGCCTTTGCATCCATAATTACTACATAAGATATAATGTCGAGCACATTCTTATCGGTCACTTGTTTTACAGTGGTGCTAAGGTGTTGCAAAGATATGCCAAGTTTATCGGCATAAAACTGCGCTTTACGCTCTGTAGAATAGTATTGAGTAACTAATTGTACTAGCTCTTTGCATATTTCCTCTTTTCGAGTGATAGGACGAGCAATGCCCGAATAGGTTTGATAAACAGCATCAACAGCCACAGTAGTAGAATGAACCACAGCCTCTATCGATTCGTAAGACATCTTAACGTCCTCATTGTAGGTAACGCGAGATATCAAGGTGAAGTAATCATTAAAATAACTAGCTATTTCGGGCATCAATGCCACTACAGGATACTCAGACACCTTTGCAAATGATTTAGAAAACTTCTTAATCAAATTGATTCGTTCGAGACATTCTGCCGAAAACCCTATAAATGAGAGTTTAACTTTTTCGGTTCTTTCTCTAAATTGAATAATAGTGCCTGGCAGAAGTGTAACTAAGTCGTTTTGTTTAATCTCATAATCAATAAGATTGATTGAAGCTTTCATGTCGCCTTCCATGCAAACACAAAAGATTGAAGCCTTCAATCTGCACGACTGCTTATATATATTTAAAATATCTTCTGTTACGTCAGGCCAAGCAACAATCTCGCAAGGCAAATCTACTTGAGGAAATTCCGTTGGCATAGTAGTATTTTTTTTTATAATAATTGAATAGCAAAAATACTGTTATTTTTCAGATTATATATAATTTAGACTATCTTTGTTTATTATGGAACTAAAAACTGTTGATTGGGGAAGAATAGAATATGCTAAAGCGTGGGGCTTGCAGACTTCTATTTTTGATAATACTATAAACGCAAAGATGAGTAGTTTACCCTATGTAAATCAGATTATTATGTGCGATCATCCTCATGTTTACACATTAGGACGTAGTGGTAAAGATAACAATATGCTCATAAGCCAAGCGCAATTAAAAGAGATTGATGCTAGTTTGTTTCATATTGACCGTGGTGGCGATATTACGTATCATGGACCAGGCCAACTGGTGTGTTATCCGATATTAAATCTTGAGGATTTTTCTCTTGGGCTGAAAGAATACGTTCATTTGTTGGAGGAAGCAGTTATTAATGTTTGCCAGCAGTATGGAATAAAAGCAAGCAGACTAGAAAAGGCTACTGGTGTATGGATAGATGGAGATACTAAGAAAGCACGAAAGATATGTGCGATAGGAGTGAGGTGTAGTCGATATGTAAGTATGCATGGATTGGCTTTTAATATAAATACCGATATGCGCTATTTTAGATACATCAATCCGTGTGGGTTTATAGATAAAGGCGTCACATCACTTCAGCAAGAACTCGGCTATGAGATTCAGATGGATGAAGTGAAGCGACGCCTCGACAATGCTTTGCGCAAATTGCTTTTAAAACAATAACTGTTATTTTTTTGCTTTTTGGATTGCTTCTTCTACAAGAGGAGCCATAATGGCATAGCCAGCTGCAGTAGGATGCACACCATCATAAGCAAGATCCTTATTCATGCCATTTTCTTCATTGGCTAAAACAGAAAAATAATCTACGTAAATGCAGTTATTCTGTTTGGCATATTGCTCAATCCATTTGTTTAATGCAGGTATCTTCTTATCGGGATTTAAACCTGGGCGCCAAGGATAATCACTTGCCGGTAGCACAGAGCATAATATTACTTCAATGTTATTGGCTTGTGCCAATTGAACCATACATGCTAAGTTATCTTCAATCATTTTTTGTGTAGATGGACCGGTATTACCAGCAATATCGTTTGTTCCGGCAAGAATTACTACCACTTTGGGTTGCAGATCAATTACATCTTGCTTAAAACGAAGTAGCATCTGTGGTGTAGTTTGTCCGCTTATACCTCTATTTATATAAGGTCTGTCTTTAAAAAAGTCGGGACAAGTATTTATCCATCCAATGGTTATTGAATTTCCCATAAATACAACTCTTTGTTCATCTTCGGCAGGTGCACCAAGAGTGCTGTTTGCTTCTTGAAATTGTTTCAAGTTGGCCCAATCATCTTGAGCAAAAGCCTGAGTGACATTTACCAATAATGTCAATAGAAATACAGATAAAATTTTTCTCTTCATATTTATTAGTTTAAGGGTGTGAAGTATTCATTCTCAAAACTCTTATTCCGGTCCATTTACTATTGCCAATCAATAATTGCTTCAAGGGCTGTGAATCAATAACTACTTTTTTGTGTCTTGATGATGCATGCAAAAGGCATAACTCGTTAGATTGATTGTGAATGGCAAAGCCAACATGTGCTATATCCAATCCCTTGATATTGGTAGTTATCATTATTATATCACCATCCTCTATAAAATCAGGTCCATGCAGTGAAATAGAATCAGAGGGCAACCAACGAACCTTTTTGCCATTTAAAGTTGTTTCAATGGCTTTCATCTTTGAAAGATTGCTTGGTGAATTCTTTAATTGTGCATAATAATGAGGATTGGAAGACATATAAGATAGAGATAATGTCATTTCGGATGAACCATATTTTGAAGTAATATCTGAAACTAGTCCTTGATTTACTATGTTGTCAATCCATTCAGACATATAATGCAATCGTGATGTATAACCGTTTATATTACCATCGCGATATCTTATGCAACGAAGGTAATTAACAAAAGCGCTATCGCTAGTTGTTTTGGTGTGACAGTTTGACAATGACATAGCGAGAACATATTCGACGAATGTAGTGCAATCAACCTCTTCTTGATTAATAATAAGCGATTCGGTATTATTAACTTCTAGCGTATGAGCTTTATAGGGAGTATTGATGAATAATGAAGCATTGCGAAGAACAATGTCATTGGCTTGAGAAAAAACTTGGTTGCCAAAAGAGATGGCAACCAAGAGAAATATGTATTTAATACTTATTAAATCCATAGTGATATATAAAAGCTATTATTTGCTAACCTTCATAGATGCTTTTATCAAATATATAATAAGGAATGCATATGCTACAAGCGCCAATATTTCAGACCATGCATTGCCTAACCATACTTCATTTAATAAATCAACACCACCAAAACGAAGTGCTGCGCTAACTACTCCCATTAATGCACCACCGGCTATAAAACCTGAAGCGAGTAGGGTGCCTTTTTCTCCACGTTCAGCATTTAAAGCTGCATCTTTGCTGCGTGTAGTGACATACCAGTTGATAGCTCCACCCACTACCAATGGGATATTCAGTTCTAATGGGATAAACATACCTAAGGCAAAAGCAAGCGCGGGTACTTTGCAAAGAGTTAAGATGATAGCTATTACTGCACCTATGCCATAAAGCAACCAAGGAGCACCAACACCACTCATAAGAGGCTCGATAACAGCTGCCATAGCATTGGCTTGTGGCGCAGCAAGCGCTCCACTTGTGAAACCATATGATTTATTCAAGATAATCATTACACCACCTACAGTTGCGGCAGACACAATAGTACCTAAAAACTTCCATGTTTCCTGTTTGGCTGGTGTACTACCAAGCCAATAACCAATTTTAAGGTCGGTAATAAATCCGCCCGCCATTGAAAGAGCGGTACAAACAACACCTCCCATTACTAAAGCAGCAACCATGCCTGATGGACCTTTTAATCCAACTGCCACCATCACTACGGAAGCTAGAATAAGAGTCATAAGCGTCATGCCCGAAACTGGGTTAGTGCCTACAATTGCAATAGCATTGGCAGCAACTGTGGTAAACAAGAAGGCAATAACGGCCACAAGGATAATGGCAACTATGGTGTGAAGCAAATTGCCTTGCATCACATCAAAGTAAAAGAATAAAGTAATAAGGATTAATGTGATAACAGAACCAATTGCAATAAACTTCATTGATAAATCGCGTTGTGTACGTAGAACAGACTTCTCTACATTATCTTTAGTTCTCATCTCTTTGGCAGCAAGTCCAACAGCGCTTTTAATGATGCTCCACGATTTGATAATACCAATAATACCAGCCATAGCAATACCGCCAATACCAATGCTTTTAGCATAATATCTAAAAATCTCTTCAGGACTCATCATGCCTAATGCCGTTGTAATCTCCGGATTCCATGCATTTAATATGCTATCACCCCAAAATAGAGCCATACCAGGAACGATAATCCACCATACAGCTAAAGAACCGGCACAAATGATAGCTGCATATTTTAAACCTACAATATAACCTAAACCTAATACAGCTGCTCCTGTATTGACTTTAAATACCAGTTTGGCTTTTTCGGCTAGCATTTCACCACCATATATAACACGAGTAGTAAAGTTCTCATTCCACCAACCAAATGTAGCTACTACGAAATCATAAAGACCACCAATCAATCCGGCCAATAATAGAGGTTTAGCTTGGCTCCCTCCCTTTTCGCCCGAAATAAGCACCTGTGTAGTTGCAGTTGCCTCAGGAAAAGGATATTGTCCGTGCATATCGCTTACAAAATATTTACGAAAAGGTATTAAGAATAATATACCCAATACACCCCCTAGAAGCGAACTAATAAACACTTGCATGAATGTAACAGTCATTTCGGGATATTTATCTTGTAAAATATAAAGTGCGGGAAGGGTAAAAATAGCTCCGGCAACGATAACACCCGAACAAGCACCTATAGATTGGATGATTACATTCTCACCTAAGGCATTTTTTCGTTTAGTAGCACCAGAAACACCTGCAGCAATAATAGCAATAGGTATAGCAGCCTCAAATACTTGACCAACCTTCAATCCTAAATATGCTGCAGCTGCAGAAAAAAGAATAGCCATTGCTATACCCCAACTTACCGACCAGAAGTTTACCTCAGGGTAACTCTTGCCGGGGCTCATTAAAGGATTGTAAACTTCTCCTGGTTTTAACTCTCTAAACGCATTCTCGGGCAGTCCCGTAAATTTGTCTTCTTCTTGTTTCATATACGTAAATAATGTGTTATTGTGTTTTTTAAAACAGCATCAAAGAAAGCAAAAAAAAAGGAGAACCGAAAGATTCTCCTTTTAATATATTGTTAATCAATTACTCTTTTTCTTTTGGCGTCATATTTCCTTCAATATACAAACGCATCATTTCTGTTTTTGCATTGGAACGGATAGTGATTGACTTTTTAAAATGGCCTGGATATTTGCCAGTACCGTTATATGTAACTTTGATAGACCCAGACTCACCAGGTAAAATTGGCTCTTTTGTATACTCAGGAACAGTACATCCACATGATGCTACGGCTTGATGAATAACAAGAGGGGCATCACCTATATTTGTAAAGGTAAAAACTCCGCTAACTACAGGGTTGGATTCAGGAAAAGTGCCTAAATCGTACTTTGTTTGATCAAATTTAATATCTGCTTTTCCTTGTGCAAATGTGTGCCCTATAGTAAAAGTTAGAATAGCAACAAATAGTAATAGCTTCTTCATATTTTATTTATTTTATCATTTAAAGTAAAGCAAAGGTATAGTATTTATTTTAAAATAATACAGTACATTTGCGAAAATGTATTAAAATTACTAATATAAGAGTATGCAAAATTATAATAAAATTATCACAATTATATCCTATGTTTTCATTTTATCTTTAATAGGAATATCATGCACTCAGTCACAAATAACACAATCTGGAATTAATCCTAATGATTTTTCAGCTCAACTGGATAATCAACCCATTGAATTGTTTGTTTTAAAAAACAAAAATGGGGCAGAGGCTTGTATTACAAATTATGGAGCTAGAGTTGTTTCGCTAATGACGCCTGATAGAAATGGACAGTATGAGGATATTGTGTGTGGATTCTCTAATATTGATGATTATTTAAATAATAAACAAAACTTTGGAGCTACAATTGGCAGATATATTGGTAGAATTTTAAATGCAACATTTACTTTAGATTCAATTACTTATCAATTATCGCCAAATACCGGTATGCATTGTGCTCATGGCGGAACAGTGGGTTTTGCTACTAAAGTATGGAGTGTTCAGAGTTTTAATGATAATCAACTAACACTTACATTATTGTCTCCAGATGGTGAAAATGGATTTCCAGGTAATCTAAATGTTGTTTTAACCTATACGCTGACAGATAATAACGAACTAGATATTAAATATGAAGCTTATACTGACAAACCTACCGTGATTAATCTCTCTCACCATTCTTTCTTTAATCTGTCGGGCAACCTTAATAATAGTATTGAAAATCAAGAACTCTTTATTAATGCAGATTATTATACTCCTTATGACTCTTTGAAGTGTGTGACTGGTGAAATTTTGGAAGTTGCTGATACTCCTTTTGATTTTAGAAAACCCCATGTGATTGGCGAAAGAATAGATGATGATATAATGCAACTCAACGTTACTAAAGGCTACGATCATAACTGGGTGCTCAACACCAATAATAACGAAAACACACTTGCTGCACGATTAGTTGACAATGAATCGGGAAGAACAATGGAAGTATATACTAATGAACCCGGCCTACATGTTTTTACAGCCAATGGTCATAAAGGTGCATTAATAGGGAAAAATAATATTGCTTATCCTAAAAGAAATTCAATTTGTTTTGAAACACAGCACTTTGCTGATAGCCCCAATAAGCCAAACTTTCCTTCTACAGTACTTCGTCCTGGAGAGGTATATTACAGCCGTTGTATCTACAAGTTTGGTATTGAGTAACATGAATATCTCAACGTTTCAAAATACATTGTAATTTGATAGAGTTTATTAAATGTATCATTTCATCTTGTATTTTGTATTGTTTTTAGGAGTAAACCTACACAAAATACAAGGTAATTTGTGTAAGTTTTAAATCCCGTATAAAACGAATAAAAAATCATCTTATTTAATAGATATTGTATAATACACCAAGGGCCTGCCAACTTATTGATTTTAAGTTGGCAGGCCCTTGGTGTATATAAGTAAAATAATTTATTGCTTCTTCAATTCAAGCCCTAGCATCATTCCATCATAACTATCTGCTAGCGAGCTAATAGCCTTTAAAGATGTGCTACTTGTTTGTTTAGAAAGAAAAGCTATGAGCTTTAATAACTTATCAGAATTGAAAAGTAAATCTACATCACTAGTATTATATGTTAGTTTTGCATTTACGTTCAATAGTTTAGCAACTTTCAATTGAAGTTGTTTGTCGGTGGCATTATAAGAATAAGTGCCCGTCATCGAACGTCCTGCAACATTTGAAGTAAATGTACTATCGGCATTGAAAGTAAAAGATACTTGTCCCGGCTTAATACCTACTTTGGTTAATTGCTCATCAAGTTTCTTTTCGGCTACAGAGGAAGCTGCAGCACCTCCTGCTTTCATTAATAAATTGTCTGATTCAAACTCAATAGCTGATCCCGAGTAAGTCCATGTTCCTTCAAGCTGAACATTGTTGTTGGCTCCTGTTACTGTGTTTACTACTTTGTTTATATTATCTTTATTAAAAAGATTGCTCAACGACTGACCAAAACAAGTAGTTGAAGATAATACTAAGCATAAAAATAATAGCAATGACGTTTTTTGTGATTTCATACGTTTCATAGTTGATTAAATATTAAATGAATAAATAAATTACGATTTCTGATTTATAGTTTTGTTTATTGATTCGATATATTCTAAAAGCTCTTTTTTCCCTAAACGACTTTCTGAAGAGGAAATAAAATAAGGAGGAAGTTCATCCCATTGTTTTCTTAATTCTCTGAGATAAGAGTTAATATTATTCATTAGTTTTCCGCCTTTCAATTTATCGGCCTTGGTAAATACAATAGAGAATGGTATTCCATTTTCACCCAGCCATTCCATAAATTCAAGGTCTATCTTTTGCGGTTCTAATCTGCTGTCAATCAAAACAAAAAGATTGGTCATTTGCTCTCGTTCAAGGATATAATCTTCTATCACAGTGCGAATTTGCTCTTGTCCTTTATGTCCGCGTTTTGCATAGCCATAGCCCGGCAAATCAACGATATACCAATTGTTATTAATAAGAAAATGATTGATTAACATGGTTTTTCCGGGGGTAGATGAGGTCATAGCTAACTTAGTTCTTCCTGTTAGCATATTGATTAAACTAGACTTGCCAACATTGGAACGTCCAATAAAAGCATATTCGGGTAGTTGTCCTGCAGGACACTTCTTAACATCTGTATTGCTTATAACAAATTCTGCACTATTTATCTCCATAATAATGTATTTCTTGATTTAAACCATCCTTTTTGCGATAATGGTTGTTTTGCAAAGTTACGATTTATTTTGTAAACAGGATGTTATCTTTAAATAAGTAAGTATATTTGCGTTCAAAAACATACTATTGCAGTTATAAATATATGAACCAACAATACCCATCTGTTCTACTCGAGAAAGCTATAAATGAGTTTTCTAAACTGCCTGGTATAGGCAGAAAGACGGCTCTAAGGCTTGTTTTGCACCTATTGCGGCAAGATAAAGCTACGGTAGAACTATTTGGCAACTCTATTATAAAACTCAAGAATGAAGTAAAATACTGTAAGGTTTGCCATAATATATCCGACACTGAAGTATGTCAAATATGCGCCAACCCTAATAGAGATGCTTCGTTGGTGTGTGTAGTAGAAAACATTCGCGACGTGATGATTATTGAATCTACTCAACAATTTCGTGGTCTTTATCACGTTTTAGGAGGTGTAATATCGCCAATGGATGGTGTAGGGCCTAACGACTTACAGATAGAAAGCCTAGTAGAGCGTGCGTCAAAAGGAGATATCAAAGAGGTGATTTTAGCATTAAGCACCACCATGGAAGGAGATACCACCAACTTTTATATTTATAGAAAATTAGAGAAAATGGATGTGAAGTTAAGTATATTGGCTCGCGGTGTATCGATAGGCGATGAATTGGAATATACAGATGAGGTGACATTGGGAAAAAGTATTATAAACCGCACCCTATTTACTGGCAATATTTAAAAATAAGCATGGAACAGGAAATAAGAAATACAGTTAAAGCTCTTATTATAGGATATATATGTTATTGGTTATTATCATTAATATTGTTTGTGGTAGGAGAGTTGGATGAATATTATACAGGATTATTGGCTCATGATTTTCGACAAGTATATATCTTTGAAACAATTACGATATTGATAACTGCAATATTTATTCCATCATCTTTAAAACTATTCAACTGGGTGTTGCAAAAACGTATTTGCAACCTATCTATTACACTTGCATTGAAAGAATATATGGTATGGAGCAGTTTGCGTTTATTTATGCTTCTTGCAGTAACGCTTTGCGGCATATTTTGTTACTTCTTCACATTAAGCAATACTGGTGGTTTGTGTGCTTTGATGGGCATCACTGCTTCCTTCTTTTGTATTCCAAGCGAACAGAAACTACGTAGAGATTTACACATCGAAAAAACGGAATGAAGATATCGGTCGTTATTGTAAATTATAATGTAAAATACTTTTTGGCACAATGCCTACAATCTCTTTTTAAATCTTTAAAAGAGATAGAATCGGAGGTATTTGTTGTTGATAATGCTTCATCAGATGATTCAATGGCATATATCACTCAGCTTTTTCCACAAGTTACATATATATATAATACCGAAAATGTGGGTTTTGCTAAGGCCAATAATCAAGCCATTAGATTATCAAAAGGGGAGTATGTGCTGGTATTAAACCCCGATACTATATTGCCTGAAAGCAACATCGAAGACGTGCTTTATTTTATGGACAATAATAAAGAAGTGGGGGCATGTGGCTTAAAAATGTTGTCTCCTACAGGTCACTTCTTGCCCGAATCTAAAAGAGGATATCCTTCTCCTTCTGTTTCATTCTGGAGGCTTACAGGCATCCATCGCTTATTTCCCAACAATAAGTATTTTGATGGTTATTATTTGTCTTATTTAGATAAAGAAAAGAAGCATTCTGTACCAGTTTTGGCTGGTGCTTACATGATGCTACGCAGCAGTTCTTTGAAAAAATCGGGATTGCTAGATGAAGATTTTTTTATGTATGGCGAAGATATTGACCTCTCATATCGAATAATTGAAGCTGGGTTTAAAAATTATTATTTACCTTACTCAATTCTTCATTACAAAGGCGAAAGCACGTCTAAGAATTCTTATAAATATGTGCGCGTATTTTATGGTGCAATGAGTATATTTTTCAAAAAACATGGCAAAAATTACTCTTCACTTTCACGTTGTTTGGTACAAGCTGGTATATCTGCTCAAACGTGGGTTAAACTTTTTATAGTTGCCATAAAAAGAAAACGGTTGAAATTATATCCCAACAAACTTGCGAATCATCGTTTTTTGATTGTTTCCAACAATGAAGAGTTAAATCAAATCAAATCTATTCTTGATAATAATGGCTTAGGTAAGGATGTTCAGAATTTTAATACAATAGAAGAGGTTTTTGTCTATTTACAAAACAATGACAGTTTGCAGCAAACAAAGTATTCTCATTTAATATATGATACCACAATGCACTCTTATTCAGAAATTCTATCCGCTTTAGAGGAAATGGCTGATTATAATCTGCAAATTAGTATTTATAATCCAGTTTTCAAAAACATTATAACACCCGGCGAGGTTTATTTGTAAAATAATAAATAAAGGTGATGAAATCAAATTATTTAAATAACGATCGGATATATTTAAGAGCAGTTGAGCCTGAGGATCTTGAAATCATGTATGAGATGGAAAATGATCCTACAATGTGGGATGTAAGTAGTTTTACTGTTCCTTATTCTAAGTATTTGCTTAAGCAATATATAGAAGGAAATCTAAATGATATTTATTCTGATAAGCAGTTGCGATTAATGATAAATCGAAAGTTAGATAATCGTGTTTTAGGCACAATTGATATTGCCGACTTTGTACCATTGCATTCTCGTGCTGCCATAGGTATTGCAATACATAGTAACTTCCGTCATGAAGGATATGCCAAAGATGCTTTGTTGTTGCTTTGCGATTATGTATTTAATTTCTTGAAGATTCATCAACTATATGCCCATATTTCAATAGAGAATCAAGATAGTTTGGCTCTATTTAGTTCTTGCGGATTCATGCGCACAGGCCTCTTGGTTGATTGGCTTAAAACTAAAAATGGGTATGTAGATGCTATTATAATGCAGAAGACGAATACACCTTAACTATCAATATCTCTATAGGTTTTTATAACTAGGAATATCTTTTAAGAATCTTACTGTTTGTGCTTCATAATCTATTTTGCAGCAGTAGTGCATCAATCCATTGCTTACAATGAGATAGTCAACTTTTAGCGCCATATTATATCGTGTGATTTGGTTGAATACCTCTTGCGTGATTTCAATGTGAGGTGCTTTATATTCTACTATCATTCTTGCGCTTAAATCTCTATTATACAACACGGTATCGCATCTCTTGCTTGTTCCATTTAGTTTAATCAACACCTCATTGGCCATAAGCGATAAAGGATACTCTTTATGGTTGATAAGATAGTGTACAAAGTTTTGTCTCACCCATTCTTCCGGAGTCAATGCTACATATTTCTTACGAATAGGATCGAAAATAACATTTTTTCCATCTCGCTCAATAATTTTAGCGCTATATTCGGGTAAGTTTAACAATAACATTTAGTATTTTTGTAAGTTAAATAACGGTTTTCATCTCGATGAGAACACAAATTTAATGGAAAGTTATGAAAACAAAGAAAGAAATTGTAGCAAATTGGCTTCCGAGGTATACTAAACGAGGTTTAGAGGAGTTTGGTGAATATATTCTTCTTACCAATTTTAATAATTATGTAGAAATCTTTGCTGAAAAATTCAATGTTCCTGTATTTGGCAGAGATGCTAATATGATATCGGCAAGTGCTGAAGGTATGACCATTATCAACTTTGGTATGGGAAGTCCAAATGCAGCTATCATTATGGATTTATTGAGTGCAATTCATCCTAAAGCGTGTTTGTTTCTTGGTAAATGCGGTGGCATTGATAAGAAAAATAAAATTGGAGATTTAATTCTTCCTTTAGCAGCAATCCGCGGCGAGGGTACTTCCAACGATTACTTTCCACCCGAAGTTCCTGCCTTGCCTGCATTTATGCTGCAACGCGCAGTCTCTTCTGCCATTCGCGACCACGCTCTTGATTACTGGACTGGTACCGTATATACTACCAACCGCAGAATTTGGGAGCACGATGAAGAGTTTAAGGAATATTTGACAAGAACTCGTGCTATGGCTGTGGATATGGAAACTGCAACTTTATTTAGCTGTGGTTTTGCCAATCACATTCCTACTGGTGCTCTTCTTCTTGTGTCCGATCAGCCAATGATTCCAGAAGGTGTAAAGACCGAGAAAAGCGACAGCATAGTGACTAAAAACTATGTGAAAGAGCATGTGGAAATAGGTATTGCTTCACTTCGCATGATTATTGATGAAAAGAAAACAGTGAAACATCTTAAATTCGACTGGTAAAATTCAATTATGGCAAAACAGGAAATAAGCTGCGACGATATTCTAAAAAGACTTCATGAAAAAAAATACGCTCCCATTTACTATTTAATGGGAGAGGAGTCTTATTATATTGATTTAATATCCAATTATATTGAAAACAATGTTTTGAGTGAAAGCGAAAAAGAGTTCAATCAAACAGTTTTATATGGTGCGGATGTTGATATCAATACGATAATCAATGCAGCTAAGCGATATCCTATGATGTCGGAATATCAAGTGATAATCGTAAAAGAAGCCCAAGTTTTAGATAAAATAGAAGAACTGGTTTATTATCTACAAAAACCATTAATGTCTACTATTTTGGTGTTTTGCCATAAACATGGATCGCTAGATAAAAGAAAAAAAATAGCTGGCGAAATAGATAAAATAGGTGTTTTATTTGAATCAAAAAAAATAAAAGATAGTTCGTTGCCTGGGTTTATTTCTTCCTATTTGAAGAAAAAAACGGTAGACATTGATGCAAAATCAGCATCTATGCTGGCAGAGTTTGTAGGCTCTGATTTGAACCGCCTGACTGGTGAATTGGAAAAACTAATCATCACTCTGCCGCAAGGAGTCAAAAGAGTAACATCCGAGCAAATAGAGAAAAACATTGGTATCAGCAAAGATTACAATAACTTTGAATTAAAGAATGCTTTAATAGAAAAAGACGTTCTCAAAGCAAATAAGATAATAAAATATTTTGATGA
>CAMTOV010000049.1 GCA_947074235.1 uncultured Bacteroides sp. | reverse complement strand
AGCAAACCTTTCTTGTGAAGTTGCTTCAATAACCACCAAAGTGTCTCGATATATCGGTTGTCGTAGGTGATGTAAGGGTCTTTCATGTCTACCCAATAACCCATTTTATGAGTCAAGTCTTCCCATTCTTTAGTAAACTTCATCACATCTTTGCGACAAGCAGCGTTATATTCGGCCACCGAAATGGTTTTTCCAATATCCTCTTTTGTAATGCCAAGAGCCTTCTCAACACCTAGTTCCACAGGAAGTCCGTGAGTATCCCAACCCGCTTTACGTTTCACCAAGAATCCTTTCATCGTTTTGTAGCGACAGAAAATATCTTTGATAGAGCGAGCCATCACATGATGAATACCAGGCATACCATTGGCAGAAGGAGGACCTTCATAGAAAACGAATGAAGGGCATCCTTCACGTTCGGTCACACTTTTTGCGAAAATTTGGTTTTCATCCCACTTTTTTAGTACATCTTTATTAACCTGCGATAGGTCAAATTGTGAATATTCAGCAAACTTCTTGCTCATGGCTATATAATTTTTCTTATTATCGTTGTTTTGAAGGGTAAATTACCCTTATTTATTTAAGGGTGCGAATTTACAAAAACATTCTCTATCAACCAAGAAATGCTATTTTAAATTAGTATAGATAGTTTTGTTAACTTACATGCAACTTTTTGTTTACTCAAGGTGTTTTATAGTAGATATTACTCATTAATGATTGCTATAAAGAAGCAATATTGATATAGGTTTGTAAAAATAAAAATATAACTAAAATGGGAAGAAGAGCAGAATTGGAACATGAAGTTGCTATGGCCGAAAAACGATTGAAAGAAGCGCCAAAAGATACTCCAGATGACTTGTTGAAAATATGGGAAGATGAGTTTGTGGGATTGTCTTTGGAGTTGAATAACTATGATGATGAAACCAGCGAAGAGATTGATGATAAATAGTTCGCAGCTGGTTTATATTATTTCAATTTTATAATTCATTCATTTTACCCTGTAAATTCAATCATTTAACACTATGAAATGATTGAATTTACAGGGTAAAATGTGTAAGTTTTAAAAGTTGCTTGTATTTGCTTGAATTTCAATGCATATTTGCTACTAAGGGAGCTTTCGTAAACGGATATCATACTCTTGGTTGAGTGCCTTGTCATTTATCAATGGTGCAAAATCTGTATCGCTAAAATGATACGGATAAACAATCTGTGGACTTATCATTTTGATGGCATGTATTAGTTGCTCTACAGTCATTGTATATGGCTGATTGGTAGATAAAAAAGCAATATCAATATTCTTTATCTCTTGCATTTCAGGAATATCTTCCGTATCTCCCGATATATAAATTCTATTTCCACCTAAGTTTAAAATGTATCCATTATCTCGATTTTTAGGATGATAAATCTGTCTGTCGGGGGTTGTGTTATAGGCAGGCACAGCATTTATCTCAATCCATGGATAGGGAGATGTGCTATCACCATTTTTTATCCAACTACCCTTTTTGATTATATTGTAAGACGACTCATTGGAAATAATGATGGTTGTGGGTTGTTCAATCTCTGCAATGGCAATAGGATCTAAATGATCGTGATGCTCGTGGGTTATCAATATCAAGTCCGCTTTGGGCAAAGATTTGAAATCGGCAAAGGTAGATACCGGATCGGTATAAATTATATGATTGTTGAAATTTATCAATAAGCAAGCATGCTTTATGAACGTAATCTCTAGCTTCGAGTCATCGGTAGTCTTGAAAATATCTGTTTCAAAACCGGGCATTACTTCCGTATTATTTGTTTGAATAGTCTGAATCATAATTATAAATTTAATGATAAAAGTATGTTCTAGATTTTAATAAAACACATATTTGATAAGTTGGTTTATAGATAGACGTTTAAACGATGAATTACGATTTTCATTGACGGTTTTATAAATGTTGGTAACATAGTTTTTTTATCTTTGCATATTAATTCAAAAAAACTAAAATATTTAACCCGCTTACTAATGAAATCTGATATTGAAATTGCTCGTAGCATAGAGCTGAAGAAAATAAAACAGGTAGCCGAAACTATTAATATTCCTCGCGATGAGGTGGAAAATTACGGACGATATATTGCTAAAATTCCTGAATCATTGATTGATGAAAAGAAAGTTGCCAAGAGTAAATTGATTCTTGTTACTGCAATTACCGCCACTAAAGCGGGCATTGGCAAAACAACTGTTTCTATTGGTTTAACTCTTGGTCTCAATAAAATTGGCAAGAAGGCAGTAGTCGCTCTTCGTGAACCTTCGCTAGGCCCTTGCTTCGGAATGAAGGGTGGTGCTGCCGGTGGTGGATACGCGCAAGTTCTGCCTATGGAGAAAATTAACCTACACTTTACAGGCGATTTTCATGCTATTACTTCTGCTCACAATATGATATCGGCGTTGCTCGATAATTATCTTTATCAGAATCAAGCCAATGGTTTTGGTTTGAAAGAAATACTTTGGAAAAGAGTGTTGGATGTGAATGATCGCTCTTTGCGCAAAGTGGTGACAGGTTTGGGAAACAAGACTGATGGCGTTACGCAGCAATCGGGCTTCGACATCACGCCTGCTTCCGAGATTATGGCTATTCTTTGCCTTGCCAGCGATTTGGATGATTTGAGACGTCGTATCGAAAATATCCTACTAGGCTTTACTTACGACAATAAACCATTTACGGTGAAAGATTTAGGGGTAGCAGGCGCTATCACTGTATTGCTGAAAGATGCTATCCATCCTAACTTGGTGCAAACTACCGAAAATACAGCAGCTTTTGTGCACGGTGGGCCTTTTGCCAATATAGCTCATGGCTGCAACTCGATATTGGCTACCAAGATGGCTATGACTTTTAGCGATTATGTAGTTACTGAAGCCGGCTTTGGTGCCGACCTTGGTGCTGAGAAGTTTTATAATATAAAATGTCGCAAGAGTGGTTTGAATCCGGCTCTTACGGTGATTGTTGCCACTGCGCAAGGGCTGAAAATGCACGGTGGTGTGAGTCTCGACAAAATTAAAGAACCCAATTTGGAAGGATTGAAAGAGGGTTTGAGAAACTTGGATAAACATGTACGCAATCTAAAAGCTTTTGGTCAAACTGTGGTGGTGGCATTCAATAAATACGCATCGGATACAGACGAAGAGATGGCGTTGCTACGCTCTCATTGTGAAAACGATTTGAAGGTGGGCTTTGCTATCAACAATGCCTTTGCCGAAGGGGGAGAAGGTGCAAGAGAATTGGCTGAGCTTGTAGCGGATACTATCGAGAAAAAACCATCACTACCATTGAAGCATACCTATGATGATGCTGACAAGGTGGAACAAAAAATAGAGAAGGTGGCTACTGGTATCTATGGCGCAAGTGTAATAACCTATAGCACGATAGCTCGCAACAAAATCAAGCTAATCAATGAAATGGGCATTTCGCATTATCCGATTTGTATTGCTAAAACACAATATTCATTCTCGGCTGATGCAAAGATTTATGGTGCGGTAAATAACTTTGAGTTTCATATTAAAGATATCGTTATCAATAATGGAGCAGAAATGCTAGTAGCTATTGCAGGTGAAATTATGCGCATGCCAGGTTTGCCTAAAAATCCTCAAGCATTGCATATAGATATTGTTGACGGACAAATTGAAGGCTTAAGTTAAGAGCTTAATTATGTATAAAAACAAAAATGGTGAGATGCAATTTTGCATCTCACCATTTTTGTTTTTATACAGTCTATGCTAATTAATCAGCAAATAGAGGATATTTCTCCATTGTCTTGTTAACTCTTTCGCGAACTTGAGCAATTACTTTTTCATCTTCTACATTTGAAAGCACAATTTCAATCATTTCCGCAATCTCTTCCATCAAATCTTCTTTTGCACCACGTGTAGTGATAGCAGGAGTACCTAGGCGGATACCTGAGGTTTGGAATGCAGAGCGAGAATCGAATGGTACCATGTTTTTGTTTACAGTAATGTCAGCAGATACCAATGCTTTCTCGGCTACCTTACCTGTCAATTCGGGGTATTTAGCTCTCAAATCCACCAACATTGAGTGGTTGTCAGTACCGTTTGATACAATTGTAAAGCCTCTATCTATTAGTGCTTGAGCCAGTGCCGCAGCGTTTTTTTGCACTTGCTTTTGGTATGCTTTGTACTCAGGTTGAAGACACTCCCAGAAAGATACTGCCTTAGCAGCAATTACATGTTCCAACGGACCACCTTGTACACCAGGGAATACAGCTGAGTCTAACAATTGAGACATCATTTTAACTTCGCCTTTAGGAGTTGTTTTTCCAAATGGATTAGGGAAGTCTTTGCCCATCATGATAACACCACCACGAGGTCCACGCAATGTTTTATGCGTAGTAGAAGTTACGATATGTGCATATTTTACAGGGTTTTCCAACAAGCCGGCAGCAATCAACCCAGCTGGGTGAGCCATGTCAATCAAAAGAATTGCACCAACTTTATCAGCAATCTCGCGCATACGTTTATAATCCCATTCGCGTGAGTAAGCAGAGCCACCACCGATAATCATTTTTGGACGTTCGCGCAAAGCGATTTCTTCCATTTGATCGTAGTCAACTCTACCAGTCTCTTGGTTAAGATTGTATTCGCAAGGAGTGTAGATTAAACCTGAAGTGTTTACTAAAGAACCGTGAGATAGATGACCACCATGAGAAAGGTTTAGTCCCATAAATTTATCTCCTGGATTTAAAACAGCAAGGAATACTGCTGCATTGGCTTGTGCTCCTGAGTGTGGTTGTACGTTAGCCCATTCTGCACCAAATATTTCTTTTAAACGATCGATAGCTAGTTGCTCGCTTTGGTCTACCACTTCACATCCACCATAATAACGTTTGCCTGGATATCCTTCTGCGTATTTGTTTGTAAGACAAGAGCCCATAGCTTGCATTACTTGGTCGCTTACAAAGTTTTCAGATGCAATCAACTCAATACCTTTTAGTTGGCGTTGATGCTCTTTTTCGATAATTTCGAAAATTAAATCGTCTCTTTTCATATGCTTATAAAAACTAAGTTGTTTTGAAATTCATAATCTTTATTAAGCGTACAAAACTATAAAAAAAATATGGATGGTTAAGTGTTTTGTGTATTAAAATTCCAATTTGTGAAGTAATAGGCTGTAATTTGTCACATTCTGTAAGATGCAGATGTTGTTTTTTAGAACATTAATCCCAATGAAAAGCTTAATACTTGTTCTCGTCTATTGAGTGTCATATTGCTTACGCCTATGCTGCCATCTGGGTTTATGTTATCATAGATAACCGAACGGGATATGTTGTGAAGGCCTTGTTCGTATCGAAAATCAAAAAATATACGTGAGATGTTTACTCCAACACCCACAACTGCGCTGATATTAAAGGGATGCAATTGTTCATATATACCTTTTTGGTCGAAATTATCAAACGTTATTTTGTTTCTTTGAGTCCATATACACCTCAATTTAGGACCTAAAAATATTGACATGCCATAAGGGCCGCTTTTGATAATATTAAAACCATATAAAAGAGGTATATCTATGCTGTGTATTTTAGAGTTTATTGTGGCATAGTCTGGCTCTATGTCGGGGTGCTGCGAACCTAGTTTATCAAAAGTTATTTCACATCTACTTATATTATATGACACCTCGGGTTGTATGAAGTGATTCCTTATATTATAGCGCATAAATACTGCACCAAAATATCCAATTTCGTAGTTGTTTTGAAAATCTTTGATGGTAACATCCTTGATTTTAAATTCAGATACAAGAAACATTGATGAATTAAAACCTGCTTTTATTCCAAAGTTAACTCTACGAGTATTTGGTCCACTTGAATTCTTCGATATCTGGTTGGAAGAATAGGATGGTGTAAATACCATTGAAATGAGAATTATAAATAAAAGCAGTCTGTTCATGTTGCTTATTTTTTCTTTTCTACTGACCAGCCGAATTTGCCAATTTTCTCTCCCAGTTCATAATAATTGCCATGTACATATACTAATGGGTTTGCTTCGGCTAATTCAAGCTTTCCGGTTTTTTCATTAAGGTGATTATCGTCAGCTCGCACATTTACCACTTCGGCAATAAACATATCATGAGACCCCAATGATAGTATTTCTTTGACTCTGCACTCTATGCAAACAGGCGATTCTTCTATAAGAGGAGCGCTAACAATTTTGCAAGGACCGGGAGTTAGTTTCATTTCATCAAATTTATAAAAGTTCTTTCCCGATCTTACTCCACACCAATCTGTGGGGTAGGCCATATCTGCAGTAGTGAGATTGATGACGAACTCCATGTTTCTTTTGATAATATCGTAAGAGTATCTCTCTGGACGAACGGAGATATAGCACATGGGCGGATTGGTGCATATAGTTCCTGTCCATGCTACAGTAATTAAATTATATTCCTCTTTTGTAGAGCCACAACTCACCAAAACAGCTGGCAGTGGATAAATCATGGTTCCCGGTTTCCAATCTTGTTTCATAATCTAAAAAATAATGCATTAACAATAAGTGATAGAACCTAATAGAAAAGCTCCTTTTATTGTTAATGCATCGATATGAATATTATTAAATAATAGTATATTCTCCTTTATATTGTTCTTTCTCGCAATAATGACATTTTAATGTGCATTGCTTTTTGTCAATAACCATCATAACAGTTGTCATGGGCTCATTATTGGTGATGCATTGCGGATTGGCACATTTTACAATACCCTCTAATTGGTTGGGTAGGTGCACTTCGCGTTTCTCGATTACTTCATAATCGCGAATAATATTGAGTACAATATTGGGCGCTACAACAGCGATACGATTTATCTCTTCATCACCAAAAAACTTATCAGCAATTTTGATTATACCTTTTGTTCCCAACTTTTCACTCTCAAGATTATAACCTATAGTGATATTATTGGTCATATGTTCTAAACCCAATAATCGTATAATTGTGAATACGCTTTGACTGGGGATATGGTCAATCACTGTGCCATTGCGCAGTGCAGCAACTTGTAGGGCTTGTTTATTCTCGTTCATTGTCTTTTATAATATCTTCAAGAGTTATTCCTAAAACATCACACAATATGGCTTGGCGTGCATACAGTCCATTTCTAGCTTGTTGAAAATAATAAGCTTGCGGAGTATCATCTACATCATAAGCAATCTCATTTACACGCGGTAGTGGATGCAATATTCTGAGATTTGGTTTCGTGTTTTCGAGCATTTTAGCTTTAAGGATATACACGTTTTTGACACGTTCATATTCCATCATATCAGTAAAACGCTCTCTTTGTACACGAGTCATATATAGAATGTCAGCCTTATCAATGATTTCTTCGCTAAAATCTGTTTGCTCTATAAATTTAATGTTATGTTTTTTGCAATAAATTTTATATTCTTCGGGCATTTTTAGCTCTTCAGGAGCAATAAAATAGAATGTGGGATTAAAATGCCTCATAGCCATAAGAAGAGAATGCACAGTTCGGCCATACTTTAAATCGCCAACCAGGCAAATATTGAGATTTTCGAGGGTGCCCTGAGTTTTATAAATAGAATATAAATCGAGCATTGTCTGCGATGGGTGTTGATTTGTTCCATCACCTGCATTTACGATAGGGATATCAGTTACTTCACTTGCATATCGTGCGGCTCCTTCAAGATGGTGTCTCATTACAATAATATCGGCGTAATTACTAACCATCATAATCGTGTCTTTAAGAGTTTCACCTTTTGAAGAACTTGTCGCTTTGGGGTCGCTAAAACCAATAACTCGAGCACCAAGTCTATTGGCGGCAGTTTCAAAACTTAAGCGAGTACGTGTGGAGGGTTCAAAGAAAAGTGTTGCAACAACTTTGTTGTTAAGCAACTGTCTGTTGGGATTCAGTTCAAACTGTTTCGCCATTTCCAACATATAAAGAATCTTCTCCTTCGAATGATCGGCAATGGTTACTAAACTTCTGTTTTCCATTCTTTTATCTTTTATGATTTATAGAACTTGTTTTCAGATTGTAAATATAACGACAATATAATTTTTCTGCAATGAATTTGTAGTTTATTTCATTGGAGTTTTAAATCTATTATTTGTTTGTTGATTGGTGTTTTTTTAATTATATGGCTATTTCAATTAACTTAAATGAAAAGCTATTGCTATTATTGAGACAGATTCTATATTATTTCTTAAAATAGAATGGGTTTTTTTAGTTCATTTTTGTGTGTTGTACTATTAATAGCTAACTTTGCGATTAGATAAAACTATCAGATTGTTATAATTGAAACAACAAAAGAAATGATAAGGAAAATAGTAAAGGTTCTTTGGGTTATTCTTGCTGCTATAGTACTGCTTTGTGTTATTATATTTATCTCAATTTCTAAAGGATGGATAGGCTATATGCCACCTATTGAGGAATTGGAAAATCCTAATTATAAATTTGCTGCTGAAGTAATGTCAGATGATGGAAAAGTTTTAGGAACTTTCTCCTCTGAGAAAAATAATCGTGTATACAGTAGCTATGGCGATCTTTCACCTCATATAATAAATGCTTTAATAGCAACCGAAGATGTGCGCTTTGCCGAACATTCGGGCATAGATGCTAAGGCTTTGACTAGAGCGATAGTTAAAAGAGGACTGTTATTTCAAAAAAGTGCTGGTGGTGGTAGTACCTTGTCTCAACAGTTGGCAAAACAGCTGTTTACTGAGAATGTAGCTAGCAACACAATGCAGCGATTGCTTCAAAAACCAATTGAATGGGTAATTGCTGTTAAACTGGAGCGCTATTATACAAAAGAGGAAATTCTGACGATGTATCTCAATAAATTCGATTTTCTAAATAATGCTGTTGGTATAAAAACCGCAGCTCACACATATTTTGGTCGCGAGCCCAAAGATTTAAAGATTGAAGAGGCAGCAATGCTTGTTGGAATGTGTCAAAATCCGTCTCGTTATAATCCTGTATCTCGCAATGCTAAGATTAAAGAAAATGCACTCAATAGACGTAATGTTGTATTGGGGCAATTAGAAAAGGCTGGTTTTATTTCTCAAACCGAAGAAGACTCTCTTAAAGCTCTTCCAATTAAGCTTAATTATCATAAAGTTGATCACAAGGAAGGGCTCGCTACATATTTTCGCGAATATTTGCGTGGTGTGCTTACTGCTTCAAAACCCGATAAGAGTAAATATCGCGGTTGGCAAATGCAAAAATTCTATGAAGACTCTATCGATTGGGAAACAAATCCGCTTTATGGATGGTGCAAAAAGAATTATAAGAAAGATGGCTCAAACTACAATCTTTATACTGATGGTTTGAAAATTTATACTACTATAGACTCGCGAATGCAGCAATATGCTGAAGAGGCAGTTGTAGAGCATTTGAAGGATATACAATCTTTGTTTTTTAAAGAAAAGAAAGGTCGTACAAAGGCGCCATATAGTAAAAACTTATCTACAGAAGAAATAGAAACAATATTGCAACGCAGCATGCGTCAAACAGATAGATATCGTTCAATGAAAGCATCGGGTGCAAGCGATGAGGAAATAAAAAAAGCATTTGATACTCCTGAGGAAATGACTGTATTCAGCTGGGAAGGTATGAAAGATACAATCTTGACTCCTATGGATTCTCTAAAATACTACAAACATTATCTGCGTGCGGGTTTCATGTCTATGGATCCATTAACAGGTTATGTGAAGGCTTATGTAGGAGGACCAAATTATAATAACTTCCAGTATGATATGGCCATGGTGGGGCGTCGCCAAGTTGGTTCTACCATCAAACCTTTCCTTTATGCTCTTGCTATGGAAAATGGTTTTTCTCCATGTGATGAGATGCGTCATGTAGAACAAACTCATCTTGATGAAAATGGTATACCATGGACACCAAAAAATGCAAGTCAAAAGCATGTAGGAGATATGGTGACATTGAAATGGGGATTGGCCAATTCAAGCAACTGGGTATCGGCTTATTTAATGAGCAAGTTAAATCCATACGCTTTACTTCGACTTATTCATAGTTTTGGAGTAAGAAACCAAGCCATTATGCCTACAGTTTCTTTATGTCTTGGCCCAGGTGAAATCTCGGTAGGAGAGATGGTAAGTGCATACACGGCCTTTGCCAATAAGGGTATTCGTGTTGCTCCTTTATTTGTGACTAGAATAGAAGATAATGAAGGAAATGTTTTAGCTAACTTCTCTCCACAAGTAGAAGAGGTGATTAGTGCTACAAGTGCATATAAAATGCTTGTAATGCTTCGAGCAGTAATAAATGAAGGTACTGGTGGGCGTGTTAGGGCTAGATATGGAATTACTGCTGATATGGGTGGCAAGACTGGTACTACGAACTCTAATTCTGATGGTTGGTTTATGGGCTTTACTCCTTCACTCGTATCGGGTGTATGGGTAGGTGGTGAAGAACGAGATATTCATTTTGATACTATGACCTATGGGCAAGGTGCATCTTTGGCATTGCCTATCTGGGCTAAATATATGAATAAAGTATATAAAGATACTTCATTGGGTTATGGTCAAGATGAAACTTTTGATATGCCTCCTGGTTTTAATCCCTGTTCAGACGAAGTTATCGAAAATGAATATATTATAGATGATAATAATAATTCGGGTGGTTTAGACGATTTATTCAATTAGAACAATGAATGAGTGTTTACTTTGTTTGGGAAGTAATTTTAGTCCTATTGAATATTTGGCACATGGGCGAGAGCTCCTTAAACATGTTTTTTCTGATATAATATTCACAGATGAAATTCAAACACTTCCTATTGGTCTAGATAAACAGGATTTGTTTGTTAATCAGGTGGCTTATTTTACAACAGATTTATCTCAAGATGAAGTTGTGGTTAAGCTCAAAGATATTGAATTTGAATGCGGTAGAAGACTTGAAGATAAAAAAACTGAAACCGTACGCATAGACATCGATTTATTGATTTATAATGGAATAATTATAAAACCTATTGATTTAAATCGAGACTATGTGCAACTCAGTATTAAGCAACTACCGTCTAAACTGAATAAATAATTACTAAAAAATAATATTATGAAATTTCTGGGAATTATTCCAGCTCGATATGCTTCTACTCGCTTTCCTGCAAAACCTTTAGCTTTGTTAGGTGGAAAAACAGTAATTCAAAGAGTATATGAACAAGTAATAGGACAACTTGATGATGCTTATGTAGCTACTGATGATGAGCGAATTGAAGCAGCAGTGAAAGCTTTTGGTGGTAAAGTTGTAATGACGTCCGAAAATCATAAAAGTGGAACTGATAGATGCTATGAAGCAGCTTGCAAAATAGGCGATGGATATGATGTTATAGTTAATATCCAAGGGGACGAACCTTTTATTCAGCATTCTCAATTAAAATCAATCAAAAGTTGCTTCGACGACAATGCTACCCAAATTGCTACTTTAGTAAAGCCTTTTAGTGCTGAAGATTCTTTTCAGTCTTTAGAAAATCCAAACTCTCCTAAAGTTGTAATTAATAATAATCAACAAGCCTTATATTTTAGTCGCTCTGTGATACCATATCTACGGGGTATTGATAAGGAAGAATGGCTGAAGAATCATATTTATTATCGCCACATAGGACTTTATGCTTATCGCAAAGATGTATTGAAGGAAATAACCTCTTTACCACAGTCTTCTTTGGAGTTGGCCGAATCATTAGAACAGCTCCGTTGGCTAGAAAATGGATATGTTATAAAGGTGGGATTTACTGATGTTGAAACTATTGGTATCGATACTCCCGAAGATTTGATGAAAGCGGAGCAATTTTTAAAGAAAGGCTAAATGGATAGAACAGTACAACCTATAACAAAAGATATTCAAGATTTTGAATTAGCTTTACCTCAACGCACTACATTAACAAATGGAATACCATTAACGGTGATTGATTCTGGCGAGCAAGAAGTTGTAAAACTCGATATCTTATTTGCTGGGGGTAGATGGAGACAGCTTCATAAACTGCAATCGATTTTTACCAATCGTATGCTGAAGGAAGGTACACAAAGTTATACTGCTTCGCAAATAGCAGAAAAACTCGATTATTATGGGGCATGGCTAGAGTTATCTAGTTCTGTAAGTCATGAATTTATTACTTTATATTCGTTAAACAAATACTTTGAGCCTACATTAGAGCTCTTAGAGTCTATAATAAAAGAACCAATCTTCCCGCAAAATGAGATAGATATTGTAGTAAATGCTAACATCCAACAATATCTAGTAAACTGTTCTAAAGTAGATTTTCAATGTCGTCGCAAAATTTTGAATGTGCTTTATGGCGATCATCATCCATGTGGAGTAAATGTTATTGAAGATGATTATAGGAATCTGACTCGTAATGAGATGGAGAGCTTTTATCATGAATATTATAATTCTAGCAACTGTACCATTTTTATATCTGGCAAAGTAACCGATAATATACTCAAAAGTATTGATAAGCACTTTGGCAGTTCGTCTTTCGGTATATCCAAGCAAGCCTCTCCTTTAAATAATTATCCAATATTTGTTTCGCCAGAAAAGCGATTTTTGATTTATCAAGAAGATGCTTCACAGTGTTCTGTTAAACTTGGATGTCATACTATCAATCGCACTCATTCTGATTATCTAAAATATCGAGTAATGGTTAAGCTTTTTGGTGGCTATTTCGGAAGCCGGCTGATGACTAATATCCGAGAAGATAAGGGGTACACTTACGGTATTTCAGCATCAACAATGTTGTTTCCACACGATGGGTCATTGGTTATTAATGCTGAAACCGATTCAAAATATGTCAATTTACTTATTGATGAAGTTTATGAAGAGATAGATAAACTTCATAATAGCTTGGTGAGTGAAGAGGAATTGCTTAAAGTAAAGAATTATCTAATAGGAGATATGTGCAGAGGTTACGAATCGCCTTTTTCGCTTTCTGATGCATGGATATTTATCTATACTTCACAGCTTGGCGATGATTATTTTTCTAAAGCAATGGAAGCTGTACAAAATATTACTGCTACTGATATTCAGGCTATGGCAGTGAAATATTTATGTAAAGACAATTTAAAAGAGGTGATAGCAGGTAATTTCAAATGATAAATATTGTTCATTCCTAATGCATTTTCTCAGATTAACTCTATCTTTGTGAAAATAGACAATTTGAATATTTTCTAAATATTATTTTTCGATTAAAAAGAATGAAATTCTTATATACAATAGCGATATGTGGTAGTCTTTTATGGTCTGCCACATCATATTCACAAAACAATAACGGTCTTTTTAGTAAAGTGAAAAACACTTTCTCTTCTGAGATTAATATTGGCAACCATACCTTCAAAGATGGATCTGTATATACTGGCGAAATGAAAGGCCGTAAACCCAATGGAAAAGGTAAAACCGTTTTTCAGAATGGTGATATTTATGAAGGGGAGTATATAAAGGGAAAAAGAGAAGGTTTTGGTGTATATATCTTTTCCGATGGAGAAAAGTATGAGGGCCAATGGTATCAAGATCAGCAACACGGAAAAGGCATCTTCCATTTTATAAATAATAACAGATATGATGGAATGTGGTATCAGGATTATCAACATGGTAAAGGTATTATGTATTATCATAATGGTGATATTTATGAAGGTGATTGGGTGAATGATAAGCGCGAAGGGCAGGGAACTTATACCTGGAGAGATGGTTCGCTATATATTGGTCAATGGAAGGATGATAAAAAGAATGGTAAAGGCACTCTTACATGGAGCAATGATTGTAAATATGATGGTGAATGGAAGAATGATGTGCGTGAGGGTAAAGGTACATTTGTATATGCCGATGGAGAGAAATATGTAGGCGACTGGAAGGATGATTTACAACATGGTCAAGGCGTATTTGACTTTGAGGGAGATCGCTATGAAGGTTCTTATGTGAATGGCCAGCGCACTGGACAAGGTGTATACTATCATATGAATGGAGATAAATATGTTGGAGGCTTTAAGGATGGAATGCAAGATGGTAAAGGTTTGTTTACTTGGGTGAATGGGGCTTTATATGACGGCGAATGGAAAAACAACGAAAGAAATGGTCGTGGCAAATACACCTGGAGCAAT
Source organism: uncultured Bacteroides sp. (assembly GCA_947074235.1). Lineage (GTDB taxonomy): Bacteria > Bacteroidota > Bacteroidia > Bacteroidales > Bacteroidaceae > Bacteroides. The sequence goes on along the minus strand of CAMTOV010000049.1, from coordinate 1,509 downwards.
GGAGATATATATGACGGTGAATGGAGAAACAATCAACCTAATGGAGAGGGTGTATTAATATTGTCTTCTGGAATGAAATATAAAGGAAATTTTGTAAATGGCTTAGAAGATGGTAAAGGCACGCAAGAAGACCAAGATGGAAATAGATTTGATGGTTTTTTCAAACAAGGCAAAAAAGATGGTCCCTTTGTAGAAACCGATAAAAATGGCAAAGTGATTCGTAAAGGCACTTACAAGATGGATAGATTAGAATAAACTAAAATATATTCTCATATTTATATTGAATTATATAAAATAAGCTCCCCAATCATCATGCTCATGATTGGGGAGCTTATTTTATAAATAGATAGAGCTTTTATTGCTTTGGCTTAGTTGGTGATTGCGATTTACCGCTTTTGCGATTATTCCTAAAGTTTCTACGTTTACCACCGCCACTTCGACCGCTGCTAGGATTATAGGCAGGTGTTTCTCCCAATTCTTCCGGAACGGGTATTTTATATATTTCCTTCTCAAGAAAACGCTCAATAGCCTTAAAGTTAGTTTGTTCTTTCTCGCTAACGAATGTTATTGCTACACCATCATTGTTGGCTCTAGCTGTGCGTCCTATGCGGTGTACATAATCTTCACTATCGTGAGGAACATCATAGTTGATAACCAACTTAATATCGTCAATATCTATACCACGCGACACAATATCTGTAGCTACCAATATATTGATACGTCCCGCTTTGAATTCATGCATGATAAACTCACGTTGAGCTTGCTCTAGGTCTGAGTGCATTTCTCCTACATTTAGTTTCATACGTTGGAGCGATTTGGCTACCTCTTTAACCTTTAGTTTGGAAGAAGCAAAGATGATGACACGTTCGGGCACTTCGTTCTTGAAAAGCGATTGCACGATACCTAATTTCTGATTTTCATAACAAACGTATGCAGCTTGAATAATCTTATCGGCAGGACGAGATACTGCTAGCTTTATCTCAGCGGGATCGCGAAGAATGGTATTTGCCATCTGTTGTATCTTTGCTGGCATAGTGGCCGAAAACATAATGGTTTGTCTTTCTTTAGGAAGATACTTAACGATTTGCATTATGTCTTCGTAAAAACCCATGTCGAGCATACGGTCGGCTTCGTCTAATATGAAATATGATACTTTAGACAAGTCTACATAGCCCAAACTTAGGTGGGCGAGTAGTCGTCCAGGAGTAGCCACTACAACGTCTGCGCCTAGCATCAAACCTTTCTTTTGCTGTTCAAAGAGGATGCCATCGTTTCCGCCATAAACAGCCACGCTCGATACGGGCATGAAGTATGAAAAACCCTCCATTTGCTGATCAATCTGCTGAGCTAGCTCGCGAGTTGGCGACATCACCACACAGTTTATAGCATCTTCAGGATGTTCACCCTCGGATAGTTTGTTGATAACAGGAAGTAAAAACGCTGCAGTCTTGCCCGTCCCGGTTTGTGCCACAGCTATCAAGTCTTTTCCCTCTAGTATCAAAGGGATGG
>CAMTOV010000048.1 GCA_947074235.1 uncultured Bacteroides sp. | reverse complement strand
TAACCTTTGCTTGCTGACAACCATTCTTTAGGGCATAATCCATTGCCCATTGTGCCAATTTCTTATTATTGTCTGAAATCATAATTGTTACTTTAAATAGGGTTATTAGCTCTCGCCACCAACTGTAAGTTTGCTTACCAATGCCGAAGGCATACCACAAGTTACAGGTGCCGATTGACCATCTTTACCACAAGTCCATGTTCCGTTATCAATCTTATCATTGTTGGCTACCATTGTGATATCTGCCAAAGCCTTAGGGCCATTACCAATGATGTTGATGTCTTTGATAGGTTGTGTCAACTTGCCATCTTCAATCAAGTATCCCGATTTAACGAAGAAGGTAAAGTCTCCCGCTCCAATCTGAACCTGCCCATTTGAGAATTGGTCGGCATATACACCATATTTAACTGTAGAGATAATGTCCGACTCGGTTACATTGCCCGGTTCCATATAGGTAGCACGCATACGTGGGATAGGCATATTGCGGAATGATTCACGACGACCATTACCTGTTGGGTCAATACCATAATGCTTCGCACTGATGCGGTCGTGCATATAGCTAGTCAGCACACCATCTTTTACCAGATAAGTCTTTTGTCCCTCTACACCCTCGTCGTCAAAGTTTACAGATCCTCTATTAAATGGAATTGTACCATCGTCAATCACCGAGATGTTCTCGTTACAAATCTTTTTGTTGAGCTGATCAGAGAAGATTGATGTGTTTTTACGGTTAAAGTCAGCTTCGAAAGCATGACCGATGGCTTCGTGCAATAAGATACCCGAACCACCTGCACCCATCACTACCGGCATTTCGCCACCTCTTGGTTTGATAGCTTGAAATAAGATAGAAGTATTGTCAACCGCTTCGCGAGCAATTACTTCCACTAAATCATCACTTAAGAAGTCGAACCCTTTGCGGTAGGCACGTGCAGCACCCGAGTTTTCAATCTTACCATTCTCTTCCATGATGCAGCTAGCTCTTAGCGTCACCATAGGGCGATAATCGTAGAACATCACTCCTTCACTGTTGCAGAATAGAATGTGAGAAGTTGTATCGCTTTGAGTAGCAATCACCTTAGACACTCGTTTGTCCAAAGCGAATATCTTATCATTCACCTTTTGCAGATAAGGTATTTTATCTTTAATACTTACCTCTTCCCAAGGTGAGGTAACAGTATAATAGTTTTTCTGAACAGGTTGATGAACAATCTTAGCCACTTTTACTTTCTTTCCACCAGCTGCAATACGTGCAGCAGTATGTGCGGCATTGAGCATATCCTTTAGTGTCACATTTTCCACATAAGCATATCCAGTTTGATCGCCCGATAATACACGTACACCCATACCGAAATCAATATATGAACTGTTGTTGTTTACAGCCCCATCTCTCAATCCTGTTACGTTGGTAAATGTGTGTTCAAAGAATAAATCAGCATAATCGCCCCCTTTTTCAAGAGCAGCAGCCAATACTTTTCGCATATCGCTTTCGCTTACACCAAAGTGATTCATTGCTGCTGTTGCCGATTCTTTTGTGTTCTTTCCGCTAACCAGTGGACCACTGCTTACAATCGAAGTGGCTGCCGATAATGATGCTCCTCCAGCTATAGTTCCGAGCATAGCCAACCCTCCGGTTTTTAAAAATAATCGTCTATCCATATATTATATGTAAAATTGAAATTGCGTGTTTATACCTCTTTTGTCAATAAGCTTTCAAGCTCCTCTGCATTTAGGCGCAGATGAAATTTGCCGCGATAAGCTACCGATATAGCCCCTGTTTCCTCAGATACTATGATAACGTGTGCATCCGATTCTTGCGACATGCCCAGTGCGGCTCTATGTCTTAAACCTAAATCTTTGGGAATATTTAAATCGTGTGATACAGGCAGAATACATCCTGCTGCTTTTATTTTATTCTTTATAACAATCATTGCCCCATCGTGTAGCGGACTGTTCTTAAAGAATATATTTTCTATAAGTCGCTGATTGAGGTCTGCATTGATTACGTCTCCTGTGCTGATAATGTCGTTAAGTGGTATGTTGTGTTCAATAACAATCAACGCACCCTCTTTTCGTTTACTCATACTCATACAAGCCATCACTATCGGCATAATTTCTTCATGCTCATATTGTTTCTTTTTTGCTCCCGAGAAGAAACGAGCTACAGCACTTACGTGCCTGTGCGATCCCAGTGTGAATAAGAACCTGCGAATATCATCCTGGAAGATAATAATAAGAGCCAGAACCCCCACGTTCATTAGTGTGTTGAATATAGAACCAAGCAACTTCATAGCCAACACCTGCGTCACAATGAGCCAAAGCAAAATGAACACTAAGATACCGGAGAAGACTTTGATAGAACCCGACGCCTTCATTACCTTGTATACATAATAAAGAAGACAAGCTACCAGCAGTATGTCGATAATATCTTTTATTCCAAACTCAAAGAATGTAGACATAGGCATGTGTTGTTATAGTTGATATTTCTTGATTGTTTCAGTGATTCTAACAGTCTCTACAGCTTGCTTCACGTCGTGCACTCTCAATATATTTGCACCTTTCATAAGGGCAACGGCATTTAGTGCAGTAGTTCCGTTTAACGCATCGGCTGGAGCAGTGTTCAGTAGTTTATAAATCATCGATTTACGTGAAACACCTACAAGCATAGGCAGTTCAAACACTTCAAAATCCTGTAGTTGAGCCATCAGCTCGTAGTTGTGCTCTAGTGTTTTGGCAAAACCAAATCCCGGATCGAGAATGATATCATTCACACCAAGCTGGCGTAGTTGCGCTATTTTTTTAGCAAAGTAGAGAAATATCTCTTTGATGAAGCAGTCATAATCGGTGCATTGTTGCATGGTTTGTGGTGTACCTTTCATGTGCATCATGATATAAGGAACTTGCAAACGAGCCACTGTCTCAAACATTTTCGAGTCTAATTCGCCACCCGATATATCGTTGATGATGCTCACGCCAAACTCTTCTACACAGCGTGCAGCAACTTCTGCTCTAAAAGTATCTACCGATATAACGATATCAGGGAAGTGTTGATTGATAACTCTCAATCCTGTTGCTAATCTATCCATCTCCTCTTCGGCAGATATATCTACTCCATCGGGGCGTGAAGAATATGCACCTACATCAACCATCGTTCCGCCCTCATCCAATATCTGTTGTACACGCGCTATAGTTTGTGCTTCAGTTTGAATGCGACTACCTTCAAAAAAAGAATCGGGTGTGAGGTTCAAAATACCCATAACTTGCGGAGTAGATAAATCGATTAGCTCTCCTTTTATGTTGATGTATTTGGGTGTTGATGTCTTCATGAATGGACTTCGATATTATAGATTATTGCAAATGTATATATAAAAATCAAGATTATCTCCTAACTTTGTTTCGATTTTAATAAATTAAAGATATGAAACTATCGGCTCTATATCAACTGTTTCTAAGCTGCAGTGTAGTAACCACTGACAGCCGCAACTGTTCTGCAAATTCTATGTTTATAGCCTTAAAGGGCGATTCGTTTAACGGAAATCTGTTTGCAACGCAAGCATTAGAGAAAGGATGCGCTTATGCTGTGGTAGACGAAGCTACGGCAGTGGCCGATGATAGTGGACGATATATCTTGGTAGACGACTGTTTGGCTACGCTTCAAGCACTGGCCAATTATCATCGTCGCGAGTTGGGCACTCGTGTTATTGGTATCACCGGTACCAATGGCAAAACCACTACCAAAGAGTTGATAGCTGCCGTATTGAGTCAATCATACCATGTGCTTTATACTCAGGGCAATTTAAACAATCACATTGGTGTGCCGATCACTTTATTGCGCATGACGATAGAGCACGATATAGCCGTGATTGAGATGGGTGCAAATCACCCCGGCGAGATAAAGCAATTGGCTGAGATTGCCGAACCCGATTGCGGTATCATTACAAATGTTGGTAAGGCTCATTTAGAGGGGTTTGGCTCTTTCGAAGGAGTGGTGAAAACCAAAGGAGAACTTTATGAGTATCTGCGTCAAAAATCAAACTCCATAGCTTTTATTCATCACGAAAATAAATACTTGCAAGAGATAGCCCACGATTTGACCTTGGTGGAGTATGGCGAAGCACCCCATCTTTTTATCACCGGACAGGTAACGGATAACTCTCCTTACTTAGCATTCAATTGGCAACATGGAGCTGATAGAGTCAACGAGGTTAATACTCACTTGATTGGAGCTTACAACTTTACCAATGCATTGGCAGCAGTAGCCATAGGCCGCTATTTCGAGGTAGATGATGAAAGTATTAATAAGGCTTTGAGCGGATACGAACCTCAAAACAATCGCTCGCAATTACAAAAAACGGCTCACAATACGTTGATTATCGATGCATATAATGCTAACCCTACCAGTATGATGGCCGCTCTACAAAACTTCCAACAGATGAAAGCGGAACATAAGATGTTGATATTGGGCGATATGCGTGAATTGGGAGCAGATAGCTTGGCAGAACATCAGCGCATTGTAGACTTTTTGAAAGAGGCTACCTTTGAACGAGTGATATTAATAGGCAATCAGTTTGAGAGTGTAGTGAGTGATTTTACTACTTACCCAGATGTGCAAGCTTTTATCACTGATTTGTCTAACCAAAAACCAAAAGACTATACCATTCTTATTAAAGGTTCTAATGGTATTAAACTAAATTCGGTTGTAGAATATCTATAAATTATAGGCTTAGCTTAAACTAACTAATTAGTTTCATTGGGGTGAAACAAAAGTTTCTTAGTGAAGAAACAAAAGTTTCATCGAAGAGAAACAAAAGTTTCATCACGGTGAAACTCAATAAACTGTATAGCTTCATGACATGGAGTGTTGATACTCCTTTAGTGAATTGCAGTGATAGCTGAACTCTTTCAATCTTTTGGCGCATTGTATTTGCGCTCCATGTAGGGGCGAATCAGGAAGTAAGCTATCAAGCTAGCCGTAATAGCACCCAATGAATTGGCTGCGAAGTCCATCCAGTCACCTCCACGATAATCTGTACAATACTCTTGCAATAATTCTATGCATCCGCTAAATAGAATAGGACAGAGGCAAGCCCCCAACCACGCACGCCACATCTGTGTTTTCTTCATACGGTGAGTCCAAAGAAACTCTAACCATAGCATGCCCGACATCCCACCATACATACAGAAATGCACAATTTTATCTATATTAGGTATTTTAGACAACTCGGTTGATGGCGGTCTGAAGAATGATAAATAAATCACTGTAGCAATGATTAACAGAGAGATAGGGTATTTGCGAATATAATATAACATTGGCTATAAAATTACATATTTTGAGCAAATGTAGTTTGAATTTTTTATATTTGCGACCGAAGTGGTATGAAAAGCTTCGAAATGTAAGAGAAAGTAGCGATTATGATAAAGAACGGTAGAGCCAACTTTGGCAGTAAACTAGGTATAATATTGGCATCAGCTGGTTCGGCTGTAGGCTTGGGTAACATTTGGCGTTTTCCGTATGAAACAGGTAACTATGGCGGTGCAGCATTTATATTTATCTATCTAGGCTGTGTTCTGGTTTTAGGTCTACCTATTATGATTGGAGAATTTTTAATAGGGCGTCGCTCGCGTGCCAATACAGCTGGTGCTTATCAGATACTTGCTCCCGGCACTCAATGGAAATGGGTTGGCCGTATGGGCGTATTGGCTGGTTTTATGATACTTAGTTTCTACTCGGTAGTAGCAGGATGGACATTAGAGTATGTGTTTGAAGCAATAGGCAATGGTTTTGCCGGCAAAACACCCGATGAGTTTGTTAACTCATTTCAATCATTCTCTGGCAATCCATGGAAACCGGTTATCTGGTTGGTGCTATTTTTGCTGAGTACACATTTTATAATTGTAAGAGGAGTAGAAAAAGGCATCGAAAAGTTTTCGAAGATTATGATGCCAATGCTTTTTGTGCTCATCTTAATATTGGTAGGATGCTCGGTTTCTCTACCTGGTGCAAGCAAAGGGATAGAGTTTTTATTGAAACCCGATTTTAGTAAGGTAGATAGCAATGTGATTCTAGCCGCTATGGGACAAGCATTCTTCTCACTCAGCTTGGGTATGGGTTGTCTTTGTACTTACGCCTCTTATTTCAATAAAGATGTAAACCTCACACGCACTGCATTTAGTGTGGGCATTATCGATACATTTATTGCCATTCTTGCCGGATTTATTATCTTCCCCGCAGCCTTCTCTGTTGGGATAGAACCTGATGCCGGTCCAAGTCTAATCTTTATCACCTTGCCCAATGTGTTTCAGCAAGCCTTTAGTGGCGCTCCGTGGTTGGCTTACATCTTTTCGGTGCTGTTTTATGTGTTGTTGGCAGTGGCTGCTCTTACCTCAACCATTTCTATGCACGAGGTTGTTACTGCATACTTGCACGAAGAATTCAAACTTAGCCGCAAACGTGCTGCCTGGATGGTGACCGGTGGTTGTATTTTCTTTGGAATACTCTGTTCACTATCGCTCGGTGTGGGCAAAGGTTTTACGCTATTCGGACTTGGTATGTTCGATTTATTCGACTTCGTTACCGCTAAAATTATGCTTCCGCTAGGTGGTATGCTCATAGCTATCTTTGTAGGCTGGTATCTTGATAAGAAAATTGTATGGGAAGAAATTACCAACAATGGCACACTGAAAGTGTATGCCTATAAAACGATTATTTTTATCTTAAAGTATATTGCTCCTATTGCTATCGCTATCGTATTCATCAACGAACTAGGATTCATCTAATAGCCCATGTGGAAAGAGTTTTTTTACTTCTCGCTGATAGAGCGCAGAGGGGTGATTGTGATTGCGGTATTGATAGCTATTGTATGTGTGGGTGCTTGGCTGATACCCAATCATCCCATGCCTGTTGTTGATAGTAGTCATGAGCAATTTCAAGAAGAATATCTTGCATTTATGAACTCGCTTGAACGAGTAGAGAAGGAACAAAAGGATTATTCTTCGAGCACTCGTTATAAGAAACAAAAGGAGATAGTTTTAGTCGATTTTGATCCCAACACCGCCGATTCTATAGAATTCTCATGCTTAGGTTTGCCGGGTTGGATGATTAATAACATACATAATTATCGCAACAAAGGCGGTCGGTTTAAGAAAGCAGAAGATTTTGCTAAGATATATGGCTTGAAAGAAGAGCAATACTTGGCACTGTTACCCTATATTCAAATTGCTCCTATCCATGAAGAATCAAAAGACTCATTAAGACTATTAGTGGTAGAGACAAAGAAAGATTCATTTCCCAAAACAATGAAATACGAAAAGGGCACAATTATTGCTCTTAATAGTGCAGATACTTTCCAACTGAAAATGATTCCCGGCATTGGTAGTGCTATTGCACGTAGCATAATCTCTTATAGAACTCAACTGGGAGGGTTCTATTCAATTGCTCAACTTCAAGAGATAAACCTTCGAGCAGACTCGCTCGTTGCCTGGTTTGATGTGAAACAAGATTTAATACAACGGCTATCAATCAATAAGATGGGGATAGACAGGTTGCGTAAGCATCCGTATATCAATTTCTATCAAGCAAAAGCAATAGTAGAGCATCGAAAGAAAAGAGGAAAAATAAAAGATTTGGAAGATTTGAAGCTATATGAAGAGTTCACACAAAGTGACATGGAACGTTTGAAACACTATTTTCAGTTTGATTAAAATGAAAGATGCATTCTTACCAGGGAGATAAGAATGCATCACACACAAACAAAACAAACACTCTACTTTGCGATCTTCACAGACCTTCTTGTAGAGAAGCGATGCAAAGATATAACTATTTGCTAATATGAAGCAAAAAGTAGCGTGTTTATCTTCTATTTTTAGTCAAATATCTTTAGTGTTAACACATTTTAATAACGCCATCCACAATATGTATCGTTCTGTCAGTTATAGATGCTAAGCCCTCATCGTGTGTTACAATGATGAATGTTTGCCCATAATGATTGCGCAAATCAAAAAATAATTGATGCAACTCTTCTTTACTATGTGTATCAAGACTGCCCGAAGGCTCATCAGCCAACACCACAGCCGGACGATTAATTAAGGCACGGGCCACAGCTACACGCTGTTTCTCCCCACCCGATAACTCATTGGGCTTATGCGTTGCTCTATCAGAGATATTCATAAAGGCTAATAACTCTTGAGCGCGAGTTGTTGCCTCTTTGGTAGATACACCTGCTATTAAAGCGGGTATCATGATATTTTCTAATGCGGTAAATTCTGGTAGTAATTGATGGAACTGAAATACAAAACCAATTTGCTTGTTGCGAAAGGCTGAGAGCTCTTTCTCTCCCATCTGCTTGATATGTGTATTATTGATATGAACACTGCCCGAATCGGGTTCATCGAGTGTACCCATAATTTGAAGAAGTGTAGTTTTTCCGGCACCACTTGGCCCCACAATGCTTACTATTTCTCCTTCTTTAATATCTAAGTCAATACCTTTTAATACTTCAACTGTTCCAAACTTCTTGGTTATTCCTTTGAGTTTTATCATAATTGGTTTTTTATCACAATCGTTTAATTACATATTCAGCCAAGTAGCATCCAAATACTGCCGGCATATAGCTTACCGTGCCACAAGTAGACTTCTTATTTCTCTCATCTTCTGTCAATATTACAGCATTGGGATCGGCCTGTTCAGTACTAAACACCACAGGTAATTTGCGTTTCACTCCCATCTTTTGCAATCGCTTGCGCACTGCTTTGCTCAAACCACAATGATAAGTGTCCCATATATCGGCAAATCGCACTTGGGTGATATCACTTTTTGCACCGGCTCCCATGCTCGATACAATCTTTATGCGGCGTTGCATTGCATTATATATAAGGTAGCATTTGGGGCTCAGAGTATCTATGGCATCTACAACGAAATTGAACTCGGCACTATCTAATAGCTCCGGTATGTTATCGTCTTTTAAAAATAAAGGATGTACGGTCAATTCCAAGTCGGGGTTAATGTCTTTTAATCGTTTGGCTACTACCTCGGCTTTAGTTTGTCCTACCGTAGAAGATAGAGCAGGCAGTTGGCGGTTGATGTTAGAAGGTTGCACAGTGTCAGCATCTACGATTGTCATTTTACCAATACCTGCACGACAAATCATCTCGGCTGCATAAGCGCCTACACCACCTAGCCCCACAATCAACACGTGTGAGTTCTGAAAACGTTTCAGCTTCTCTTTGCCCAATAATATCTCAGTTCTTTGTTTCCAATTATCCATTAGTTCTTCTTAAACCATTTATAAAACCATTTACCCATCTTATCATAGTGTTGAGCCTCGTTGTATCCTCGTGGGTCAGAGAATGATACAATCTCTTGTGGCTCGCCAAACTGCTCAGGATATAATACAATGAAGCTATTGTTTGCAAAATACTTTCCGAGTTGTGAAGGAAGTCTTTCGAAAGCTGAATCGTATGATATAGAACCGCGACGTGCACTAATAACAACGAGTAGATGATCAAAGTTTACTTGACCTGTTAGAAGTAACAAGTCATCCCACTCCTCTAAAATAGAATACTCTGCTAATGTAGTATTGGATATTTTTTTGACTACCAACTGAAGATGTCTTAAAGTATCTTCGTTGGCATAAAACTGAATGCGACATCCAAGAATTGAAGACATGCGACAAAAGTGTTCTACCCATTTGATGAATCCTGTTTCGTACTCCGCTTTCGGAGGAATAGCTACAATAATACGACGAAGGGTATTCACAGGGATAAGGAACTTGGCAATCATTACTTCGCGATGAGTTCCCTTTAATAGACTCTCTGCTAGATTACCAAAGAAACTATCTACGATATTTGCTTTGCGGTGAAGACCAATAACAACATCCGTTACTTCATACTCCTTGATTGTATGAATAATGCCCGAAGCAATGTTTAAGTCGTATCTACTCACCATGTTGGTTTCTACATCGGCAGCAGCAGCTATCATGGCAGCTTTCTCTAAGTTTTGCTTTCCTTGCGATGCTCTACTGCTCGAATTGTTGTTGTCGTTGATTACGTTTAAGGCAATCAAACCATTCTTCTGTTTATTGTCTTTTATAACCAGAGCTAAGTTTACTAGATATTCCAGCGTTTCTGGATTTGCCACCGGAATAAGTATTTGCTCATTAAGCTTCTTAGGATTGCTTTGAGTATCTTGCAACTCTTGGTGTAAGGCGAATTTGCGTGCTGAGCGTTCGGTAACTAGCGAACTGATGATGCAGGTAAATAGAATCATTACTACCGTTCCATTCAAAACATCGTCATTCAACAATCGCTCTCCATCGTCCATAATGATATTGTGTCCAATAAGCACGGCTGCTAGTGTAGCTGCTGCTTGTGCATTGCTTAAACCAAACATCATGCTTCGCTCATTGGAGTTCATTTTAAACGACTTCTGTGTAATCCATGCCGCTAACCATTTGCTAAAGGTAGCCACAATGGTCATCACCAACGCCACTTTTAGTGCTCCGCCACCCGAGAAAAGACTACGCACATCAATAATCATACCCACTCCAATCAAGAAATAGGGGATAAAAAGCGCATTTCCTACAAACTCCAAGCGATTCATCAGTGGAGATACGTGAGGTATGAGTCTGTTGAGTACTAGGCCGGCAAGGAAAGCACCTAAGATACCTTCCATACCTACAAACTCCATCAATCCACCGCCAAGAAATACCATGGCCAATACGAATACGAACTGCATGACGCTGTCATCGTACTTGCGAAAGAACCAACGGCCGATACGGGGGAAGAAGAATATAATAAGGAATCCCAATACTGCCACTTTGGCTACCAAGAGTAGCCAAAACAAACCACCTATTGAGCCTTTGAACATACCGCCTATCACGGCAAGCACAATCAAGGCCAGCGTAACGGTGATAGCCGTTCCTCCAATGGTGATATTCACACTGCGAAGGCGCGACAATCCATATCTACTTATAATGGGATAAGCAATCAATGTATGCGACGAATACATACTGGCGAGTAGAACCGATGTGATAAAACCATAACCAAGTATCTCCATACTGCTCCAAATACCCAGCACCATAGGGATGATAAAGGTGATGATACCGAATACGAACGCCATAATTCGGTTTTTCTTGAAGTCCTCCATATCCATTTCGAGGCCGGCAAGAAACATAATATAATATAGACCCACCTTGCCGAATAGCTCGAAGCTACTATCACGCTCTAGGATATTGAAACCATGCTCACCAATAGCCACACCGGCCAAAATCATTCCGATGATATGAGGGATGTGCAGTCTGCCCAATATCATAGGAGCAAACAAAATGATGATCATAACGAGAAAGAATATCCACGTAGGATCTGTAATAGGTAAGTTTATGCTATAATCAAACCACTGCGTCATTATCTCTAAGTTTTCGGTTTTCAGTGCAAAATAACAAAAAACTTATCAATATACTGGTAAAATGTATTAATTTTGCAGCCAATTATTCACATTTCGGATAAATAGTAAGACAAACAATTATTCACTAAACAAAAGAGTAAAAAGATGAAAGTAGCTATTGTTGGCGTAAGCGGAGCTGTAGGACAGGAATTCCTACGTGTGCTCGATGAAAGAAATTTCCCGATGGACGAATTAGTATTGTTCGGTTCTAAACGTAGTGCAGGTACTAAGTACACGTTCCGCGGTAAAGAAATCGAGGTTAAACTTTTGCAACACAACGATGACTTCAAGGGAGTGGATATTGCATTTACATCAGCCGGTGCAGGTACATCTAAGGAGTTTGAACAAACCATCACTAAATATGGTGCGGTAATGATTGATAACTCTAGCGCATTCCGTATGGACAATGATGTGCCATTGGTAGTGCCCGAAGTAAACGCTGAAGATGCATTAGATCGTCCACGTGGTGTTATTGCCAATCCCAACTGTACAACCATTCAAATGGTGGTAGCATTGAAGGCAATCGAGCAACTTTCGCATATAAAAACCGTGCATGTAGCTACTTATCAAGCTGCAAGTGGTGCAGGTGCTGCTGCAATGGACGAACTTTACGAACAATATCGTCAAGTATTGGCAAACGAACCTGTAACTGTTGAGAAGTTTGCTTATCAATTGGCATTCAACTTAATTCCTCAAGTAGACGTGTTCACTGAAAACGACTATACAAAAGAGGAGATGAAGATGTATCATGAAACTCGCAAGATTATGCACTCTGACGTTAAAGTAAGTGCTACTTGTGTACGTGTTCCTGCTCTTCGCGCTCACTCTGAAAGCATTTGGATTGAAACTGAACGCCCTGTATCGGTAGAAGAGGCTCGCGAAGCTTTTGCTAAAGCAGATGGCGTTATCTTGAAAGATACTCCGGCTGAGAAAGATTATCCAATGCCATTGTTTCTTGCAGGTGAAGACCCAGTATATGTAGGTCGTATCCGCAAAGACTTGACTAACGAATGTGGTTTGACATTCTGGTCGGTAAGCGATCAAATCAAGAAGGGCGCTGCATTGAACGCTGTGCAAATTGCTGAATACTTGATTAAAGTAAAGAATATCTAAGAGAGAAGAGATATATAGATCTTATAAAGAGTCTAAACAGGATAATACTTGTTTGGACTCTTTTTTTTGCCACTGGCTAAGATTGCATTAACCAGTGCCTTATTGCATTTTTCGCACTGCCTTAATAAACCTTAGGCAGTGCATTATTGAATTTGGTTTATTTGCTTGAAATCAATTGAGCATTAAGTTCATATAGGGATGTAAAGGAGTAAAGAGCTCCTTGCAGAGGGTACTTATATCCATTGTAGCATATTCTGTCTCTTTTGGATTCTCTACGATGAGGCTCTTTCCGCCTAGTAGGTGATAGCAGTGGTTGTTACTCTCTATCTGATTATCTATAAGGTGTATACGCATCTCTTTGTCGGGGAATGCATGGGCATAGTCTTGTAGCACTTGCGGAGCATTGATGATGCGTGCCATGCCTAGTGGAGAATAGTTGTGATTGTTTGCTCTGGTATAGCGAATAAGCTTCTTTCCTTCAAACTTATCTTGTATGGCTGCATAAAGTGCCTGCTCATACTCCAGCTTATCGGCCATTAGTTCATTTATTTCAATAAACTCAGCCCTGTCGTAAGCAATTGACAATCCCACGATGGTATCATCTTGGTAAATCACAAATACTCCACTCTGCGCCAATGACAAATCAGCACAAATCACTTTAAAGTCCTCTTGCGTATGGAGTAGGGCACAATTGCGTAGTCGTTGGTGAGCATCAAAATACTGATAAACCTCGGCATCAAAGTCTTGGATGAGTTTTATTGTTAACTTCTCCGATGGATGGATATCTGCTGCTTGAGCCTCCTGTGCTGTATATCCAAAAACAGAAGCATATCCCATTGAATGATAATAATCGAACAGCCACGGTTCGGCAGGGATAAGCGTGGTAAGATGCACACCATCTGCCAACATTTGATGATAAGCATTGTTGAGCAGTTGACGCATCACACCCTTGGCTCTATAATCGGGGTGCGTACAAGCTCCTGATACGTAAGCCGTCTGCCATAACTTGCCATAAAAAGTCATGGGGTAGGGAATCATCTGCAAAGCCGACACCGGTTTGCCATCCATCATAATAGCGATGTTTTCTACCTCCTTATAACGCATGTCAAAGTATAGGTTGATAAACTCTTTGCTATCGGTGAAGCAATTCTCCCATAACTTCCTAACCTGTTCTTTCATAAAGCTCGTTTTACCATTTTATCATATCCATGGGGTGATCTTTGAGGCAAGCCATGTATTTTTCTAGAATCAATACTGGCTGATAGGAGAGTTTCGCTCTTCGCAACCCTTCAATTCCTAAGTCTTCTTCACGGTTGACATACGTAAACTGTTCGGGGATGTGTTTGGCAAATTCTTGATTTATCATAGCGTATGCACCGTCAATGTTTGTATCTGCCTTTTCGACATGTACACCAAACATCTCATGATTGATAGGCATGCCAAAAGTGAATGCTACAATTTTGTTGTTTGCATACAGCATGCCACCTGTCAATCCTAATTCTTCAAAATGATTGAGTGCGTAGATAAGTGCCTCTCGCTCATTGCCGGTTCCTTCTTCTTGGTCACAATTGTTCACTCTACACCATTCGGCCTCTAGCTCTAGACATTCTTTAATTCGGTCGGGGGTGATAGGAGAGTAAGAATAATCGGGATATGTATTCTTGAACTTATTGATGTGATTTCTCTTAGGCTGATACTTCTTTCCTATCAATGTACTAAGATCGGTGCGTAGATAGATATAATCGGCATAGTCGCGGTCGTCGGTAAAGATGAAGCGATCGGGCATGATGTTTTCTAAATCTTGCTTCATAAATGAGCTAACTCCCAGCATACAGAAGTGCTTGTTCTGACTATGAGCATCATTTATCAGCATTTCGATTGCAGCTTTTAAATCGCCTTCTCCAATAGGCATCATGTAAGCAACTTCTGTATCTACCCAAAAGCGAAAGAGTAGGAAACCGTCTACAATAGCGAATTGAGTATGATATATAAAACGCCAACTGCATAGATTAGAAAAGGATAAATCACAATTGCGTCTATCACTCTTCATGGTGTAAGACATAATTGTTTCTTTATCTTGAAGCGTAATGTTTTTGAAATCTATCATATATATATTAATGAGTTCAACATTGTTTTATAACAAATAACTGAGCGGATTGTTAAATCACACCCAATAGTCTTAATATAGAAGGAGTGAGTAATGCGGTCAATATGCCGTTTAGCGTCAGCCCCAGACTGGCATATGCACCATATTTGCTGCTGATGTCCATTGCTGCCGATGTACCTACAGCATGTGAGGCTGTGCCCAAAGATAATCCTTGTGCAATGGGGCTATTCACTTTCATAACTTTTAGAGTTTTAAATCCTAATACAGCACCTAGCAAGCCTACGCATACTACAACTGCTGCCGTAAGCGATGGAATTCCGCCAATGGTTTTGGTTACCTCCATGGCAATAGGTGTAGTTACTGACTTTGGTGCCAATGAAAGTATCACCTCTTGAGAGGCTCCCATCAGCTTAGCTATCAACACTACCGACACAATGCCTACAATGCATCCTATTAGTTGCGAAAGCAAGATTGGCAACAGCTGTTTCTTAATGGTTTCTAATTGTAAATAGAGAGGCACCCCCAATGCAACTACAGCAGGTTTCAACCAAAATTCAATTAGATGTCCACCTTGATTGTAAGTTTCATAGCTGATGTTGGTTGCTTTCAGAAAGATAATCAGCAAAGCGATAGTCAGCAATATGGGGTTTAGTAACACCATCCCCGTTTTCTTTTGCAGCAGTTTTGCAAAAAAGAATATGGCGAAAGTTAGGGCCAATAAAAAGAATTCATTTTCTAGGTAGCTCATTTTATCTTCCGTATTAATTGATGAACCCAACCTGTAACAACCAATACTAGTATTGTACTAACTAAAGTAGCAACCATTATAGGCCAAAACTCAGCTTTAATAATATCGAAGTAAAGCATTAAAGCTACACCCGGTGGGATAAAGAAGAAACCTAGATTGGCAACAAGAAAATCTGATAATCCTTTTACCCACTCAAGTTTTATCCAACCTAATTTTAATAATGAAGTGAGCAATAGCATGCCAATAATGCTAGAAGGTAGCTTGAAGCCCGTTAAGAATACGATTAGTTCGCCCAAAGCAAGGCAGCCAAATAAGATAGCGCATTGTCGTATCATGAGATTTTTATTTTAGATATAAAGACA
>CAMTOV010000047.1 GCA_947074235.1 uncultured Bacteroides sp. | reverse complement strand
ACTGCGTTGCGGCGTAGTTCGGCCAGCATCGATGAAGGAATAAACCAGTTGTCCTTCAAATTGATTTCGATAGAAGTAGCCTCAAAAGGTGTGTTGCCCAGTTTGCCCAACTGATTTTTCAAGTTCTCCGTTTGTGGAGTGCGAGCCGGCTCTTTGCCATATTCAAGTGTCACAGTCACGCTCTTCTTATCCTCATCCGTTAGAGTCAACGAAAAGCCAAAGTTATTTTCGGCCAACTCTATCGCTACACCAATCTTTCTCTCTGCCGATTTGCGAGACAATGCCTTCTCAAACTCTTGATCGTAGTTGCGATAAAGCGTGGTGCGAGGTGCTATGCGTGGCATCTCTTGCGGATAAATCTTGTTGCCATCCACCCGATTGATGCGGAAGCCTTTTAGTTTACCCTGTTCATCGATGTAGCACACACCATCACCGTTGTTGAACGATTTCACTCCGGCCACTACCATGTAGTTACCACGAATCTCCTTCATGCGCCCCATCTCTTCGCCCAGCGATTTAGGCGTATCAAACGAAGCCACCTCTTGGCGGTCATCACGCCCGTGTAGATAGTAATTGGTAAAGCCACGACTGAAACTCTTATCCAACTGCGGTGTAAACTCAAAGCTCGACTTTCCCGATGAAGCTCTCACATACTCAGGGCGACGCTTGAGGATAGCATCTAACTTCTGACGATAAGCAGCCGTTACGTTCTTTACATATGTCACATCTTTTAGTCGTCCCTCTATCTTGAGCGATGTAGCTCCGGCATCAATCAATGCCTCAAGTTCATCGCTTTGGTTCATATCTTTCAGCGAAAGCAAGTGTTTCTCTTTCGCAATCGTCTTGCCATCAGCATCTACCAAGTCGAATGGCAAGCGACAAAACTGTGCGCACTCGCCTCTGTTGGCACTACGACCAAAACAAGCCTGGCTCACATAGCACTGTCCGCTGTAACTCACACACAAAGCACCATGCACAAATATCTCTAGTGCTGTGTCGGGGCAAGCCTTGTGGATGCGAGCAATCTCTTGTAGCGACAACTCACGAGCCAACACCACCTGCGTAAAACCCGCTTCGCTCAAAAACTTCACCTTCTCTACGCTACGATTGTCGGTCTGCGTGCTGGCATGTAGTGGGATAGGAGGCAAGTTCAATTGGGTGATAGCCATGTCTTGTACAATCAGAGCATCCACTCCAATGCGATACAGTTCATGAATCAACTTCTCAGTTTCTTCCAGCTCCTCTTCCTTCAAGATAGTGTTGAGAGCCACATAGATACGCACATTATATAGATGTGCATACTCCACCAATTCCTTGATATCCTCTAGCGAATTGCCCGCAGCAGCACGTGCACTAAAACGAGGCGCACCAATATAAACCGCATCCGCACCGTGGTTGATAGCCTCGATGCCACACTCCACATTCTTGGCCGGAGCCAGCAATTCTATCTTTCTTTGTTTCATCATTTAATATCGTTGATATTGTAAGGAGTTTCCTGGTAAACGAAATAGTTGAGCCAGTTAGAGAATAGCAAGTTGGCATGAGCACGCCAACGCACGAAAGGACCTTTATCGGGGTCATTGTCTACGTAGTAGTTGCACGGCATATCAATAGGAAGCCCTTTCTCCAAGTCGCGTCGATACTCCGTGTCGAGCGTATAAGGAGAGTATTCCGAGTGCCCTGTTACAAAAAACTCACGACCGCCGCGAGCCATTGCCATATATACTCCCGATTCAGGAGAATTAGAAAGCAAAGTCAGCTCAGCCACCTTCAAGATATCCTCTTTGCGCACCTCTGTGTGGCGGCTATGAGGCACATAAAACGCATCATCAAACCCTCTGAATATCGAATTTAAAGGATCGGATACACGATGCTCGAAGATACCAAACATCTTTTGTGGTAACGGATATTTGGGCACACCATAGTGGTGATACAATCCCGCTTGTGCTGCCCAGCAGATATAAAAAGTAGAAGTCACGTGCGAGCGAGTCCAGTCAAAAATCTCCGTAATCTCGTCCCAGTAGTGCACCTCCTCAAAGTCCATCTGCTCTACCGGTGCTCCTGTTATAATCATACCGTCGAACTTCTCATTGCGCACCTGATCAAAATCCACATAAAACTCCTTCATGTGTTCCACTGGAGTATTCTTAGATGTATGACTCTTGATTTTCATAAATGAGAGTTCCACCTGTAGAGGTGAGTTAGAAAGCAGACGAATCAAGTCTGTCTCGGTAGTGATTTTCAGCGGCATCAAGTTCAGAATCACAATCCTAAGCGGACGAATATCCTGATGCTTGGCACGCGAATTGTCAATCACAAATATATTTTCCTCTTTCAGCAACTCTATGGCAGGCAACCTATCGGGCAAATTTAATGGCATGGCAGTGGCTTTACTTAATATAACATTTTATTAAGTTGCAAAGTTAGTGCTTTTGAAAGAGAAAAGTAGAAAGGGTGACTAGTTTTTTGTGGGTGGATGGCTTAGTGCTGATTATGATTATAAGGAAGAATTAAATAATGCTATCCAAACAAGCTTCATTAAAGTGACCAAACCATCTATGTAAGGTTTGCTTTGCTCTGTATTTCATTTCTGGTGTTATGTTAGTCCATACAGCATTGAGTGCCCATATAAGCACCGCTAAATCATCAGTATAACCAGCTATAGGAGTAATGTCTGGTATGAAATCAAAAGGCAAAATGAAATAACCTAGAGCTCCATATATTTTTGCTTTATCGGTAATGGATACGTTGGGGGATTTAGCAACATAATACAATAGCAATACGGCATAAGTCACCTTAAGCCCAGCCTTTTTAGCTACTGTAGTCACTTTATTCCATAGTTTCTTATCCGAATAATTGCTTCTATATCGTTCGATATCTCTAATTTCTTTCATAATCATTAGTAATAAAGCTTGGTTGCTATTTTCAAAGATACATTATAAGTTTTAGCGTTGCAATAAATCATGAAATTTATTTTGATGATAATGGTAAATGAACTGTTCTTTTTGTAGTTTGTTTGATTCAATTAATCAGTCATAATTAGATGGATTTATAACTATTACATTTAACCTCATAAACCTCCACATTCTACAGATTAAATGTTAACACTTAATCTGTAGAATTCAACAGTTTACATCTTGCTTTATTAGGCAGTATCTAATGAGCAATTATGCAGTGGCAAACTATGCATTATGCACTGCATAATGAACCATTTGGCACTGGCTAATTTTTTAGAACTTAATGAAGAATAGAGATACACCAAATACGCTGATTATAGCGCCAATGATTTCGATGAAGCGAACTTTTTGCTTGAATATTAGGGCTGCTGGGAGAATGATAAGAATAGGAGTGAGTTCGAGTAGGGTAGCAGCAATACCTGCCTTGGCATAGCGCATAGCAAACAACGAACAGGTGGCACCAACAAATGGGCCTGCTGTACCTGTCAACAAGGCTGTGAGGAATCCTTTCTTATCGTGCATCGATTTCTTGATGATTTGAAATTTGCGGGTGAATAAGATTATCAATAGAAAACCTAAGAATCCTACTCCCACACGAATATATGCTGCAGATATTGGAATGAAATTGTCAATCTTGGTTAGATGTTCGGGCACAGAGTGGTGATAATGAATCATGCCTACTTTGCATAAAACTAGCGCTAGACCTTGTGCTACGGCGGCTATCAATGCAAATACAATCCCTTTGATTGGAAGTTTCAAACCTATCTTATGCTTGTTTTCCGTTGTGGCATCTCCATCTTTTTTCTTTCCACCACCGCTTAATATGGAAATAGAAATACCGATGAAAGTCACTCCCATGCCTATGAATTCTTGTAAGGTAAGTCGTTCGTCCAGCAATATCCATCCGGCAAATGCAGCGGTTGGAATAGTCAAGGTCATAAATAATTGGCCAAACCTAGAGCCGATAAGGGCGTATGAGGAGAATAGAAAATAGTTACAAAAAAGATAACCTAATATGCCAGATGCTACAATCCAATAAACAGCTTCGGCATTTAAATATTGTGGAATGGGTAGGCCGGTGAAGCATAACAGGGTAATGTTGAGACAGATGAAAGCAAGCGTGATAGAAAATATATTTAATGATAACGAACCAATTCGCTTGCTCGAAACTTCTGCCGAAAGCGACGATACAGTCCATATCAATGATGCGAACAATGCTAGTATTTCACCTAAAATAATCATATCTAAAAACTTACAACGATAATACAATTAATATAATAACCGTTGGATTTTGATATTGTTCCTATAGATGATTAATTATTTGCGTGCAAGGACATGTGCAACAAGCTACTCCTTTGTCTCTTCTGAGTATATCTTCATGAAATTGGCTCTCAATGCATCTTCTTGTTTTATTAATGCTCTAATTTTTGCAAGCTCAGTTTCGTTGCTTGGCAGGCTCAACCAAAGTTTTAAGTATCCATAGTCGCCATATTTCTCAACTAGATGTTTTTTGAATCGCACATAATGCTCTTCTACATCGGTGTTATCGAGATGTTTTAGTCCATATTGCACAGTGCGTCTTAGGGTGATATCGCTATCAATAATACGATCGGCCTCGGCTACTATTTTTCCATAGATGGAGCGTGGCTCATGCTTGTTGGAAGCGCGATGGTCTTCTATGGCTTCTGTCATGATCGCTATCTGCTCGGCTGTAAACCAATGGTTGATATTGCTATCTGCTTTTAGGATTTCTCCCGAATGGATATGATGCAACTCGCGGCCAAGCGTAAGTCCGGTATCGTGATAGGCGGCAATAGTAAATGCCATGTCAACATCTATTTCATATTTAAGGGCAAGCTCTATACTTCCGGCAATCACTTTCCAAGCATGATCTTCTTGATGCGCTTTGTCGAAATGGGCATAACGAGGGATGATTTCGGTACAGATATAGGCTACTAACCCAGGGTTGCAAGGCTGTAGGCAGGGAATGTGAATATTATTCATTGAGTAGCTTCTGAAATTCTTCTAAATAACGTGCGATGTGGTATCCGTCCATCATGCCATGATGTACCTCTACCGACACGGGCATCATCTTTTTATTATCTACCACGTGATACTTACCAAACACAATTCGTGGCACTGCATCTTTGCTGTTGAAATTGGTAGGATGCATAATGGCGGTAAAGCTTATCCACGGAAGCACCGAGTAGCGCACATGGCTGATTTTAACATCATCATCGTTGAGCCGCAGTCCGGTAGAGTTGTTTACAGCTTCTATCTCTTTTTGAAACGATTGATAAAATTCGGCAAAGGTTTCGGCATACTCTACATAAATAAAAGAGAATGTGCCATCGGTTCGTGCGGCTGTAGAACCGGCACTAAGCGTGTCTACTACATGTACCTCATCGTTAATGATGCGATATTTCATCTCTTCGATAAGATTGGATGCTTGAACTGATTTATAGAGATAATAGGCATAAAAAGATACGTTCATCTCTTTGGCTCGCTGATAGGCGATGGTGCAATCTACTTCGGCAGTTAGTCCCACAAACGGGCTCTTCATCTTCGAAAAGAACTCATAGTGCTCTTTCCGATTCCAAGTGTTGATATCTATTTTTCTCATGATGGGTTTATTCAAAGTAGAAGGTAAGCGAAATCATGCGTGACTTCACTTTATCTATAGACTCGGTAAATTTCATTAACGAAGCATCGGTTAAATCGGTTCGCTTTTTATCGAGAATATTGGCCAATCCAAAGCAAAACTTCAACTCGGGGATGAGTTTAAAGTATGGAAGATAGATATCGCAACCTACACCTACTTCGATAAAGCAATCGAACGGTTTGACAAGTAGTGGTCGTGCTTTCTTTACTGTTAAATCCATGGTAGGGGCTATGCCTAGCATGACATAAGGACGGTAGTTATTGAAGCGCTCGGCAGCAAATTTCACATCGATAGGAACGCCTACGTAGGCAGAACGAACTTGCTGAGACTGGGTTTCGCCAGTTTCTTGCTCGCGCCACACTACTCGCTTGTCGCCAAAGGATAGAGTGGGGATGAAACGAAGTGCCATATATTTATTAAGGTATAGCTCGCCTAACACTCCTACAGAGAATCCTGGGGAGTATTCGGGCACATCGGCAAACCAAGCTTCACCATCTTCTGTGATGAAGCCATTATTTACAATTTTGTAGTCTTGCACGTGCAAACCTACCAAGAAACCATAATGCCAAAGCCGCTGATCGATATATGGGCGGTTTTGAACTTTTCGTGTTTGTGCTGACAGTTGTGCGGCTGCAAACAGAGCTATAAATAGTAGATATACAAAGCGTTTCACACAATAAAAACGGGTGATACAAGGAATTATTGTATCTGTTCTTATTTAGAAGGGTTACAAATTGTAACTTTTTCAAAGATATTAAATCTAAGTTTTGGAGAAAAGATATATTTTTGTTGTCTGAATTAGTACTAATAATTTAAATTTTGACAAAATGGCTTACGTAATTAATGACGATTGTATTGCTTGCGGAACTTGTCTTGACGAGTGTCCAGTAGAAGCTATCTCTGAAGGTGATATCTATGTAATCAACCCAGATCTTTGTACAGACTGTGGTACTTGTGCAGATGTTTGTCCTTCTGAAGCAATCCACCCAGCTTAATCTACAATCGAATAAGATTCAGAAATAAGAAAGGCTACTTCCTGATAGGAGGTAGCCTTTTTTGGCTAGTTACTATTCTTTATTTTCTTGCTATGGCTTGTTTTTAACTTAATAAATGTGCCCAAATAGGTGTATTTGTATCATAATGTAACTTAAATAAAGATGTATGTTTTATTTTGATACTTAATTAGTTTAAATTAAAGCAAAATGTTTTAATATTCTTTTTAACAATAACATAATGTTGTTTTTGTATTGTGTTTTATAACATAATTCTTTAATTTTGCCTTAAAGGGTATTAATTTAATAGTTTATGTTATGGGTAAAAAGATTGAAAAGGGCACTACTTTAAAGCGCTCATTAGGTAGTTTTCACCTTTGGGGGATAGCTGTGGGATTGGTTATCTCTGGTGAATATTTTGGCTGGAGTTACGGATGGGCATCAGCAGGTACTTTGGGTTTTTTGATAACAACGGCTTTTGTTGCTATCATGTATCTAACTTTTATTTTTAGCTTTACTGAACTTTCTACTTCTATTCCTCATGCGGGTGGCCCGTTTGAGTATGCGCGTCGTGCATTTGGTTCGCTAGGCGGTTTTTTTGGTGGCTTTGCCACTTTGGTTGAGTTTATTTTTGCTCCTCCTGCCATCGCATTGGCTATAGGGGCTTATCTAAATGTGCAATTTCCCTCACTTAGTCCGCAATGGGTGGCTGTAGGTGCGTATGTAGTGTTTATGACATTAAACATATTAGGCATCAGTTTGGCTGCTACTTTTGAATTGGTGGTTACGCTTTTGGCTATCTTTGAGTTATTGGTATTCATGGGTGTAGTGGCTCCGGGATTTGAGATGAGCAACTTTGTAGCCAATGGTTGGGCAGGTAGCGATGTGTTTACAGGCGAAACTATGACGGGGATATTTGCGGCCATTCCGTTTGCTATCTGGTTCTTTCTTGCTATTGAAGGGGCTTCTATGGCTGCTGAAGAGGCTAAAGAGCCTAAACGAACCATTCCTAAA
This sequence comes from uncultured Bacteroides sp., assembly GCA_947074235.1. GTDB lineage: Bacteria > Bacteroidota > Bacteroidia > Bacteroidales > Bacteroidaceae > Bacteroides. Next base: position 8,377 of record CAMTOV010000047.1, on the reverse strand, counting down.
GCTTTTATCTGGGGGATATTAACGCTAGTTGCACTTGCCTTGGGCGTGATGATTTTTGCAGGCGGTGTGGGCAACTGGCAAACATTGTCGAATATCAACGACCCTTTGCCACAAGCCATGAAAGCTATTGTGGGTGAGGAGAGTGGCTGGTTGCATATGTTGGTGTTTTTGGGCTTGTTTGGTTTGATTGCTTCTTTCCATGGTATCATTATGGGATATTCTCGCCAGCTATTTGCAGTAGCAAGAGCAGGATATCTTCCAGCATCTTTATCAAAGGTAAACAAGAAATTCCGTACTCCACACTTGGCTATCATTGCAGGTGGTGTGATTGGTATTTTAGCTATCTTCTCTGACAACTGGATTACTTTTGGCGACCAACCTCTTACTGCAAATATTGTGATTTTGGCGGTATTCGGTGCTATTGTTATGTATATCATCTCCATGCTTTCGTTGATAAAATTGAGAAAAACAGAACCGGAACTGGCTCGTCCGTTTAAAGCGCCTTTCTATCCCGTGTTCCCAATTATTTCATTGGTATGTGCGATAGTATGTTTAATCGCTATGATTTATTACAACTTTTCAATTTTCCTTGTTTTCTTAGCAATGATGGGCTTGGCTTATGGCTACTACGCATTGAGTAAAATAAGAATCAAAGAGGTGTCGATGGCACAATAAGAAATAGATATTTCAAAATAAAACAGATTCCAATAATGTATAAAACGATACTAGATAATAGAACCTATCATTTCGAGAATCTGAGGGTATTGATGGCAAAGGCATCGCCTGCTCGTTCGGGCGATGACTTAGCCGGAATATCTGCACACAGCATGGAGGAGCGTGTGGCTGCAAAGATGGCTTTGGCAGATGTTTCATTGAAAACGTTTCTCGAAGAGATGCTGATTCCTTATGAAAAGGATGAAGTGACGCGCTTGATTGTTGATACGCACGATGCGGAAGCTTTTGCTCCTATCAGTCATCTTACGGTGGGTGATTTTAGAAATTGGCTTTTAAACGATCATACTACATCTGAAATGTTGGCTTATGTGGCTCCGGGCATTACGCCCGAAATGGCTGCGGCTGTGAGTAAGGTGATGCGTAATCAGGATTTAATATTGGCAGCTAAGAAGTGCAGGGTAGTTACTAAGTTTAGAAATACCATTGGGCTACCCGGGCATTTTAGTGTGCGACTGCAACCCAATCATCCTACCGATGATTTGAAAGGGATAGCTGCTAGTTTAATTGATGGATTAATGTATGGTTCGGGTGATGCAGTGATTGGAATCAATCCGGCTAGTGATAGTATGCCTGTTTTGACAGATTTGAGCTATATGCTTGATGATATCATACAGAGTTATCAAATTCCTACACAGTCATGCGTGTTGACTCATGTCAGCACATCCATTGAATTGATAAATAAGGGTGTGCCTGTGGATTTGGTTTTTCAGTCGATAGCTGGCACAGAAGGGGCAATGGCCGGATTTGGTGTTAACTTAAATATGCTCGAAGAGGCTTATCAGGCTGCTTTGAGTTTAAGGCGTGGCACGGTGGGAGACAATGTGATGTATTTTGAAACTGGACAAGGCAGTGCCCTTTCGTCGGGTTTTCATCATGATGTGGACCAGCAAACTTGTGAAGCTCGTGCTTACGGGGTGGCTAGAAGGTTTAAACCGCTATTGGTGAATACGGTGGTTGGGTTTATTGGGCCTGAATATCTTTATGATGGCAAGCAGATAACTCGTGCAGGTTTGGAAGATCATTTTTGTGGGAAGTTGATGGGGGTTCCTTTGGGATGTGATGTTTGTTATACCAATCACGCTGAAGCCGATCAGGACGACATGGATGGATTGTTGACGCTGCTTGTGGCAGGTGGTCTTACCTACATGATGGGGGTGCCGGGGGCGGATGATATTATGCTTAACTATCAAAGCACCTCTTATCATGATGCGCTTTATATACGTGAACTTTTCGGATTGAAACATGCTCCTGAGTTTGGAGAATGGTTGGAAAAAATTAAAATTATAAATGGCAAGGGGCGTTTGTGTGAGTTTAAGCCTTCGCATCCTTTGCTTCATTATAAGGCTGGATAAAATTTGTGCTTATGAGGATAATGAGTTCTCTTTCTACGGAAAATAATCATATTTTAGAACAAGACTGCTGGTCGGAGTTACGCCAATTTACCGATGCTCGTATTGCCTTGGGGCGTACGGGGGCCAGTTTGCCTACGGATGAGGTGTTGCGTTTTACGCTTTCGCATGCTCGCGCTAAAGACTCAATACATACTCCTTTTGATAGGGAGGCAGTGAGCATGAAGCTTCATCAAATGGGTTTGGAGTGCTTGAATGTGTCGAGTGCTGCACCTAATAGATCGGCCTACTTGACACGTCCTGATTTGGGTAGAAAACTGTGTGAAGAGAGTCGTGAACGATTGGGAGCATTGAATAGCACTCCTGTTGATATTGCTATTGTGATAGGTGATGGACTTTCGTCGAAGGCTGTACATAAGCAGGCTGTTCCACTGATAAGTAATTTATTGCCTTATTTAAATGTTTTGGGCTTGTCGGTTGCACCAATTGTTTTGGCCGAACAGTCGAGAGTCGCTTTGGGGGATGAGATTGGTGCGCTGCTTAAGGCAAAACTGGTTGCTATTTTAATTGGTGAGCGTCCCGGACTTTCTTCGCCCGACAGTTTGGGTGTTTATATTACTTGGAATCCTTGTGTAGGGAGATTGGAATCTGATCGGAATTGTATATCTAATGTTCGCCCAGAGGGATTGAGCCATGCAAAGGCTGCCTTCAAGATGGCTTGGTTGATTGAAAATGCTTTCCGATTGGCTAAAACGGGAATTGAATTGAAAGATCAAAGTGATGATAAGGCGTTTCATCAACTGGTAAAGCCAATAAACATCTTAGTATAAAACAAAATCCCCGAACTCAGTAGTGAATCCGGGGATTTATATAATAAAGCTAGTTGCTGATTATTTCAACTTAGCTAATGCTTCTTTGATACGAGTAATAGCTTTTACAATGTTTTCATCGCTGGTAGCATAACTCATGCGAATACAATCGGGTGCTCCGAATGATGCTCCACCTACACATGCTACGTGTGCTTCTTCCAATAAGTATAATGCTAAATCATCAGAGTCTGCAATAGTGCGGCTTCCGTTTGATTTGCCAAAGTAAGAGTCGCATTTTGGGAATAGATAGAAAGCTCCTTCAGGAACATTCACTTCAAAGCCCGGTACTTCTTTGGCCAGCTCTACAATTAAATTGCGGCGACGAGCAAATGCTTCACGCATCTCAGCAACTGGTTCTTGTGTGCCAAGGTATGCTGCTTCGGCTGCTTTTTGAGAAACTGAGCAAGGACCTGATGTGTATTGACCTTGTAGGTCGTTCACTGCACTAACAATCCATTTTGGTCCGGCAATAAATCCGATTCTCCATCCTGTCATAGCATATGCTTTTGATACACCGTTCACAATCACTGTACGTTCTTTCATCGCTGGGAATTGTGCAATGCTTTCGTGCTTGCCTACATAGTTGATATGTTCGTAAATTTCGTCAGCAATAACAATTACTTGTGGGTGTTTCTCTAAAACTTTAGCTAAACCAGCTAGCTCCTCTTTGCTGTATACCGAACCGGTAGGGTTGGATGGTGAACAAAGAATCAAAGCTTTAGTCTTTGGAGTGATAGCCGCTTCTAGTTGCTCTGGAGTAATCTTGAAATCTTGCTCGATACCAGCCGATACAATTACCGGAGTACCTTCAGCTAGTTTCACCATCTCTGGGTAACTTACCCAATAAGGAGCAGGAACGATAACTTCGTCACCTGGATTAACCAATACTAAAATAACGTTACAAACAGATTGCTTAGCTCCATTGGCACAAGAAATTTCGGCAACGGTATAATCTAAACCGTTTTCTTTCTTTAGTTTTTCAACGATTGCTGTGCGTAAACCTGGGTAACCAGGAACCGGAGAGTAACGAGAAAAGTTATCATCAATGGCTTTTTTAGCAGCTTCTTTGATGTGCTCGGGTGTATTGAAATCTGGTTCGCCTACGCTCAAATTAATAACATCAATGCCTTGTGCTTTAAGTTCATTACTTTTTTGCGACATGGCTAATGTCGCAGATGGCGACAAGCTGTTCAAACGGTCTGATAATTGGTTCATTTAGTATCTATATTATGGTTGTTGAGTAAATTTGGTTACAAAAATAAATATAATAATTGATTTGTGGAAGCAAAGTGCTAAATTACTTATTGAAATGCAAGGTGTGACCCATGCGCTCTTTCTTTGTTTTTAAGTAGCGCTCGTTGTAAGGGTTGGGTACTGTTTCAATACCTACATTTTCTACAATCTCTAACCCAAAGGCTTCAAGGCCTACACGCTTTACAGGATTGTTTGTTAATAAACGCATTTTATGCACGCCTAATTCGCGCAAGATATGTGCACCAACACCATAATCGCGCTCATCGGCAAGATGGCCCAAGTGAACGTTGGCATCTACAGTATCCATACCGTCTTCTTGCAATTTGTAGGCTTGCATTTTATCCATCAATCCAATGCCACGTCCTTCTTGATTAAGGTAAACAACAACTCCTTTACCTTCTTTATTAATCATTTCCATTGCCTTGTGAAGTTGTTCACCACAATCGCAACGTCTTGATCCGAAAATGTCTCCAGTTGCACATGATGAATGTACACGCACAAGAATTGGTTCGTCTGCATCCCATTCACCTTTGAATAAGGCCACATGTTCTTGTCCGTTAGATTTTTGACGGAAAGGAATTAAACGGAAATCACCATGCTCGGTAGGCATGTTCACTTCTACTCCTTTGTCAACAATAGATTCTTGTTTTAAACGATAAACAATTAAGTCGTGGATAGAAATGAGTTTTAAATTAAACTCTTTGGCCATTTTGTGCAAATCAGGAAGGCGAGCCATGGTGCCATCTTCGTTCATAATTTCCATCAATGCACCTGCAGGATATAAACCGGCTAAACGAGCCATGTCGATAGCGGCCTCTGTATGACCAGCTCTGCGCAATACTCCTTTTTCTTGTGCATAAAGTGGGTTGATATGTCCAGGACGACCAAAGGTAGCGGGTGTAGAAGTTGGGTCGGCTAAAGCTTGTATCGTAGCTGCACGGTCGGCAGCTGAAACTCCAGTAGAACATCCTTCCAATTTGTCGATAGTCACAGTAAATGGTGTGCCCAAGATAGACGTATTATCACTTACTTGATGTGGTAAATCTAGCTCTTTGCAGCGAGATACTGTGATAGGAGCACAAAGCAAACCTCTAGCATGTTTAAGCATAAAGTTTACCTTTTCGGGTGTGATAAGTTCGGCAGCAATAATTAAATCACCTTCATTCTCACGATCTTCATCATCAACAACAATTACGAATTCTCCTTTTTTGAAGTCTTCGATTGCAGACTCAATAGTATCTAATTTAATTTGTTCCATATAATATATAACTTTTTGATTTATAAATTCTTTCCCTCACTAATAACGTGAGCGACAAGCTCATTGTTTTTAATAATTCTCTCCATATCTTTAGATAATCGATAACGAAAAATCCAAATACGGATATAGAAGAATAGTCCTAAAGGTAGAATAATGGCTGTGATTATATTAAGCCAATAAAGTCTGAAAGGACGCAAATGAGCATATATAGGGATGATAGGATAATTGTTTAGTAAGTTGACAATGGTTGCAGAATGGCTATTAGATAACTCTTCGACGAGAGATTCTAATTGCTCATTGATTTGCTTAATTTGATTGTCTCTGCTGGTTCTAAACCATAATTTGAAATAATTTGGAGCTTTGGTGAGCTTTTTGCTTTTTATATATTTTTGGCAAATATCTGTAAGCTGTGCAAGCTTCTCTGGTATAATAGCATAGTTGGGGTCGTGAATGATTACCTCTTTTCTAGATAAATGACGAACACTACGAATTCCTGCAATGCGTTTAAAGAAGTTGATATATGCATCAGCATTTAGTACCACAGAGTCTTTGTTTGATTTATATGTGAGGAATATTCCTAATGGTGCTAATATTGCAGAGCTCAACCACACACCTGTCCAAACTATCCAATGTCCATCTCTTGCCATTTTGTATCCAGCATTGTCTATTACATAATAAATAATAAACATTAAAACTGATATGATAACCGGCATGCCGAGTCCTCCTTTGCGGATAATGCCACCCAAAGGTGCTCCAATAAAGAAGAATAAAAGACAGGAAAGTGAAATCGTAATTTTTTTGTGCCACTCAATTTTGTGACGTCGTATCTGATAGTCATTTCCTTCCATTGTGTAGTTTTTGAAGCCAAAATCGCTCTTTAAGCTTTCAGTTCTGCTGGTAGCAGCATTTATTACACGCTGTTTTTGTGCCAGAGTGGAAGCTTCAAATACACTATCAATATTAAGCGAAGCACCAGCTTTTTCCAGTTTTAATGAATCTTCCTTGGTAAGTTTATTAGGAATGGAGTAAGTGCTGGTGCGCACCTCTTTGAAATATTGTCTACCAATGCTATCGCCTATTAAAACCATTGAGTCTATTGAAGTTTGAAGGTACTTCATATCTTTGGTGGTGGCTTGGTTGCTCATTATACTTGCATCAACCATATTGAAATCAGAATCAAATTCAATAATGGAACGTTTTTCGCTAAATGACTCTCTTCGATAAGGCACATTCTGGCTTTTTACATTTTGGCTTTTAAGGTTCTCAAAAAGCTCGCCATAATAAAGGTGTAGGTTTAAATGTTGCTTATCTGCTGTCATCTCCATTTTCCCAGAATCGGCGTAGATGATATGTGCATTTTCTGCACCATCTTTTAAGTTGTATATTAATACATCGTATAACATCCCTGTTTTTCGATTTTTCTTTCCTACTTTAATTTGATATCCAGGGATGTCAGAATAGAAAGCGCCTTCGGGAATGTCTAATTCGGGTGATTTCTGTTTAACGGAAATAAGGAGTGTTCCTAGTTTCTCTTGTGCCATTGGGCCTATCACATTCTGAAAATAGAATGAAATACAACATAAGATACATACTAAGACGGCAAGAGGGCGCATGATTTGGAGCAAAGAGATGCCGGCAGCTTTCATTGCGAGCAATTCATACCTTTCTCCAAAGTTGCCAAATGTTATTAACGATGCTAATAGAATAGCTAAAGGAAGGGCAGCAGGAACAAGAGTTAATCCGGCGTAGAAAAAAAATTGACCCATTACGGTCATTTCCAAACCTTTTCCAACTAAATCGTCGACAAACCTCCATAAGAACTGCATCATAAATATGAAGAGGCATATGAGAAAGGTTCCAGCGAAGAGGGTTAAAAAACTCTTTATAATGAATATATCTAATCTTTTTATGCGTAGCATCTTAAAGTCTTATTTTGGCAAGATTTAAGATGCAAAATTAGCATAAAAAAAGTAGTGTGGAAAGTTTTTAATTGAAAGTTAACTAAAAACCACAGGTTCTTCTTAATTTGCTAACTTGTGAATCCCATAATTCCTCCATGTCTTGCACTTCGTCTGATTCGGCAAAATCTGTTATTTCAAGAACGAAATCGCTGGTTAATTCATTATGATTCATTTTAATCTCGAAGTAGTCTTTTGTGTTTTCATCGTCAAGCCATTTGAAGCGAATGTAAGAGTAGGCGCGTATTGCTGTAATCTCTGCAATTCGAGTTTCAACTTTTCCCCAATGAAACTCGACAATTTTGTCGTTTGAGAATACTTTATCTGCGAACCAGTTCTCTAGTCCAGATGGAGTGCTTATAGATGACCAAAGAATGTTTTTGGAGGCTCCGTTCAGCAGATACTCCATGTGTATTTTTTCTCTTTTCATAGTGTTTATCCTTAATTAGTGTGCGCCAAGATAAATACTTTTTTCAAATAATACACGAAAAATAAATAATTAATTGAACTTTTTCTTCTAGAATATTTTATTACTAATTTTTTTATCATTTTCTAATCTTTGTATTCTAATCTTTTTCTTGCTGAAAATAAGATTGTTATACTATTGTTGTGAGTGTCGATTAAAGAATTATCATTAGAATTTTATATTTATTACGATAAAAAAGTGATGATTATTTTTGGAGATTAAAAGAAAGACTCTATCTTTGCACCCGCAATCAAGAAACGATGGCGGGATAGCTCAGCTGGTTAGAGCGCATGATTCATAATCATGAGGTCCCCGGTTCAATCCCGGGTCCCGCTACTTGCGTAAAGCATTGATAATTAGACTGTTGAGAGGCTTCCACTCTTGATGGTCTTTTTTCATTTTAGGACCTCGGGAACAAGTAAGGAACACAAAAGGGATCATACCGAAATCCTGAGGGATTGCCAATACTAAGCATAAATTTTAGATAA
>CAMTOV010000046.1 GCA_947074235.1 uncultured Bacteroides sp. | reverse complement strand
CGAGGTCCTAAAATGAAAAAAGACCATCAAGAGTGGAAGCCTCTCAACAGTCTAAATCTTCAATGTAGCGGGACCCGGGATTGAACCGGGGACCTCATGATTATGAATCAGAAAAATATGATTTTTATTGATTTTTATATAACATTTATAACGCTGATTATCAATATATTATTATCTTTGTGATCTTATATGATAATAGGATAATCTTTAAAATAGAACGCTTTTGTGTTCCCGACGTGTTCCCGATGTGTTCCCGTTCTTATCATTTTCAACAAGGTAAGGCCTGTAAAATAATATATTCATGAGTGAAAAAGATACTTTTAGAAGCTGTTTAATAAGTGAGCAAGTTGGCTCTTGCATTATTAGTTTAGTGTTAGATAAACGACATAGAAAAGCCGAAGAAAAATATATCCTTTCTTTGCGCTTCACAATAGATAGGAAAAGGAGTTATTACCCTTTAGGTGACATGTATAGCGAGAAGGAGTTTGATGCAATTTGCCGTGCAAAAAATACTGGAAGAAAACCAAATGCTAAAGACGGGAAGCTATCAAACATTGAAATAAAGAATCACTTGGAAGCAACATTTAGATCATATGTCCAAATTGTGAAAGATTTAGATAAAAAAGTTAAACTAAATCTATCTCTTATCACATCGAGTTTGACTGGAAAGAGTGATTATACTTCCTTTTTATCAGTATGGGATATGGTTATAAATGAAAAATCATATGGAACGGCAGAAAGCTATGCTAGCGCAAAAAAGTCATTTCTCAAATCTGTAGGTGAAATTTCAGGCTTTAATATTTCAAAGCACACGATTGAAAAATGGATAAAGGTAATGGAAAGTGCAAAGTTATCAAAAACAACTATAGGAATATATCTACGTGCATGCCGAGTTGTATGGAATGAATGTTTGAATAAAGGTTATATTCATAAAAATGAGTATCCGTTTGGCAACAATAAAAAAGGGTTGATTACAATCCCTCAAGGTAGTAATAGAAAAAAGGAATATTTGACTGTTTCTCAAATGACAGAACTATACTCTATATTTGAGAATAAAAACTATCCATCTCATTGGGAATCTGATTATTCGGATAAGGTACATCAATCATTAGGATTATTTTTGGCTCAATACTTATGTAATGGTTTTAATTTATCTGACGCAGCTAGATTGAGCTATAATGATTTCTATTATATAAGTGGGAAGCGTTCTTTCCAATTTGTTAGACATAAAACAAAAGACAGAAATGAGGAAGCTAGCGAGGTTATCATACCTATAATAGAACCATTAAAATTCATCCTTAATGAAATTGCAGGACCAGAAGAACGAGGAGCTTTAGTTTTTCCACAAATTTCTAATGGTGAGATCGAAGAAATTCAAATTAGAAAACAGATAGCACAAGAAAATAGCAATATAAAAGATCGTGTCCGTAAATTAGTTATAGAGATAGGTTGGGAGATTCTACCAAGTAGCTCATGGTGCAGACACTCTTTTGCAACTAATCTCACCCATGCAGGTGTACCAATAAATTATATTAGTGACAGTATGGGACATTCACATGATGAACGCATAACATCTCGTTATATCGATATATTCCCCCATGATACCCAAGTTAAATATAACAATAAACTTCTCAGCGATAATACTGATCTTAATGAGATTAACAAGGTTTTAGAAACACTAAATGCCAATGAATTAAAAGAATTGCTGAAAAAGATAAAGAAAAATTAAATTATTACAGAGGTATGTATTGACATAAATGTATTAATCACTATTTAACAAATCTCATTTCTTGCCGATATCGGCAAAATACATTATCTTTGACTACATAATTCCATTAAAAACTTGCCGATAATAAATATATCATAACTAATAGGCATCTATCGAGTATGAGAGCAGAAAGATTTAACTAATATTATTTTAAAAACAAATCGAGCTTTAGCATTCGACTAAAGCTCGGCCCCCAATATTGTTTAGACAGAATTATGAACAATGCCAAAATTCACAATCTTGACGACTTATATGATTTAAACTTCACCTTTAATTATTATTAGTAATAAACCTAAATATTCAATTCATTTTTTACATTTTCTCAATACTTATAGCTGCCCCACCGCTAGGAGCTAAATAAAGATTTAATGTATTATTTGCATTAACTTCTATAGTTTCTATATTAATAGAATAAGGGTTATTTTTATAATCAGCATCTTTACCATCGGCATATATCGTTGCTTTATAACTACAATTTTCATCAAGAAAATCAAGTTGCAGCTCCATTGTTCTAGCCTCATCAGCTGTAATGCTTCCAATAAACCAGTCATCACTATAGCGACTTTTACGAGCTATGGCAATATATTCTCCAATTTTAGCATGTGGCACTATTGTTTTAGACCAAGTTGTAGGGCATGAAGTTATGAAAGAAAAAGCAGATTGATTTTCATAGTTTTCAATCATATCGGCAGCCATTTGCAAAGGGCTAAAAAGAATAACAGATAGAGCCAACTGTTTGGCAAGAGTTGTCTGTGGACGTGTTCCAGGATAAGCTGTATTTGAAAAATTAAATATACCCGGCGTAAAATCCATTGGTCCAGCCAAACCTCTAGTAAAAGGAATAATGCAAGTATGCGATGGAGGATTTCCTCCATCTGGACACCAAGCATTATATTCTTGTCCTCTTACACCTTCTTGTGTCATCAAGTTAGGATATGTTCGTTGTAAACCTGATGGCATAGCTGGCTCATGATTGTCTATCATTATCTTGTATTTTGCAGCAGTTTCAACAACTTTACGATAATGACGAATGCCGTATTGGCTATGTTGTAGTTCTTTATGATCAAGCATAGGATTGACGTATCCAGTTTTTACAGCTTGAATATCCAATTCATTACATAAGGCAAAAGCGCTATCTAATTGCTGTTCGTAATTTAAAGCAGAGCCACCCGTTTCATGATGACCAATTAGCCTTACGCCTTTCTGCTTTGCATAATCTGCCAAGTAATACATATCGTAATCAGGGTAACTATGAGTAAAGCTAAACTCATTGCCTTTGGCAGTCCAATCACCTTCCCAACCTAAATTCCAACCTTCTACCAATACACCATTAAATCCATGTTTAGCCGCAAAATCAATATAACGCTTAGTATTCTCTGTAGTAGCCCCGTGCTTTTCACCTTGATGCCATGTATATTTTTCCATATGCATTCCCCACCATATTCCGATATATCTTCCTGGAGTAATCCATGAAGTATCTTCAATAACACAAGGATCATTCAAATTGAGCATAAGACGCGATAACAATAAATCGCCTGGTTTATCAGCAATAATAATAGTTCGCCAAGGAGAAGCAAATGGCGCAGCCGCGAACACTTTCTCTCCAGTAGACCAAGGGGTAAGAGAGGTTATCAGTTTTACATTACTCTCTAAAGAATGATCATGACTTTTGACCCTCAAATTTAATCCGGCATAATCGGTAAGATTTGCCTCGTGTAAAGTAATGAAGAGAGAATCATTAACCTCAAGCGTTACCGGAGTGCAAACTGTATCTTTAGCACTCATTGACGATTTTGTATAAAGAGCTTCGTAATATTTAGTACCATTAGTTGGAATAGTCCATGCTTGTGCATCAAATGGCAAATTATATTCTGTTTCCTCGTCCATAATTACAAAATCAGACAGTTCTTTTTGCTCTGGGAAGACATAGCGAAACCCTGCACCATCATTAAATAAACGGAATATAATAGACATCTTGCGTTTCTTTCCATTTAGCTCTTGAAGGTTGAGAATTAATTCATTATAATTATTTCTCACTTCAATATCTTCACCCCATGGTTGAATCCATGTTTCATCAAATGAAGATAAATTTGTTCCAGTTACACGAAAATTATTATTAAAAGCACCATCAGCAAAAGTAAATCCTAAGAATGAAGTATCTATTATTTTTTCATTCCCCCTTTTTATAGAATAATAAGGCCTTCCATCAATTATTCCTGTTTCAAGGATTAAATTATCATTGGGAGATGTGAGTGTATAATGTTTCTCAGATGCTATGCATGATGTAAACAAAAAGGTGAAAAGAACACATGCCATTGTCAATAGTTTATTCATGTTGTGATATTTTAAAATGTTATTTCATTCATTGTATTTATCGCACTTTCTGGTTGTAATGATATAAAGTAGTAATAAGCTTGAGTCAGATATTTAGATATTTTGTCATTATTATTATATTTGACTTTTAACTCATACCACCTATATATCTCTTTTAATATATTCTCTTTATATGAAACGCCAGTAAAATCTTGCATTATATTGAGATATTGATAACCATATTCTTGAGCTGGTTCAATATTGGTACCTTCACCAAAATCATTCCATGTACTTATTTGTAGATATTTCAAATTAGCATCCATCGCAGCCTTTAGTTGTCTTTTAAAGAGAGCTCCATTCTCAGCATTATAGGTAGTATATCCATCGCCCCAATTGCCCTCTTTATAATAATCATAAAAGCCAGGCATTGCACCTCCAATATAGATTCCATAGTTTTGAATATTACTATAATCCGGATTTGAATTAACCCATAAAAATTCGCCAGATGAATTTTTATTATTAGCATCATTAGCTTTGCTTGTAAATCCATTTAAAACAACAAAAGCCGGTTTAGCACTCATTACATTGAATACAGCAGTCCAATCTTTGGGATTCAATATCTGTTGAGGACCAAAGATCATCAAAAGAGGTTTATCATCAGTTTTTATATAATTATCCCTATTGAAGAAATTTCTTTGCAAATAAAGCATATCAATGCGTGCTTGACTTATTTTCATTTCATTATCTAGATCATTTAAGGTAGCATCTTCATAAACTATAGCATACTCAAGTCCAGCTCTGTCCATAGCTTCGACAAGCGCTTCTGTATTTCTCTTATTCAATGAATAATCATATTTATCTTGTAAACCATACCAGTCTATCATCACACCGTCAATGCCGGAATATTTCATTAGCAAAGCGTGATAATCTAGGACTGTCGCATCACTTGATGCATATGGCCCAATAAGAGGATAATAATGAGATGCGATTTCACTTTTACCGGTCGCATCTTTTCTATCAGGATTGCAATTTGCCATAGTCCAATGTTGCCCCCATTTGCCATTATTTGTAGAAGGTGTTTCAAACCAAGGCATATAATGAGCATAAACCTTCATTTGATTGGATTTAGTAACTTCTTGAGGAGGTAAAACGATGGTTGTTATCTCTTTCTCTTCTGTCATTTCATTATTGCTATCGCAAGCTCCCCACAAGAGGAGAGCTGCTAATAGCACAATTATAGAGGTGATTTTTGTCATATGGCAATACATCTAGATTATTAATTATAATTAGGATTCTGTTCTAAATTAGGGTTCTTCGCAAGTTCTTCTTGAGGAATTGGATAAACTGAACGATAACGTGGAGTCTCGTCTTTATTCCACCATGGTTCAAAGAAAGTTCCAAAGCGAATATTTGTAGTACGACGTAAGCCTTCAAACACAAATTCATGTCGCCATTCTTTGTCAAGGTCTATTTCAGTCAAATTGCTCAATTCAGATAAACCTGCACGAAGACGAATTTGATTAATAAATGGTAAAGCAGTAGCAGTAAAGCCTAAACGATAATTTGCTTCTGCCTTCATCATTAAAATTTCAGCATATCTTATTAACACCCAATCATTATCTCGTTCCCATATATCGGTTGCACCCCATTCATATTTATTAAGACGAGCACCCTCATTTTGTTTCGCTTTTATATAATTACCTATTTCCTCTGTATAGTTTAGAGGTTCACCATCATCCATCAACACATCAGAACCATCTTTAGCACTTTTCTGTTGTCCTACCATAAGCGAATTGCGTCTTACGTCAATCTCATCAAAGGATGAATATAAGCCAGGTTGAGCACAAATCCCATTGCCACACCACGGGTAAGATTCATCAGCTGTAAAAGCTTTCTTCTGATTATAATGGAAAGTCATTGACGCAAGATAATTACCTACTGTGCCCTGCTTGTGATCGTAAGGTATGGCAAGTATAATCTCTTTAGAATTTTCATTTGTTATCTTAAAACTCTCAAAGTAATCGCTAGTCAAAGAGTATCCATTCACCTTTTCGCAAACATTAAGACAATCTTGCCAACGCGGTATTCCTGAATAAACTTCAGCATTCAAATAAAGTCTGCCGAGAAGAGAATAAGCCACATTTTGTGTAAAGCGAGCATATTGTATATCTGAAGGTAATAGTTCAATGATTTCATTTAGTTCATTCTCTACAAAGTTAAACACATCTTGTCTGGATGATTTACTTGGCAATGAGGTGTCATTAAAATCCGTAGTTAAAGGTACATCACCAAATCTATCAAGCAATTGTAAATAATAATAAGCTCTTAAGCCTCTCAATTCTGCATTAACCTTTGCCTTGGCAATATCAGCAAGTCCAGATTGCTCTACTTGGTAAATAATGGCATTAATTTTAGATATTCCTATAAAAGAGTATCTCCATGAACTAAGAATCATTTGATTTTGTGCATCCCATGTATGAAATTGAGCTTGCTGATAACGTCCTCCATCATACCAGTCGGTGCCACGTGTAGGTATACATGCCTCATCAGACGCACAAGCTTCTAGGAAATATACATATTCACATGTAGGATAACAATTAACTCCATTGCCTTCGGAAGTATCTGAACCATAGCCACGTAATGTAGCATAAGCACCTGCAACTATTGTCTGTACTTCATTTGATGTTTGCCCATACTCATCCATTGATACTTTATCATACAATTTCTCATTAAGATCGGTGCATCCAACTGCTATTATTGTTGATAGTAATAATGTTGATATAATTTTCTTCTTCATAATAATATTATTTGATATTAATTAGAATGATATATTTAATCCCAAGAGAAATGTTCTAGGTCTGGGATAGTTATTGAAACGATCGATGCCTGGTCCATCTAAGACATTATCAGGTAGACTTACCTCTGGATCTACACCACTGTATTTGGTAGCAGTTAATAGATTCTCTCCAGTAACAAAAAGTCTAACATTTTCGAGACCAATAGAATTAACACCCGGGAAAGAATATCCTAATGTAACGGATTGCAAACGGAAGAATGAACCGTTTTCCACAAAATAGCTTGAGAAAACAGGGTCGGAAGTTATTCCACTTTTAAGAAAATCATCAGGTACATTTTGAGAAGGCATACGACTTGGATCAAACATCGCCATACGTGTAGCATTAAGAATCTTCTGTCCAAACATTCCATAACCAGCACAGTTGACATCGAAATTTTTATAGCTAAAATTTAAACTGACACCAACATTAAACTTAGGTTGGGCACTTCCGAGATATTCATCAATCGGATTACCATTTTCGTCAGTATTAATTATATATTTACCATTTTCATCTATGCCGTAGCATTTAGGACCATAAAATGCACCTGCCGGATATCCTTCTTTTATAATTTGTGAATACATTCCGGACATCCCTCGCAAGCCATGCAATGAGCCAGCTTGTAAACCAACTGCCTGATAAGTATCATTTGATAGTTTGGTTATTTTTTGATGATTATATGAGAAGTTGAGATTTGCACTCAATGATAATTCGTTCTTCTGAATAATAGTACCATTTAAACTTACCTCTATGCCTTTATTTACTAAATCACCAACATTCGCCAACATTGTACCGACAAGATATGGAGGCTGTGGAACAGGGTATGTCCACAAAAGATCACTCGTTTTCTTATAGTATAATTCTATACTTCCGCTTATACGATGGATTATACCGAAATCTATACCAATATTTGTTTGAGCTGTTGATTCCCATTTTAGATTTGGATTAACATTTTGTGCTTGCACATAAGATTTTTTCCATGTATCAGTTGAAGCATCATAATAAGATGCTCCATCAGCACTTAACACAGCTAACGATTTATATTCACCGATACCCGATTGATTTCCGGTTACACCATATCCTGCTCGAAGTTTTAAGTTGCTTAACCAGCCAGAAAAAGAATTCATAAACTTTTCCTCAGAAATACGCCATGCAACCGAAACAGAGGGGAATGTACCCCATTTATGATTCGCTCCGAATCTAGATGATCCATCTCTTCTTATAGTAGCTGTAAGCATATATCGTCCCTTCAAGCTATAGTTAGCCCTTCCAAAAATTGAAATCAATATTGATTCACCTTTATATGAATACACATCTCCAGCTCTAAAATCGGAGCCTGCCGCTAGATTATTATACAAAAATGCATCCGTATCGAAACCACTTCGAGTAGCACCAAATCCTTCATATACATTCTTCAGATAAGAATAGCCAGCCATTATGTTTATTACTTGTAATGAAGCAAACTTTGCGTCATAGCTTATATAAGTCTCAAGCTGTTGGTTTGTATATTCTGCATTTGTTTTTTGAGCCCATCCTTTTTCCGACTTTCCTTCCATCATTGCGTAAGTAGGTTTATACTGTCCACTATTAGTTGATTGATATTCGTATGAACCATTAACGATGCCTTTTAATCCTTTAATAGGCTCCAACTCCAATTTCCCATATCCCAAAAATCGATGACGCTTTTGATCATTTGTACGATTCGTATTTAATTCTACGGGATTTTCTGTGTTAGTTCCTCCAATTTGAGCAAATTCACCATTCTGGTCTTTAACAGGAAAAGTAGGGTTCAGATTGGTCATACGTTCAAATATTCTACTATCAATAGGATTCCATTTATCGAAACTAGCATTCAAGCCGGCATCAATGCGAAACATATTATTCCAACCTGTTTGATATCCATAAAGTCCACCTGATAAACGCTGCAAATCATTATCTTTTATTATCCCTTGGTTATTTTGATAAGTAAATGAACCCCGAAAACCATTTGACTTACGAGAATTGCTAAATGATGCATTATGAGATTGAGATATAGCAGTTCTTTCCAATTCTTTTTGCCAATCTACGTCTGCTCCATAGTCTAATGCTTGAGAAATATTATTCTCACGCACATAAGCTCTCCATTGATTGGCAGATAATAAATCCATATGCTTCGAAACATTGCTGATGCCAACATAGCCATTATATTGAAAACTTTTTTCTTCTCTTTCATTTACAGCTCTATTGGTAGTAACAATAATAACACCATTAGCCCCTCTCGAACCATATATAGCCGCCGCAGAAGCATCTTTAAGTACATCGATTGATATTATCTCTGATGGTTGTACAGAATTAAAATCAACCCCTGGTATTCCGTCAACAACAATTAAAGGTCCATTACTGGCTGACAATGATGTACCACCACGCATTCTTATAGAAGCTCCAGCTTCAGGAGCCCCTGAGCTTTGCACCACCGATAAACCGGCAATTTTACCTTGTAGCAATTGTTCGGCACTTGTTATAACACCTTGTTTCATATCTTTAGCGTTTACCGAAGATATTGAACCAGTAAGATCTGATTTACGCATCGTACCATAACCAACTCCTACTATGACCGCCTCTTGCAAGTTCATGGCATTCTCTACTAATATTATTTTCATATTAGTAGAAGCATTCACTTTCTGTGTGATATACCCTATATAAGAAATTTCCAGAACATTATTAGGAGAACAAGTCAAATTGAAATTTCCATTCATATCGGTTACTGTTCCAGCATTAGTACCTTGTACACGTATATTGGCACCAATCATTGGTTCTTTATTTTTATCAACTATTTTTCCTGTGGCCATATAGTCTTGAGCCATTGCATATTGCGACACTCCTAATATCACTAATAAAATGAATAAGAAATGAAGGGTGGATGGAATTTTGTTTTTCATATTTAATTTCTTTAAGGTTATTATTCCAGTTCCGATAAAGGTATTAGTGGGATATCGGCATTTACTACATTCATACCATCTTTATTCTCAATAATCAATGATATTTTTGTTAGGTTATCACTATTGGTTATCTTTTCCAACAAATTAATTGACACCTGTTTCTTATCTCTGCTACCAGCCATCTCTCCTGAAAATTCTAAATTGCCGGCAGAAATTTTATATATAAGTGTACCTGCTGTTTTTTCATTATATTGTCTTATTAGTGTAAGAATATCTAAGACACATATCTTTTGAGGGAAGTATGAGAATACCGGATCAGGATAAGGGGTAGCTGCTGCTGCCTTTAATAATGCATCAGCACTTGTGCCTACCCAGTCGGGATTGTGAGTTGTTAATAAATAAGCAATATTATCTGCCTGATAATCATTTTCAACACCATAATAATCCATTGGAATTAGGTCCATCCTATAAATATTCCCACCGAGATGTTTTAATTTTGTTTTTTCTACAACTTCAGGAAGCCACATCTGTGCTTCTTGCAATACCGACCAATTGTCAAGTCCACTATGAAAATGAAGAGATTCAAAATCAACATTCAAAAGACCACCCTTTGCACCATTAAAAATCAAATTCTCAATATTAAATAAGAGACTTAGTGGCTCATTCATTATAAACTTTTCGGGATAAGCCTGAACAGATTCATCATTATCTTTAAAATCATTTAACTCTGCAACACTCCACGACATCGAAAAAACTCCACTTTGATAATCACCAGTTTTAGTTTTTAAGCGCATCCAAAAGCCAGCACTCCCTTCTACATCAGAAGTGGTTAATCCAGCATTGGCCCTTCTATAATAATCTAGAGGATTGATTCTTGTTTTATAAATATTATCTCCCACATATTGTAGTTTCGCAAAATCAGAGGAATTTTCCCAATTACCAGCATCAGGTTCCGAAGGAGACCATGTCCACATATAGAGTTCTGTCCCTTCAGAAAATCCACTATCCGTCATATCAAAATACCAAGTGACATCTTCATCTACAGAATATATCCGTGGGAATGTCCATGTTTTCAAAGGACCACCCAACTCTACTGATTGTGCATATAGATTGAAACTATTTAAAGAAACAATCGCTATTAAAAATGTTATTAAAGTGTTCTTCATATACTTGTTTCTCCATTAATCAATATTGAGTGAAATAAAATTATATACATAGGAAACAAAAGGTTGACCTTGTGTTTTACGAGTAAATTTAAACTCAAGAATATTATTATTTCCTGGAAGAGTTGTTATCGTTAGTTCTGCAGATTTTGCTGTTAGATTAGCATCATTATAGAAGACAATTTTATTTGCAGATCCATCAGCATTAATGAAAGGATACTCCATACTCCAATAGCCAGAAACCGGCAATAATGCCGGGGCATTACCATGTATTATATAAGTTTGTGGATTATCATCAGAATCAGTATTAAGCTCAATATTTAATGATGAGAAATCAAATTGATCAGTAAGACTAATTGATTGACCTGAGATTTCATCTACTTGTTTAATAGAGTTTAATAGCCAATGGCCATTTACTTTTTCATATAGAGTAATTGGTTTTATATAATTACCATCATCTGTATCATTGCATGATATAAAAAATATAGTAGCAATAAATAGAGGAAATAACCAAAAAGCATGAGCGTTTTTTAATGCTTTCATAAATTTGGATTTAAAATTAATAATTAGGTTAACAAGAAAGACAATGCATTGACAAGCATTAAGACATTGTTCTTAAAACTTGCATTGCAAATTTAGAACCTAATTATAAATTTCAGGAAAAGCATTAAAGAAGTATAACTAGAAATAGATAACAGTAAATCGTATATAGCTGATAATATTATACTTACAAAAAATAAGAAGTAAGAATTGTATAATGCAAATATTCAATTACATTAATGCTTAACAGCTACAATCTCCATAATTTTCGACTCAAAAAGATCGTTTGAAATAACAGATCTATTCTTCACACGTGTCTTATAAGTATTGATAGTATGTACAGAATAATTAAGGAACTTTGCTATGCGTTCGCTTTCACTTATTCCTAAACGTATAAGAGCGAAAATACGCATTTCGGGAGTAAGTGAATTATTATCGGAATGAGCAACTTCATCTTGAGGAAAAAGTTTATTATATGAAGTGATAAAACCAGGAAAAAGTTTAAGAAAGGTCTCATCAAAAGAAGCGTACATATTATCGCGTTCTTTATTTAAAGTTGAATCCTTAAAAGAGTTGCGTAAATCTTCATATTGTTGAGTTTTAATTTTGCGATTAATCATCTTAAAGAGAGATTCCATCTTATTAAGATATTCAGAATTCAAATAAAACGAATAACCAATATATTCATCTTTTATTTTATTTACTTCAGACAATTGGTGATTAATAGATTGTAGTTCTAAGTTATGATTCATAATTGTTTGTCTTGCTAATCTAATCTTCTTCATTTGTCTATAAATAATAATAGTAGTAGTTAGCAATAGAAAAATTAAAAAAGAAAATATAACGACTCCAAGTATCAGCATTTTACGTTGCTTATTTACTATTTCAAAACGTTCTTTCTCTATTATAGGTAATATCGAACCTATTTCTATTTTTCGATGACGCGCATTATAAAAATTAGCATCGTCAAGCGCTATCTGAACATAATTATTAGCCCGGTTTATATCACCTCTTTCATAGAGAAGGCTAGCTAATACTCGTAATGCCGTTGTCTCTTTAGTAGCCGATCGTATATCGCAAATTGCAGCTCGTATAAGATAATTTGTAGCAAAATCTTTATTGCCTTGCAACCAATAAACCCATCCAAGACTAGAAGAAATGATAGCTTCCGTTCTTGAATCTAACCCTTCCTTATTTAATAGAGTTTTAAATGATAAAACACAAGCATCGTATTGATAATCCTTCATTTGTCGCTGTCCAACAGCATATAACCATTTAAGTGAAGTTTCAGGTATTAAAGAGATAAGAGAATCGGTATATATACTTCCTTTTTTAATATATTCTTGCTGAAATGGCGCTTCATGATTATAATCAGCGATATCATAATATAATCTACTATAAAGCGAATAATAACTTATACGTTGAGCCAAGGGAGTATTGTTTATATCTATTGATTTTATCCTATCGAATGCCTCTTTGAATAAACCCGAAGACATTAAGCAAAACACAATAGCATTATTAGATTCTACAATATAACCATTATTTTGAAGTTTTTGAGCTAATTGGAGTGCATGATGCGAATAATAGTATGCCGAGTCGTATTTAAAAGATTTATATTCATTAAATAAATTAATGCTCGCCTCATAACGTTTCTCATCTGAAATGGATTTATCATATAATGAGTTCCATTTATTTATTTGTTTTTCCTTCTGCTGTACATAATCATTTTGATGTAAAAGATATTCATCAAGCTTAATTAACATAGAATCAACGGTTTCAGCATAAAGAGAGCTCAATGGTATAATAAGAGAAAAAAATGAAAACAAAATTATAATAAAATTCTTCATGATTAAGATATAAAGATGTGTTAAGACAAAGATAGTAAATATTGAAATTATCTATTTTTTTTCTTATGATTTTTTGAGTTTTACTCGACTGATATATTCAAGATAAAAATGCATGAAATAATTAACGAGCATATTTACACACTAAAAGTCTAGATAATGGTGACAACTTTTATTTCTTACTATTCGATGTTATAATAATCATTTTATTCTATTTAAAGATTATATATTATCACTAGTGTCCACTGAAAATATAAAATAGTTCTTTGAAATAATTGACATTCTATTACTTACGAGCATCTTTTGAGCGTGACGATTTGAAATCATAGATTTGTCCTGAATTAATAGCAGGATAATGAATAAAGGCAAATACGTATATGCTCAAATAACGGGATTTTTACCTCAACGTGTTTTCGATCGAATAGTCAACAAGTATGATGGCAACAAATATGTGAAGCATTTCACTTGTTGGAATCAGTTATTAACAATGATTTTTGTTCAGCTAACATCAAGAGAAAGCTTACGAGATTTAATTGTTGCAATAAATGCACATTCTCAAAAAAGCTATCACCTCGGATTCGGTAAAAATGTAACCAGAAGTAATCTTGCTAAGGCAAATGAAAATAGAGATTATAGAATCTTTGAAGAGTTCGCATATCATCTAATTGACTTAGCTAGAAATAAGCTCGCTAACGAAGATTTTGAAATCAAAGTCAAAGTTTATGCTTTTGACTCTTCCACCATTTATTTATGTTTGAACGTATTTTGGTGGGCGAAATTTCGTAAAGCAAAAGGCGGAATTAAACTTCATACGCTGTATAATATAACCACACAAACACCTGCTTTTGTGCATATTACTAATGCTACGGTAAATGACGTAAATGCTATGGATGTTATTCCATATGAGGCAGAGGCTTACTATATCTTCGATAGAGGATATGTTGATTTCGCCAGGCTTTATACTATAAACATTTTGTCTTCATTCTTTGTGATTCGTGCTAAGAAGAACATGAAATTTAAAAGTTCAGTCTTTGCGAAAGTTAATGAAAGCAATGGAGTCATGAGTGACCAGAGCAGGAAACTATTGGGCTATTATGCCGCCAAAGATTATCCGGATGTCATTCGCAAAGTGGTATTTTATGACAAGGAAATGAATCGTACATTTATTTTTATCACAAACAATATGGAATTGCCTCCGGAGCAAATTGCACTGCTTTATAAGAAAAGGTAGCAGGTCGAGTTATTCTTTAAATGGATAAAACAACATCTATAGATAAAATCATTTTGGGGAACAAGTGAAAATGCTATAAAAATCCAAGTGTATACTGCGATCTCATCATATTGCCTTGTTGCTATCCTTGGTCATGACTTAGGAATTGAACGAACAACTTATGAAATTTTGCAAGTTTTAGGAATCTCTCTGTTAGATAAAAATCCTGTAAAAGAGCTCTTTAGTAAAAAAGAATATCAAGAAGGCAAAGAACAATATAATAATCAGCTGACACTCAGCTTATTTTAAATGGACACTAGTGATAAATTATTTATGTTAAAGTATTAATTCGATTAATCCAATTTATGGATATAAATGTTTTTTTTCAAAACATCCTTTTTCTTGCCGATATCGGCAAAATACATTATCTTTGACTACATAATTCCATTAAAAACTTGCCGATAATGAAATATATCTCAGTCAATGAATACGCAACCAAGTACAGCGTATCTGAAAGAACCGCTCGTAACTACTGCGCTACAGGTAAAATCAAGGGAGCATTCTTGACTGGTAAGACATGGAATATACCAGAGGATGCAGCACAACCTTCACGTAAGAAGTCTAGCCAACCTATCATGCCTCTACTTGCTGTCTTACGTGAGCAGAAAGCTATGAAACTGAAAGGTGGTATCTATCATAAGACACAAATCGATTTAACCTATAATTCAAATCACATAGAAGGTAGTCGTCTAAGTCATGATCAAACTCGTTATATATTCGAAACAAACACAATCGGCATAACCAATGAGAGCATCAATGTAGATGACATCATTGAAACCACCAATCACTTCCGGTGTATAGACCTAATTATTGATAGAACTGAAGAATCCCTTACAGAATCATTCATCAAAGAACTTCATAGCATCCTAAAGTCTGGAACCTCGGATAGTAACAAGGATTGGTTTGCTGTTGGTGATTATAAACGTCTGCCTAATGAAGTTGGGGGAACAGATACAACTCCCCCAAAAGAAGTCCATCGTGAAATGAATGCTCTTCTTAAAGAATACAACTCCAAAAAGAAAAAATCCTTTGAGGATATTCTCGACTTTCACCAACGTTTCGAAGCTATCCATCCCTTTCAAGATGGAAATGGTCGCGTAGGACGCTTGATTATGTTTAGGGAGTGTCTAGCGAATGGTCATGTTCCTTTTATAATCACCGATGAACTGAAAATGTTTTATTATCGTGGGTTACAACAGTGGCCAGGGATTAAAGGATTTCTGATGGATACTTGTCTGACTGCGCAGGATCAGTATAAGATGGTGATGGGGAAGTTTGAGGTTGAGTAGCCATATGCTTGACGGAATTGATTCATTCCATCAAGGTAATAAATTCATCAAAACTGTAACAGCATACTCCGTTTTTGCTATAACAGTCTACACCATTTTTTGTAAGCATCCGAGAATAGTATAAAACTAATCTCCCCAGTCATGGTTTAGACTC
>CAMTOV010000045.1 GCA_947074235.1 uncultured Bacteroides sp. | reverse complement strand
ATTTTTATCATAAGAATTGATTGCAAAGATAAGACATAAACTCGGCTCATACTAGCAATAGCACATAATCGTATAAGAATTGTTAGTTACACATACTATACTGTTTTGGAGGAATCACAGAGTGAAGAAGATAAATATAATGAGTTGGTTTACTTTATAAGCAAAGCAGTGATGCTGAGCTAGAGGTAATGATTGCTGCAGCTTATCCTTTAGTAGAATTGGTTGACTGTTTTTATTTTTATCCCTAAATTAGGTTGATTCTATATTTTACAATTCCTAGATTCCGTTGACTCTAGTTTAGTACTACACCTATATTGGGTTGACTCTCTATGATGCTATTTTACTTTTGTAGGATGAGGCAACTATGACTCAATAGACAATTAATAATGATGTTTTTTGAATGTATAAAGAGAAAAGTAATGAAGATATTTAGCTTTGTGTCTTTACTCAATGAAACACATATATATATGAATTTATTGTGGCTAATTTTAGAAGGTTTGCTAACGGCAATAGAGTATTTAATCACTAGCGTACAGCTGATGATTACTATTATAGGTATTCTATTTGGCTTGCAGACATTGAAAATGGCTACTCTAGCATTGACACCTTTTGGAAAGAATATTGTAAATGCTAATTAATAGCTTATATTGAGATAAAGTGAACATTTTGTCTCAACATCAGCAACTACGCGCTGTATTTTCTTTCGGTGGGTCAATTTAGCTCATTGATACCTCTCCGCTACAATATCTGTTGCTTCAAAGCCAACTCAATAGCCGCTTCAATATGATTGACTTGCATTTTACGCATGATGTTTAAGCGATGGGTTTCGATGGTGCGAGTGCTTACACCATACTTTAAAGCTAAATCTTTATTTGATACACCTGTTGCTATTTGACCTAGAATCTCTATCTCTCTTTCAGTGAGTTTTCTTTGTTTTTGAGCTATAGATGCCCCATCTGTTTTATTTTCAGTGTTCGCCTTTAAAGCGTTATATTCGTTGAGAAGTATATTCGTTAGATTGCCCGAATAGAAGAATTTACTTTCGGCTACAGTTCTTATGGCATTTAAAAATACCTTGTTTGGTGCATCCTTAAGTACATAGCCAGATACTCCAATGCGAAGAGATTGTTTTACGTAATCAGCAAGATCGTATAAACTAATCAACAAGATTTTTGCTGTAGGCATTTTAGACAATAACTCTTCAGCAGCTTCCAAACCATTCATTTCCGGCATAGCTATATCCATTAGCACTACATCCGGCTTTAATGCAATCGCTTTTTCAACTGCTTCCTTTCCATTATCGGCTGTAGCAATAACTTGCATATCCTTTTCGTTGTCAATAAATTGCTTTACACCTAAACGAAATATTTCGTGATCGTCGGCTAATAAAATAGTAATGGGTTGATTAATCATATTTCAAGGTATTATTTAATTGATATGGTATGGTATTTTTAAAGAGATGGTAGTTCCTTTTCCGGGTGTAGAAGTAATATTGAATTTGCCATCCAGCATTTCTGTTCGCTCTTTCATATTGAGCAATCCTAATCCGTGTATTCCAGAACTTTGTCCATCATATATCTCATCTATCTTCACTTTAAATCCGATGCCATTATCCTTTATTTCAATATAGATATTTTCGGCATCAGCCTCAGCTATTATCTCTATGTGCGTAGCTTGAGCATGTTTCATTATATTGTTTATTGCCTCTTGTAAAATGCGGTAAATTACAACATCCTGCTGTTTGGTCAATACTCCTTCTTCTATTTCATCGTTAAGCTCTACTTCAATTTTAGTATTCTCTTTTACCATTTTGCAGAGCTCGCGAGTGGCCGATTTTAATCCAAAATCATCTAATATATTAGGCATTAATTCGGAGCAAACTCTACGTGTTTCTTTAACGATTGTGGTGGTCATTTCGCGAATGTCTACGAGCATCGAACCGTCTATTTTGTCTTGTTCCTCTAGCATCTCGATACGCATTTTCAATGCAGTTAGCATCTGTCCTATGCCATCGTGTATTTCAGAAGAGATACGTTTACGCTCACGTGTTTCACCTGTTAAGATGGCATCCGAGCGTATTTTTTGCAGTCTGCTTGCCATTTCGTGAGAAGCACGATTGCTCTCCATCAGATTGACAAACGTAGTACGAAGCTGCTTGTAGAGTGGGAGAAAAATGAAGAAAGCTTCTAGCAAAAGACAGAATATTAAGATGGCAAACAACCACCACTCCAAGCTTTTTAAATAACTGATATTATCTTTTGAAGTTAGGTCATATTCAAAAACAATCATCTCCATACCTAGCAAATAGCTCTTTTCATTGTTGAGAAGCTGTTGCACCCATGGAACGATGTTGGCAGTATCACGTACATTTTTGTGTTCTAGAATTGTACAAATCTCTGTGCCTGCATCGAGCATATTTTGATAAGGCATATCAATGATAGTGAATAACTCATCAATCATTTTATCTCCATTAGGAGGAATATTTAGAAAATCATTTCCATAGCGGAGCGCTCTATGAGTTGCATTCCATTGCTTAAAGGTATTGGAAAAATCCTTTCCGTCTGTTCGATAGTTTTTTCCATCTTTCAACAGCAAAGCATATTTGACAAGCGTTTGCGAGTCGGAACGCAGTTTGGCAGCATAATTGATAAGATGTGAGTCGGAGAACTGATTATTTAGGTAGTTTTGGATAAGTAACTGACAAAACAATGATAGTAAAGCTATAACTAACAAAGCGATAGCGTATTTCCATTGAAACTGTTTTAATATGTGCTGATAGTTGCGTGGGCTATACATTAAAATATGTTTTAGTACAAAAGTAATAACTTTTTAAGATAATAAAATAGAGTTCCTTATAAAAATATAAGGAACTCTACACACTAAATCTGCGGCTTGTCTTTCGACTTGCCGTTTGTTGTCAAATACTTGCTAAGCTTTTTATTACTTTCAAGTATTTGACGTAAAGACGATAAAAGCTCTTTGTGTCTGTGTTTATATTTCTAATATACATAATCATCAGATGGGAGCTTCTAATTTAGTCTTATGGTTTAATAAAGACGGTATTAAAACAGATTATATAATTGTGCTAATGGTAATTTGTCTGCTGGTGTGCAATGCAACTCTTCTCCATCTACTTTTACTTGAAACGTTTCAGTATCAACCTCAATATTTGGCATGGCATTATTAAGTTTCAAATCGGCTTTTGATACAACACGGCAACCATGAACGGCAACTGCCTTCTTTTCTAGGCCATAATTTGCTACTGTGTCTAGCGATGCTTCCGAAACAAAGACACAAGCATTGCTACCGGCTGCTTTTCCTATAGCACCAAACATAGGGCGTGGGAAATAGGGCTCTGGTGTTGGGATAGATGCATTTGGGTCGCCCATTTGAGCGTAAGCTATCATGCCACCTTTTATAATGGTTTCGGGCTTTGTGCCAAAAAAGCAAGGTTTCCACAATACGATATCGGCCATCTTATTCGACTCTATAGAGCCTACTGTTTGTGCTAACCCATGAGCCAATGCAGGGTTGATGGTGTATTTTGATATATAACGACGCACGCGGTAGTTATCGCAATCACTATTTGCATCTTCGGGAAGTGGACCGCGAACTTTTTTCATTTGCGATGCTATCTGCCATGTTCTACATATTACTTCTCCGATACGTCCCATTGCTTGCGAATCGGAAGTGAAAATAGAGATAGCTCCCATATCATGAAGAATGTCTTCGGCTCCGATAGTGCCCTGACGAATGCGACTCTTGGCAAAGGAAACATCTTCAGGATTATTCTTATCTAAGTGATGACAAATCATCAACATGTCCAAATGCTCGTCAAAAGTGTTGATGCTATATGGATTGGTTGGGGTAGTAGAGGATGGTAATATATTAGCTTGCGAGCAGGCTTTAATAATATCGGGTGCATGGCCTCCACCGGCTCCCTCAGTATGATAGGTATGGATGGTACGACCTTCGAAAGCTTGTAAAGTGTCTTCTACATATCCACATTCATTGATAGAGTCGGTGTGAATACAGATTTGCACATCATGCTTGTCGGCGATATTTAAACAAGTATCAATAGCCGCAGGTGTTGTGCCCCAATCTTCATGCAGTTTTAAGCCACATGCCCCAGCTTTAATTTGCACTTCAAGAGCCTCAGGGCTGCTAGAGTTTCCTTTGCCTAAAAAACCAAAGTTGATAGGAATTTGGTCAGTAGCTTCCATCATTTTGCGAAGATAAAAAGATCCTACCGTACAAGTGGTAGCATACGTACCTGTGGCCGGACCGGTTCCTCCACCAATAAATGTGGTTGTGCCGTTGGCCAATGCCTCATCGGCTTGTTGAGGACTGATGTAGTGAACATGCGTGTCGATAGCCCCAGCTGTGGCAATAAGGCCTTCGCCTGAGATAACTTCAGTAATCGTGCCTATAATTAGTCCCGGAGTAACACCCGGTTGAACATGTGGATTACCCGCCTTTCCTATACCTTTTATCTTTCCATCTTTTATGCCAATATCGGCTTTGTAAATACCTTTGTAATCTATGACCAGCGCATTCGTAATGACTAGGTCGAGCACCTCTTCATCTTTAAAACCTGATGCTTGGCCCATGCCATCGCGAATCACCTTGCCACCACCAAACACGCACTCTTCTCCATATACAGTATAGTCTTTTTCAACAGCTATTTTCAAGCCTGTATCTCCTAAGGTCACCTTGTCACCTGTAGTTAAACCATACATGTCTACATATAATTGTTTATCGATTGTTGCCATATTCTTAATCCTCCTTATGTTTTATTTAATAAAACTTTTTTCTTTCATTGTCGTCTCAATTTCTTTCTCACGTCCACTATATGAGCCGTTAATAAGACTGTTACCTCCATAAACCTTCTTTTCTCCTGCAATTTCAACTAGCTCTACCGTTTTGCTTTCACCTGGCTCAAAACGAACAGCTGTGCCTGCCGGAATATTTAAACGATAACCTATAGTAGCGATGCGATCGAAACTTAATGCTTTGTTTGTTTCGGCAAAATTGCAGTGTGAACCAATCTGAATAGGGCGGCTACCTGTATTTTTTACTTCAAGAGTAATGGCATTGCGATGTTCATTAATTTCGATGGGTTTATCTATAATCTCCACTTCGCCGGGTATTACATCCATACAGTTGTTGGTGATGATGGTGCTTTCAGACTTAGTCAGTCCCGAAGCATATAAAGCTAGTTTAGAGTCAAGACCCGATTGGCAAATAGGGTGGTGAACAGAAACTAACTTTGTTCCATCAATTAATGTTCCTTCTACCTGCACCTCCTCAATCATTTCAGCCACTCCAGGCATCACATCATCCGTCCCTAGAATCTGTTTCCCTATTTCTGTTAACTGGGCCAAAGTGTGTCCATCACGAATGAACTCAAGCAATTGACCCGAAATAAGCGCAATAGCTTCCGGGTAATTAAGCATTAATCCTCTAGCATATCTTTTTTGCGCTACAACACAAGCCGTGTGAAGCATTAATTTTTCTATATCTCTAGGTGTTAGTCGCATAATTATATTTTTATTTAGTTTATACTGATAAGTAAGATTTCAATTCTTCATAATCGGCATTGTCTTTGTCGAAGTTTCTAACAACTTTGCCTCTATCCATAATGTAATAATGATCAGTGAGTATTTTGGCAAAGTCTAGTTTTTGCTCAACTAAGAGGATGCTCATGTCTCTTTCTGCAATCAAACGTTTTAATACCTCCGCTATTTCAAGGGTGATAGATGGCTGAATACCTTCTGTTGGTTCATCCAGAATGAGAAGTTGAGGTTTACCAACCAATGCACGTGCTATGGCAAGTTGCTGCTGTTGTCCGCCACTCAAATTTCCACCCATTCTGTTTCGAAACGTTTTAAGGATGGGGAAAAGTGAATAGATTTCTTCTTCATCAAAAGTTTTTGGTCCAGTGGGCAATGCCTCTGTTCCTATTAGAATATTCTCATAAACCGTGAGCTTAGGAATGATTTCACGTCCTTGCGGTACGTAAGCAATTCCACTCTTGGCTCTTCTGTGAGTAGGTAATGTTTGAATGGCTTTATCATTCAGCTTTATCTCTCCTTCCGAAGCCTTTAGTAGTCCCATAATGGTCCTCATCAAGGTAGTTTTGCCTACACCATTTCGCCCCATAATAGTTGTGACTTGTTTTTTGACTACCTGTAAATCTACACCCCACAAAATAGTACTTTGTCCATAAGCAGCTTGTAAGTCTTTAGTTTCTAGTATTGTATCCATAAACGTTAGCTTTGTTTCATATTCTTCATCTGTGCCGAGTCGGGAGCTCCGAGATAGCAATCAATTACATTCTTATCATTTTTAACCTCTTGAAAAGTACCTTCAGTTAAGATGGTTCCTCGCACTAGTACAGTCACCTTCTCTTTGGCTATTTGTTCTACAAAATGCATGTCATGCTCTATCACAATTACGCTTTTTGTTTTACCAAGATTAATAAGTAACTCCCCTGTTTTCTCCGTTTCAGCGTCTGACATGCCGGCAGCTGGTTCATCTATAAGTAGTAGCTCAGGCTCTTGAAGTAGTACGATTGCAATTTCTAACCATTGTTTTTGTCCATGAGAGAGTGCTCCTGCCATTGTATTCATTTCATTAATAAGATTAACTTGCTCAGCAACGTGGTAAATCTTTGCACGATGATCAGCAGATAAATGAAAAAACATAGATGCAAATACACTCTTATTCCCTTTTATGCCAATCAGCATATTGTCAAAAACGGTAAGCCCATCGAATACGGTAGGCTTTTGAAATTTACGGCCTACCCCCATCCGGTTGATATCAATCTCCGATCTTCCAATCAGCTCTTCTCCATTGAAAAGAGCTGTTCCTTGATTGGGGAGTGTTTTCCCACATAGCACATCCATCATTGTTGATTTCCCTGCTCCGTTAGGGCCAATAATTACCCGAAGTTCATTGTCTCCTAAATCGAACTTGTGTAAGCTTAATGCTACTACACCACCAAATGTCACTGTTAGATTTCGTATTTTAAGCATATTAATTTATGATTTAGAGAATGATAATTTTTTGTTTCTGATTTTTTCAATGATTATAGCAACCATTCCCAAAATACCTTTTTTGAGATATAACACAGTGATAACATAGAGTAAACCTAATATGTATGGCCAAGCCTCAGGCATAATTGAAGTAAAGATGCTATACATTACATTTACAATTAATGCTCCTACAACTGCTCCTTTCAAGTTGCCACGACCTCCTAATGCTACCCAGATTAGCATTTCAATAGATGCTTTTACACTCATACGTCCTGGTGTTACAATACCTGTTTGAGGAAGATAAAGCATGCCTGCCACAACGGCTATTAATGCTCCAATTATAAAGATAGCTGTTTGATACTGCACTACTTTATAACCGGTAAAACGCAAGCGAGATTCACTATCGCGTATACCTACAAGCACTTTCCCGAATTTAGACTCAGTTAGCTTTTGAGATAAATAAAATATTACCCCTAGCATAACAACTGTGAATATGTATATACCCAGCTTTACTGTATCTGAACGCAAATCCATGCCCAGCATATATTGAAAATTTGTCAATCCGTTAGATCCACCCAGCATGGTTTCGTTGCGCGAGAATAATAAAAACATAGCCCATGCCAAAGCTTGAGTGATGATGGCAAAAAACACACCTTTGATGCGGCGACGGAAAATGAAATAGCTAATGAATCCGAATCCAATTGCGATAATCAGACAAGCGATAATAGTACCTCCAAACGTTTCGAAGGGCTTCCAAAATAAGGGTAGGGAAGTTACTTGATTCCATGACATGAAATCGGGTACTGCTTGTCCGGCCGGAAGATTATAAAGTGTCAAATACATTCCAATGCCGTATGCGCCTAAGCAAAAGAAAAAAGCTTGACACATCGTCATTATGCCTGTGTAACCCCAAATAAGATCGACGCCAATTGCCGCTATAGCAAAACAAAAATAACGTCCCCATAATGTCATGGTGTTGATGTCTATCAACCCTATTATATTAGCTACCGGAAGTAAAACCAGAAAGACTAATAAGAAAAGTATATAGTTTAATTTATCATTTTTCATATTGTTTCTATTTTGATGTTTTCCCGATAGATAATTAATCATCTCCAATGCGTCCTTTATCTGCAAACAAGCCTTTGGGTCTATATTGCAAGAAGACAATAATTAGAAATAGTATCAATACTTTGCCGTATACAGCTTCAAATCCAGCTTCGAATGCTTTAGAGATTACTCCAATTCCTAGCCCGGACACTACACAACCTGCCAGCTTGCCTACTCCTCCGGTTACCACAACCAAGAATGAGTCTACTACGTACGTTTGTCCCATATCCGGCACCACGTTGCCAATTAGTGTAATAGCGCATCCGGCTACACCGGCAAGTCCCGAACCAAGCATGAAGGTTATCATGTCTGTTTTTTGAGTAGAAATACCCACGCAAGCACTCATATTTCTGTTTTGAGTCACAGATCGTATCTTAATACCTAAGCGTGACTTTTGAAACACGAAATAAACGATCAGGAAGATAACAATAGTTAGCCCCATGATAAATAGGCGATTGTATGGAAGTATCATACCTTCTGATATCTCCCATCCTCCAGATAGAATAGCGGGTGATTTTACAGTCGTCAAATCTCCAAAAATGCTTCTAGCAATTTGTATAAGTATAAGACTAATACCCCACGTTGCCAATAAACTCTCTAGTGGGCGGCTATATAAGTGGCGTATCACAAGTCTTTCTACAATCAACCCGATTAATGCTGTTGTAATAAATGACATGGGGAGTGAAAGAAAGAACGACCAATCGGATAATGAAGCAGGTATAAACTTCTCGAATATTTGCTGCATGCAATAGGTGGTATATGCGCCAATCATCAAGAACTCTCCATGGCTCATATTGATAATACCTGCTAAACCATAGATGATGGAAAGCCCTAAAGAACTTAATATTAAAATACTACCAAGACTCAATCCACTAAATACATTTTGATATATTTGATTGTTTCTCTCGGCTAAGTCCCATTGTGCAACTTGCTTCTTTACTCTATTGCTGTTTGTTTTAGTTATGTCTGCTCGCTCCAAATAAGTGCGAAATAGTAAAAGAGTGTTAGTTGATTTATTATTTAAGAAATAATCTATTGCTGCCGATTGTTCTTTCTCATCTCCCCCTAAAAGTTCCAGTGTGTAAAGTGTCTCTTGTGCAGTTGTTATTAATATGGGATCTTTCTCCTTCGCAGTAGCTTCTTTTACCAAAGGCAACCATTTTACTTCTCTTTTGTCTATTATTTGTTGATAGGCTGTAGCTCTAGTAGTTGCCGAATGGCTGTTGATGTTTATAACAGGAATAAGTTCGTTAAATTGAACTCTTTCTTTACGTGATAATTTAATTGTTTTCAATTGCTCTTTTGCAATCTTGCCGTTTATTTGTTTAAACTCAGGATAAAGATAATAACCATCTTCATTTATAACTGTTATAGCTTGACCATCGTGCGAAACATATAGTCGACCTTCGATGGCAGCTTCTAAAAATGGGAATATGCTATCTGTCTCAACTTTACTTAAGTAACTCCAAGCAGGCGTTGCTTTATCCGCTTCTTCACCAAGTATGTCGGAGATTGCTTGAACTACCGACGATACTTGTGCAAAGAAAGGACTGCTGATTGTAAAACAGATTATAACCCAAAGTATTTTGTATCGCATGATAATACTATTTTAGGTTAGGGATTTTTTTAGTCTGTATACATATTAAAAGGTTCGGGAATGATCAATGCATTAGTGCGGCTAATTACATCAAACTGTCCGTCTGGTCTAATCTCACCAATAACGGCCGCTTTGGCTAGGTGATGATTGTCACTATGCATTTTTACTAAACCTGTAGGTGACTCAATTTCTAAATCGGCTAGAGCAGGAATTACTTTATCGATATCAAATGAACCTGCTTGTTCTACCGCTTTTTTCCATAGATACAATCCAGTGTAAGACCAACAGATAGGATCATCTGTTACACGTTCTACTCCACCAGGAAGTTTCTTGTTAGCACAATATTTTTTAAAGTTTTCAGTGAACTTATAATTCTCAGGCGACTTTTCAGATTGGAAGTAATTCCATGCAGCTAGGTGGCCAATAAGAAACTCTGTATCCATTGCACGCAACTCATCCTCGGCTACCGAAAATGCCATGATTGGACAAGAAGAAGAATTTAATCCTTGATTAGCGAATTCTTTATAGAAAGGAACATTGCTGTCACCATTTATTGTGCTCAATACACATGCATTACCACCCATTGCGAAACGCTTAATTTTAGAAACGATTGTTTGATAATCTTGATGATGAAAAGGTGTATACTCTTCTACTATGTTTTCAGCAGGAACACCTTGTGACAATAGATAATTTTTTAAAATAGTATTAGCAGTACGTGGGAATACATAATCAGTTCCCAATAGATAGAACTTCTTATATTCTCCGCCCTCTTCACTCATTAGATAATCAGCAGCAGGAATCAATTGTTGGTTAGGAGTAGCACCAGTATAAATAATATTTGGTGAGCACTCTTGTCCTTCATATTGAACAGGGTAGAATAGAAGTCCGTTGTATTCTTCGAAAACAGGTAGAACTGATTTGCGAGAGACTGATGTCCAGCAACCGAATACTGCCTTCACTTTATCTTTACCGAGTAACTCTTTTGCTTTTTCAGCAAATAAATCCCAGTCAGATGCAGGATCAACCACTTTGGCAACAACTTTCTTGCCAAGTACTCCGCCAGATGCATTGATCTCATCGATTCCCATCAATAATACATCTCTTAAAGAAACCTCTGAGATGGCCATTGTGCCACTTAATGAGTGAAGAATTCCAATTTCTACAATACTGTCGTTAGATGTAGTAGCAGAAGCTGTTTCTGTACTTTTCTTTGATGAGCAACTGCTGTTGAATGTCAACAACATGGCGCCTAAAGCTGCCATACATACTGATTTTAAAACTAATTTTCCCATAATCGAAATCATTTAAAGTTGTAATAATCTATCCTGTAATCTTTGTTTAGAAATAACATAGTTGAACTTGTAGCCATATCTGACCGAAAGTTTTATTCTTTCTTTCACCTGTTTCTGTTAACAGGTTTTTGTTCATTGCAATATAAGATAAGCGAACATTTGCCTTATATCCATTGAAAAAGTAGTTTAAACCACCACCCCAAACATTGGTTGTGGTTAGCTTGTCATGAGTGTCTTGTCTTTCAAATTTTACCCAAGGTTGTAGTTTTACATCTCGGAAGTAATATCCTAGTTCAGCAAAATATACATTCTGATCGGGTATTAATTCAGCAAAAGAATACTTGTGATTTTTGCTGCCACCAGTCAGATATGAATAGGCTACATTGGCAGTGATAGAGCCACATTTGCCTAAAGGTTGGTCAATATACATATCCGCTCCCGTACCAATATATGAGCCTTGATTATCTATACCACCACCAAATGTAAACACGTTATATTCGCCAAGGGTAGTTCCTGAGTAAGGATCAATATCTCTCAAGTTGTATTCTACACGACCCGTTACCCTAAATGGTTTTTTCTTGGTGTTTTCAAAAGTGCGACGGCCATCAAATACACCAGCGCGATACTTAAGCTTATCACCCAAAAAACCTCCCGATAGATTAACCCCGACATCTCGCCCGCAGTCATTTTGTAGCGGAGACTCTTGGTTCATATTATAAGGATATTGAAAATAACTAAAGTCGTTGGCCATCAAAGTAGATGCAGTTTGCAATCCATTACGATTGTATGAAACCAACATTTTACCTGCTGAAACAGTTAGCCAATCGAAGAACTTGTGATCATATTGCATATCTAATACCTTAATACTTGCAGCTTTGTTTGGATCTGGTCCAATGCCGGCGGTAATTTCAGTTTCAGCAAAAATATGGTCTCTAGCTCCTAGCTGTACATCAAACATCAATCGAGCACGATAAAGATTAGCTCCCATTCCCCATTCCTTAGATTCACTTGAAAGTGTGTTGCTTCCGAAGTCATTTTGTTGCGCATATAAATATGCATGAGCCAAAACACCTATATTAATTGATGTTTTCTTTTCTTGTGCCAATGTTGGCACCATTACGCATAGGCCTAATGTTAATCCTAAAAGTTTTGTTTTAATGTGGAATCTCATAAGTCTTTTTCATTTTAAAATAATAACTAATACGTCCGTGTCTGAATCATTGGCCTTTGATTACGTACGCAAATTACTGCATAATATTTTAAACTACAAAACAAAATGAAATAAAATTTAAAATAAAATATAAATAATGCTATTAAATAGGATTATTACATCTCAAAATGTATTGTATAGTATGCTTGTTTGCTTCAAATAGTAAAATGTTTATGATGTGTTTGTTCTTTTTGTACGTACGTGTGTTTGGCTGTTGTTTGGATGTATAATTATTGATAAGTGCGCAATCTTGTTATTTATTCTTTTATTTATTATATATAGCTTATTTCCTTTAAATGCTGCGTTTAGGGAAAATTATGTTTTAATCATCTTGGATTAAAAACTGTTATACTCTATTATTGATAAAATAATAGATAGGAAATTAAAACTAATATTGAACATTGTATTACTTACGTTTTTTTTGCTCTTTATGAGATATGATATGGCAGGTGTTAATTGAAAAAGTGATGCTAACCTAGTGTTATAATGTTGTAATAATAGTGATTATGTATCTTAAAAATACAATTATAGAGTCAACCTAATTTAGGGGTAAAAACAAAAACAGTCAACCAATTCTAGGAAAAGACTAGGTTGAGTTACTGCAAAGGGCTTTGCAGTAGCACTGTTTGACCGTTGCAGTACTGCTGTATGGCTTATGCAGTGTTACTGCACAACTATTGCACGCTTACTGCATCTGTAGCAAATGGTTGTTGAGGCACTGGATAAACATAACTGTGATACTAATAATCAAAAAAAAACTTCAAAGATTTAAGCTCTAAAAGGAATTAAAACTAAATTTGATTGATGTTTTAAAAAGAAATAGATGTTTTCTCATATCGATAAAATCAATTGCAAATGAACTTTGGCGATTTTAATATAAATAAAACCTTACTTGGAGTCTTAAAAGAAAAAGGCTTTGATATACCTACCGACATTCAAAAAGCTGTAATTCCTGCTATCATTGATGGAAGAGATGTGCTGGCCATAGCACAAACGGGTACCGGAAAAACTGGCGCTTTTTTGATTCCTATATTAGAGCGACTTGCTTTAAAACCAACTGATGAGAAGGTAAAAGCACTGATTTTAGTGCCTACAAGAGAGCTGGCGCAGCAGGTGGGTGGTGTATTTGATGAGTTAAACAATGGCACTTCTGTTAATTCAAGCATAATCTACGGCGGTATGCCTATTGAAGAGCAGATTGAGAAGTTGCAACAAGGCATTGACCTGGTAATAGCTACTCCGGGACGGTTAGTAGACCTGATAAATAGAAACGAAATAGATTTGTCTTTTGTCGAGATGTTTGTGCTTGATGAGGCTGATAGAATGCTCGATATGGGTTTTACAGAAGATATCACTTTCATTATAGATAAGCTTACCCAAAGTGTAAATACGATGCTCTTTTCTGCTACCATGCCCATCGAAGTAAAGGAGCTTAGCCAGAAGATACTTAAAGAACCATTGGTTGCAGAAATATCGCAAACATCTACCACCACAGAGTTGATTGAGCAAAAAGTGTACTATGTAGAGAAGCTCAATAAGAATAACCTTTTGGTGGAGTTTTTGAGAAAGAAAGAGGTAGAATCTGCGATTGTCTTCACTAAAACAAGGAAAAGTGCTGATGCTTTGAATGAGTATTTGCAGGGAATGGGTTTTGCTTGCGACAGGATTCATTCTGATCGTTCGCAACATGCTCGTGATACACTTATTGAATCTTTTAGAAATGCTGAGTTTCCTATACTTATCGCTACCGATATTGCTGCACGTGGAATAGATATTTCGCACATCACTCATGTATTTAACTTTGAATTGCCACAAGAGGCTGAGACTTATATCCATCGGGTAGGGCGCACGGGTAGGGCAGGAAAAGATGGTTTGGCCATCACCCTTTGTGCTCCCGAAGAGAAAGCGATGCTTATTGAAATACAGAAGTTGATGAAAAAGCACATACCGGTTGTTCAAAGCCATACTTACGCAAACATAGCACTCACCAAAGCACTGCAGGCTGCTGACGATAAGATAGCCGGTAAAAAAGAGAAAAGCCGTTATAAAGGTAGCAAGGCCAATGGTGACTACTTCAGAAGAGAGAAATTGGCGAAGCGCAAGAATAAGAATTGAAAAGGAATGGCTATAATGGTAATCATAATCTTAGATTTATCGCAATTGAATATACAACTAACTGGAAAACACTATGGAAGTTAAAGTATTTATAAACAATTTTAGAGAGGCTTTTGGCGATGCTGCCGAGTTGCCTATCGTGTTTTGGTATTCTGATAATAAAATAGTAGATACCGATAAGATAAACGGTTGCCTTTTTAAAGGTATTGGACAGGTTAGGCAAGGTAGATTAATGAGTCTGAACGCTGACACAATAGGTTGTGGAGGTGGTAAGTTCTATACAGGGTTTACAGAAATGCCCGTTCATGTTCCCCATTTTGTTTCGGTAAAAGAAAAGTATAAAGAAACTCCGGAGATGGTGATCGACTTTGTTGATAAACTGGGTGTATGCAAAACAGATAAAAGCTATTTGAATTTTGCGAGAATCGATTGCATCGACTCTTTTGACCATATAGAAGGGCTTTTATTTTTTGCTACTCCCGATGTGCTGTCGGGATTGGTAACTTGGACTTATTATGACAACAATGCAGAGGACGCAGTGGTGTCGCTCTTTGCCTCAGGATGTGGCTCTGTAGTGACTCATGCTGTCAATGAGAACAAACAAAATGGGAAAAGAACGTTTATCGGTTTCTTCGATTTGTCGGTGCGTCCTTATGTAGAAGAGAATATTTTAAGCTTTATGATTCCGATGTCGAGATTTAAAGAGATGTATCATACGATGCGAGGAAGCTCTTTGTTTGATACGCATGCATGGACTAAAATCCGTAATCGTATCAATGGTATTAAGGAGTAAATCTAATAAGAATAACCTTAAGTATTAGTACATTTTATTTTAATAACTGAACAATCTGGACTTATAGATTGTCATATTCCTATTATATAATAATATCTCTTCATGAGATATATAATCATTTTAATAGGATAACATATGAATAATTATAAAGAGTTAGAAGTTCCTGTAAAGCGCTGCTTTATACAAACAATCCCCAATATCTCATATTCTCAAGTCGCAGAGCTAGGTATTGTTAATCGTGATTTGAAAATGAATATTTTACTTCCCGTTTCAGATGTACCAATGCCTTTAGTCGTATTTGTTCCCGGTGGGCGATTCTTATATGTAAATAACGACAGTAATATACAAAACCGATTGAGAATAGCCGAAAGTGGTTTTGTGGTGGCAAGTATAGAGTACCGGTTGGCTCCAAATAGTTTATATCCAGCTCCGGTTATTGATGTAAAAGCTGCTATAAGATATTTGAAGGCGAATGCAAAAAAGTACAATATAGATAAAGATAGGGTAGCGGTGTATGGTGAATCTGCCGGAGGCTATATGGCTGCTTTTGCAGGTACTACTACTGGGCTCGATTTATTTAATGAAGGCGCATGGCTTGAATACAATAGTGATGTAAATGCTGTAATTGATCTGTTTGGTGTAACCAATCTTGAAACGATTGGAGCTGATTTCTCCAAGATTCAACAGAAATATCATAAAGAACCGGCCTCACCGGAGTCTTTGTTTCTTTATGGAGCAGACCCACAAGTCAATCAAGGACTAGACTCAAATCCTAACAAACTAGCCAAATCCAATCCGATAGAATATATTTCGGATAAAACACCTCCATTTTTGATTATGCATGGTGGGGAAGATAAAATAATGTCTCTAACCGAATCAAAGCAACTACATGAAGCGCTTTGTGATAAAGGTATCTCTTCGGAGTTTTATTTTATAAAGAATGCCCAGCATAGTGGTGTGGTATGGGAGCAAGATGAGATTATGAACATTATCATTAGCTTCTTGAAGCGTAATTTTTAATTTGCTTTTTTACGGATATCTATAATAAATGAGAGAGAAAGATAAGGTGCTTTCTCTCTCAAAAAGATGTG
>CAMTOV010000044.1 GCA_947074235.1 uncultured Bacteroides sp. | reverse complement strand
ATGAGTATGAATACTAATAACATTAAGGTATAGAATAAGACAATAACTACACTATATTACTCAATATTTCCATATGCAATGTGATATGTTTCTATAAATTTGTGTTCATAAAACACTGATCAATTAAATATTTAAATTTATATACTATGCAAAAAACTTTTCTCACATCTTTACTATGTATGATGTGTTTATGTATCGCTAATGCACAACAAGCTCCCGACTTCTCCATGATGGGATATGCAGCAATGGAAGGAGAAGGTGATTTTTATAATGCTGGTGGCACAACTGGAGGTCAAGGTGGTGAGGTTGTTACACCAAACTCTTTTGCCGAACTAAAGAAGTATGCTGAAGATTTATCTAAACCCTATGTGATTCTTATCACAAAAGAATTTACCAGTGAGCAACCTTGCTATGTAATAACATCTACCGGAGCGCTTGCTACAAAAGAAACATCCGGTGCAACACTTTCTACTTATGGTGAAATCTTAAAGCTTGGTTCAAACAAATCTATAATCGGTGTCGGCCAAGATGCATTCTTTAATAGAATTGGTATTAATGTAAACACTCAAAGCAATATTATTATTAGAAATATAAAATTTACAATGAATGGAGTGCCTGCTTCAAAGGATAACGAAATGAAGGTTATTGCTTTGAGAGATGGGGTTGAAGTTTTAATTGGAGATCCTGATTGTATCGGTATTCAAGCTGACAAAACAAGTGCAAAGGTAGATTTTGGTCACCATTTTTGGATAGATCATTGCGAATTTTACAATGGAGATGCTGCTTTTAAAGACAGATATGATGGGCTTCTTGATATGAAAAACAACATACAATTTGTTACCCTGTCATGGAATAAATTTTATAATCACGACAAAGCATGTTTGAGTGGAAAAGGAAACTCGGATGCCTATCCTCGAACTGTAACTATGCATCATAACTATTTTTTGAACATTCAAGGATCAAGACTCCCTCTTCAACGTGGTGGCTTTTATCACTATTTCAATAATTATATGAACAATTGCCAAGATGGCTACGATTTGAGAGCAAAAGCACAGGCTTATATCGAGGGATGTTACTTTAAAGATACAAAAGCTCCCGTAATGCCAAGTGATGAGGGAGAAGGGGCTACTCTTACAGATATGATATTTGATAATTGCCGTAGAATACCAGCTATTTATGCTCAAGATGGGGTTAAATATGATAAACTGTTCGATATTCCATCTTCCGATTACCGTCCACCTTATGAATATTCAGCATTTCTTCATGAAGCAAAAGATATTC
The DNA here is from genome assembly GCA_947074235.1 of uncultured Bacteroides sp. Taxonomy (GTDB): domain Bacteria; phylum Bacteroidota; class Bacteroidia; order Bacteroidales; family Bacteroidaceae; genus Bacteroides. The sequence continues at coordinate 15,068 of CAMTOV010000044.1, read as the reverse complement.
CAACTATTGTTCCTACTTATAGTGGTGTAGGTAAGATAGAGGATGAATATGGAGGAACAACAGGAATTTCTCCGCTTGAGAATTCGAATGTACAGAAAGAAGTTATGTCTACTAAATATTATTCTATAACAGGTGCTGAGCTTAATGAAACACAGAATCGAGGTATTACTATCGTAAAAACTATTTATACTGATGGCTCGTTTAAAGCTGAAAAGGTATTGAGATAGGAGTGATGTATTAATTGCAATAACTTAGTGAATATTAAATATTAATTAAGAACATATCAATCATGTATTAGCTTTTAGCTAAACTATACCAAAAGGAGAAATTTTTTTCTCCTTTTTTTATTCTTCTCCTGTTCATAAGCCCTATCTAAGGTCTATTTCTGCCTGTATGTTTTCACAAAATAGCAGTGCGAAATTATTTTTTGTCAGTATCATATCATAAAAATGCCAGTATGTTTTTGATGGTTGGGTACTGGCTGCTTTTTGATGACCTTTTATATTAATGTTCTGCAAAGTTGTTCTTGATAAAAATTTCACTAAATCTTGTATGAGGTGTATGTTAAATTAATAGTTTAACTGATGATTCATTATTAATTTTGACAACAAATACACGGCATTGATTAATTATGGATTAAATTTGCCAAATAAATTAATAATTTAATCTTATGTCAACTCCAAATCTAAATCACAAAACGTCTGGTCTCATGTTAGGAGCTAAAATCCTCAACATTATTGCTATGTTTAGTAGTGTTTTTGTATTAGTATTATTATCTGTTGAGATATTAAAAGGCCCTAATGTAATTCCTAAACATGTATATCTTGATATACAACTTCTTATATGTTCTATATTAATGATTGATTTTTGGTATCAGTTTTACTTATCTCCTAAAAAATGGAAATTTTTTGTAACCTATTTTGTGTTGTTGCTTGTATCTATCCCTTACTATAACATAGTAAACTGGTTTGATATTTCTGTTACTGCAACTCAAAGTGTAATGCTTCGTGCTATTATCTTTATTCGTGGCGGTTACGGATTGATTGTGATGATTAACTGGTTTACCAAAAGTAAAGTAACCAATATGATGATAACTTATCTTATTATGCTTGTAGCAATGGCCTATTTCGGTAGTTTGGTGTTTTATTCCATAGAAAAAGGTATTAACCCATCACTAAGAAATTTTGAAGATGCTGCTTGGTGGGCATGTATGGACGTCACAACAGTAGGTTGTGCCATAGAACCTGTTACGCTCGGAGGACGAATATTGGCGGTGATATTGGCAGTGATGGGGATGAGTATGTTTCCAATACTTACGGTATATATCACTAATTATTTTCAAAGTCAGGTCACGCCAACATCTTCTGCACCTACTACTAATACTAATAATACAACACAAGAAAGCTGATAGTTTTACATAAACCAAGGGGTAATGATGGTGGTAATGAAATAACCCCCAACGATGAGCCATATAAAAAGTATAAATGCAAGCAAGAATGGTTTAATGCCCGCTTTCTTGAATTTATCAAAACTAGTTTCTGCGCCTAAGGCTACCATGGCCATAGTGAGTAGGAACGTATCTATATTGTTTATTACTTGGATGACACTTGCTGGTATAGGAATAATGGAGTTGATAACTATAACGAGTAAGAATCCGAGAGCAAACCAAGGAATAGCCACCTTGTTTTTTGTTGCATCCTGTTCTGTATTATTGCCTTTGGCAACTTTTCGAGCAGCCCACCAACTAAGCAACAGCAATACAGGCACAAGCATCATCACGCGAATCATCTTAACAATGATGGCAATGTTAGAAATCTCTTCACCCATCGAATTGCCTGCTCCTACAGTATGAGCTACTTCGTGTAAAGTAGCTCCTGTGTATATACCCATCTCTTGAGGAGTAACGGCAAGCACCCCATTGGCATAAAAAATAGGATATATAAACATGGCTATTGTGCCAAAAATAACAACTGTAGCCACGGCAACAGCTGTTTTGTAGGGCTTAGTATGTATTGTAGATTCAGCTCCAAGAATAGCTGCTGCACCACAGATACCACTACCTATGGATGTAAGCAAAGCTATGTCATCATCCATTTTGAGTAACTTACCTATAAACACTCCGCCCAATATCGTAACAATTACAATAAAAATATCTACAATAATTCCCGGTGCACCTACCAACAAAATGTCTTGAAAAGTCAACCTAAAGCCATAAAGGATAATTCCAAGTCGCAGCAATTTTTTGGCACAAAATTGTATGCCCGGAACCCATGTAACAGGCAAATGGTTGCGCAAGCTATTGGCGTAAAGCATGCCTAGTACAATACCCACAATCATCGGACTAAGCGAAAGTTCGGAGATAACCCTTGTTTCGGCTATATAGAATGAGGCACACGAAAATAGAGCGATTAATAAAACGCCATGGAGCATGCTGCCTCTTTTTTCATTAAACATAGTGTTTATTATTATTGATATACTATTTTTTAATCAACAAACAACTTCTCAATATGTTGTGGTATAGTACTATACTTTAGTGATTTATGTTTCAACATTTTCTATTTCGACTTGTTTTAATTGATATAATAATACTCACAACAACATGAAAAAAATTATTAAAATCAACCTTTTTGTATTTGCTATGGGCTTAATTTCAATAAGCATGTCGGCACAGGCTACCGTAGAAGTTGATACGGATGATAAAAATACCATTGTATTTGTGTCTATGGAAAAAGCTCATCACGACTTAGTGATTGTATTTAAAAATACAGAATCACCTAAATTTAATGAACCCGGAATGCCTCGTTTTCTGTTGACTGATAGAAAAGGAAATTTTGGTCTTGGCATAGGGGGCGTTTTAAAAGGAATACCATCAGTCGATTTCGGAGGTATTTCTGATAATGATAATTTTTATCCATCGTTAATACCATCTTCAAGTACAACGGGCGATCGTAGTCAGTTTTTGATGGATATTGCCAATTCTACCGTATTTTTAAAAATGATAGGCCGCACAAAAACATTGGGTGATATCATTGTGTATGTGGCAGGAAATTTCACAGGAAATGATTATAATTTCAGATTACACAACGGATATGTTCAATTTTTAGGGTTGCTAGTTGGCTATAATTTCACTAACTTTATGAATCTGTATACCTCGGCACCAACTATTACCAATATAGGGCCTAGTGGTATGGTAAACTATCGGGTCACTCAAATTAGCTACACATACGATAAGTTGAAACATTGGAGTTTTACAGCTGCTGCCGAATTACCTACGATTTATGAAACATTTGGTTTGTCTCAAAATGAATATGTAAAGTCTGCTAAACAGAAAGTACCCGATTTTTTGGCCACAGCAACTTATAGGTGGGGAGAAAAGAATCAAATACGTGCAGCTGGTGTAATAAGAAATATGTCTTATAATAGTAAAGCAAACAACGTGTGGAAATCTAAATCAGTTGTAGGATGGGGAACTCAATTATCTACTATTTTTAATCTTACGCCTAAATTAAGTATGTTTGGAGAGGCAAGTTATGGAACTGGTATATCCAAGTATATCAATGATACACAGAAATTGGATATCGATTTAGTTCCTAACCCTAATGATCCAAACAAAATGCAAGCTCTTCCGGTATTGGCATGGTATGGTGGTTTACGTTATGATTTATCTTCCAAAGTATTTATATCAAGTATGTATAGTCAAACTCGTATGTACTCCGACAATAATTGGCCGGCTGCTAATAGTGATCAATTTAAGTATGGGCAAGAGATTATCGCAAATATCTTTTGGGATCCTATTCCTTACATGCGCACCGGTATAGAATATATTAGAGGATGGCGTAAAGGTTTTGCTGATAATGGAAAACGGCATGCAAACAGACTTGAGGTTTTGTTGCAATATAGCTTCTGATTAACAAAATAGAATTTAGTAAATTAGTTTCTTATCATCAGCTTAAAGGTTATGAGTATGTTGGATATAAAGAGTTTTACAAGAACGCCTGTTGAGAAATTGAAAAAAATGAAAATAGGCGATAGAATGGAATTATTGACTTATAAACGAGATAGAAAAGTTTTAATAGTGAAGATGGGAGAGGAGATATATGACGTTTTTGAAGATGGATTTGAAACCGTTAATTTTATATCTATCGAAAATGCTCATTTAGCAAAACTTTTAAAACAACTTCAACGAATTGAATTTCCAAGAAGCAATAAATACTTTTTGGAAATTTCTTCTGCACCAAAATCGTGAGCGAAAGGAAGATAAATATGGATTTCCATGTAAATATTGATCATAATAAATATATGGATAAGTTCTTTAAGAACTATCCCCAGTATGAAAAAGAGGTAAGAGATAATATCTATCATAAATTGCCTGATATTATCAACTTTAGGCCTCATAAAATTAAACCAGCCTATCACTTGAAAAGAGAGGGACATACTATTTATGAATACAAAGTTATCGTAAGCAATATGAACTTTAGAGCTGCTTATACTAAAATTGGAAATGAGATTGATGTGTTTTATATTTCTAGCACTACTATAAAAAGATTTTTTGTTGCTTTGTTAGAAAAAACTTCGTTGGTTGATTGATTACTTATTAAAAATAAACGTTTAATAATAGACTAACAGTTCTTTGATATATTATGTAAAAAATGGTATTTTATAACATAATATAGAGTAGCTTTACTATTTTTGTGAAAATGTAATGCATAATAAATGCGAATATCATAACCTAAAATAGAAAAGGATAAAAATGATGAAAACAAAACTTCTGATTGCACTACTCTTTAGTTCGCTATTGAGTTATGCAATACCCGCTTATCGCGGCGCTTTAACTGTAACACAACCTGATGGAACAGAGATAGTAATTTATAAACATGGCGATGAATTTGGGAGTTATATTACTGATATTAACGGTAAGTTATTGGTAAAAAATGAAAGTGGCTTTTATATACAAAAAACTAATGATGAAACTGAGAATAGTTCATTAATCACTCAAAAAAAACAAGTTAGAGCAAGTAATGCACAAAAGAGAATGCAATTCAACACTAGAGCAAATGCTGCTAATAAAGGTGTAGTTATTTTGGTGAATTTTGCTGATGAATCATTCGTTACAAGCAATCCTCAACAAACTTTTTCTAATCTTCTTAATCAAAATGGTTATAGTGATAACGGTGGCACTGGTTCAGCAAAAGATTATTTTATAGATGCCTCTAACGGACAATATAATCCTTCTTTCGATGTGTATGGACCCTACACTTTACCTCAAAAGATGGCTTATTATGGTGCAAATGATAGTAGTGATGATGATAGATTACCTGCACAAATGGTACTTGACGCATGTGTATTAGCTAATGATGATATCAATTTTGCTGATTATGATTTGGATAATGATGGTTATATTGACAATGTATTCATTTATTATGCCGGATATAATGAAGCAGAGTGGGGAGATGAAGATACAGTCTGGCCTCATCGATGGGTTGTATATAGCGGCAATAGTACTGGCTCGAGAGTTTTTGATGGGAAAATATTATATGATTATGCTTGTAGCTCTGAGTTAAAAGGAAATAGTGGCTCTAATATGTGCGGTATTGGTACATTCTGCCATGAGTTTTCTCACGTATTGGGGTTGCCCGATTTGTATAATACCACATACAGTGGGCACAATACATTGGGTACTTGGGATGTTATGGATAGTGGTGGATACAATAATGAGGGTCGCACTCCTCCCACTTTTTCTGCCTATGAACGTTTTTATTTAGGATGGTTGACACCTACAGTCTTGAATAGTTCTGCCAATGTTACTTTAAAAGAATTGCAAAACTATAATCAAGCTTATTTGGTAAGTAGCACAGGTGAGCACAATTTAAATGGAGCTTTTCCCAATCCCACTACTTTCTTTCTCTTCGAGAATAGACAACAATCTAGTTGGGATACATATTTGCCTGGTCATGGTATGCTAGTTACTAAAGTTACCTATAGTTCAAGTAAGTGGGAAAATAATACAGTGAACAATACTGCAAGTAGTATGGGGGTTGATATCATCGAAGCTGATGGTAAATCTTCTCAAAATGGGGATAGTGGAGATACTTACCCTAATGGTACAAAGTATACAATGTTTACTCCTTATAGCAATTATCCACTTACTGAAATTATAGAAGATAATCAGGTTATTTCTTTCAAATTTATGGGCGGATTGAATGAGTGTGAAAATTTATCAGTCTATTTCTCTGGCGATAACTGTTCTGAAACAAATGGATTTGATTGTTTTGACATGGGTAATACCTATATCTCTACAATAACAGCCAATGCTGGATACTTGCTAACGCAACAAGATATCATTATTACTATGGGAAGCACAGAATTGGAAGCTAATATAGATTTTACTTACATTGGTACTACACTAACCATTCCAAATGTGACAGGTGATTTAGAAATTGTAGCTATTGCCAATGTTGACCCAAATGCACAAATTGACTTTGTAGAAACATTCACAAATTGTACGGCCGTGCTTTCAAAAGATATCTCAGATGAGATAGACGATTATGCTGACAATAAAGGATGGAGTGGTACTAAACTATTTTGCTATAATGGTCAAATGAAGATAGGTTCAAGTAGCTCAAAAGGAAGCATGACAACTCCTGCTTTAGGGATTGCAGGTACTGTCGATTTATCATTCGTTGCCAATAATTATTCTAAAACAAATTCAACTTTATCACTTACTATTACAAATGGTGGTTATCTATCTGCTTCTAGTGTAGAAATGAATGAAAATGCTTATACCTATAATGTTAGAATAAACAATTGTACACCAAGCACTAAAATCTCCTTTGCTAATTCTCAAAATCGCTTCTATTTAGATGATGTTAAACTAATATCTGCTACTAGTACGGATATTAAACAGACTGTTCTTTCAAATATTGAAGTATTAACTTCTGAACAACTCATAGAATTGCCATGGATAGAAGCAAATAGTGATGTGCGATTATATGACATGACAGGCAAGTGTCTTTTCATTAAGCGTGTTACATTGCCTCGAAGTCTTCAAATTCCCGTTACTAAAGGATATTATATTATTCAAGTAGACTATGACGGAAAACAAATGAGCAGAAAAATCTGGGTACAATAATTTCTTATTTGATTTTATAGTATATGTTTAGATAAATAAAGCGGGCTATTCCCAATAGAATATGGAAATAGCCCGCTTTTATATCTGAACGTCTTATATTAACTCTTCTTGATAAGTGGGGAACCTAAAGGCAGTACCACTTTGCCAGCCAATGGGTTGATAATCTCGGCAGCCATCATATACCATGCAGCAAAAGCACAGATTATAAGATCGATAGCAGCAAGGGTTTTCATCCATGGAAAGAAGAAATGCTCAAGCACAAGTAATAGAAAACCTAAAAACAAAGTTGCGAAAGTCACAAACATAGCAGTATGTATTCTAAGCGAAGCGATAAGCATAATGCCTGTATAAAGCATAAACGCCAGCAAGTAAAAACCTACCTCAATACCGTTTGATGGATATACGTTGAAATGATTGCAAAGCCATATGATGCAAAGCCCAATCCAGAAAGCACCATATGTCACGAATGCACTATATCCGAAGTTATTTCCATTTTCTTTCTCTTGAAAGCCAGCTATCAGCTGAGCCAATCCACCAAACATGATACCCATTGCAAGCACAGGACCAAGTCCGATAAAACCTAAATTGTGAACCTGTAATAAAAGAGTTGTCAATCCGAATCCGGCTAGACCTACTACTGCCGGGTTACCTTTCTTTTCCATTTAAATAGTTTTGATTAATTTATTTTGATGATTTGTATATAAGTTCAAGCATTGCTCTACTAGTCATGTCTATTTTAGGGATGGCAAAGATAGGCTTATTTTTTATATAAAAAAAGGAGATAGAACCTGTGCTCCACCTGCTTAAGTATATAAAATATAAAGTTTCTTAATCTGCTAATTGTGTTTCTGTTATCGCACAAGTTGGAAAAAACGGAGCATGCTGTTACAAGTAGTTACATGAAAATAGAGTGCTAAATGGCTAGTTTTGCAAAAATATGGTATACAGTATATCAGGCAATTAGCTAATTTACATTTTGTGCTTTGCACAAAAAAACGGAGCATACTGTTACACTCTACCTAAATAGCCAGTAATCCGAACTTAAAAACGGAGTATGCTGTTACAGTTTTGATGAATTTATTACCTTGATGGAATGAATCAATTCCGTCAAGTATATGGCTACTCAACCAAAGAAAATGAACATCATCAAACAAGTCCTGACAGGACACAAAAATGGAATCTCGATTAGAGATTTGGCTACTATGTATTCCATGAGTCCCACAACCGTGCAGCGCTATATCAAGATTGCCAAAGAAGACAAGTTAGGTATAGATGCACTTCTTCTCTTGGAAGATCCAGAACTGAACCACCGTTTCAATGGTGGTAATCCCGCATATTGTGACGAACGCTTTGAAGATTTTAAAAAGCGACTCCAACATTTTGAGCAAGAACTTCAACATAAGCACATGACAGTTCAGCTGCTATGGGAAGAATATATTCAGGACGTTCCCGATGGCTATAGCCTGACACAGTTTCGCTATCACTTAAAACAGAATATAGTAGCAATAAAGCCATCTACGGTATTAAAAATGCTTCATCAGGCTGGAGCAAAGATGTATATAGACTTTGCCGGTGATAAACTAGGCTATGTAGATATGGAAACCGGAGAATTGATTCAAGTTGAGACCTTTGCTGCTGTATTGCCTTGTTCCGGGTACACGTTCATTATTTGTGTACCTTCTCAATCAATTGAACATTTTCTTGGAGCACTAGATGCCGCAATACGTTTCTTTGAAGGTGCACCTCGTCTGTTGGTTCCTGACAATCTTCGCTCTGCAGTAAAGTCATTTGATAAATGGTCACCCAGCCTTACCGATGGTCTAAATGCCCTCGCTACACATTATGGTTGTTGTGCTCAACCTGCTAGAGTTCGCAAACCCAAAGACAAGGCTCTAGTTGAAGATGCTGTACACAAAAGCTATACGCGTATATACGCTCCTTTACGCAATAAGACATTCCATTCATTAGAGGAGCTCAATGCGGCTGTATCAGGTTTACTTGCTAAGTATAATAGTCGTCGTATGCAAGGATGCAGTTATTCACGTGTAGAACGTTTTCTTGCTATAGAAAAACCTGAGCTACTTCCACTACCACGTGAGGGCTTCCAAATGAAACGTCATGCATTGCTTACTGTTGCACCAAACAGTTTTATACAACTAGGTACGGAACGGCATCATTACTCTGTGCCGTGTCATCTAATTGGCAATAAAGTTGAAGTGCTGTTTACAGCAACACAAGTGCGTGTTTTTCACGATGGTAAATGTATAGCTACTCACATACGTTCCTTACGGCAGGGTGGTTATACCTGGAAGAAAGAGCATTTGCCTTCACAAACACAAGCCTACTATGAATACTCTCCTCAGTACTTTATTGACAAAGGCGCAAAGCATGGTTCTGTGGTTGAATATGTCATACGTGAACTCTTCTCTGTTACTGATAGACCTGCAGAAGTGTATTATCGTTCTGCTCAAGGCATTCTTGCACTTGCACGTGAAACTGAACCTGAGATCTTCCTTTTGGCATGTAACGTGTCTATAAAATATGGTAAATGCAATTATCAGTTTATCAACAGTCTGGTGAAATCAAAATGCCAGGGGTATATAGCATTGCAGGGGAAAAAGTCTGTACAAGATTCATGCACTACGATATTGCATTCAAACATAAGAGGAGCAGACTCCTTTAAATAATAGATTTACAAACATTAAAACGGTGAAAAATGGAAAAAATCCTTTCAGAACTCAAAGTAATGCGCCTGCCTGGTATGGCACAGACATTGCAAAATCTTATGGAAGCGCATAAGACGGCATCAGTCTCATTTGCTGATGGAATCCGTATGCTTATCCAAGGTGAAAATGACCAAAGACAGTCAAACAGGACGCATAGGCTTATTAAGAATGCACGATTCCGGTATACTGTCACTCTAGCTGATATCGCTACAGACTCTGCACGTGGGATAGACCAATCTACTCTTAATGAAGATGCCACGTGTGATTATATATCTCATGGCTATCCTATCATCATAACAGGGCCTACAGGTACAGGCAAAAGCTGGCTAGCATCAGCTATTGGATATCATGCTTGTTTATGTGGGTATAAAGTACGCTACTTCAATGTGATGAAACTCTTCGAAGAACTTATGATGGCACGTATTGAAAGTCGACTTCCTCGTTTCTTTGAGAAAATCTCTCAACTTGACTTATTGATTCTGGATGACTTTGGCATTAGAAAACTTACAGCTGACCAAGTTCTCGATCTGATGGAAATTATTGAGGACCGTCATTCTAAGAAAGCAACAATCTTTGCAAGTCAACTTCCTGTTGCAAGCTGGTATGAAACCTTGGATAACAATGCTTCTGCTGCAGATGCCATACTAGACAGGGTCATTCACACAGCAACAAGATTTGAGTTAAAAGGGAACAGCTTAAGAAAAAAAGATTAACTTAGCCCCATCAAAACTGTAACAGCATCACCGTTTTTACTGTAACAGTCTACACCGTTTTTTCCAGCAAATACTGATGAAGCATTAACTATTACTGTAAAAGTGGGTTTGAATATTTATGAATTAATAAAACCTATTACTCCTACTTTCAATCAAGGTCAATTGTATACTTTGAATGGAGTGATGGAACAAACTACTACTTATAAGGGAGCATTTGCTGATTTTTCAGTAGCACTGCCTGCTGGTAGCAATATTATAATTACAGATGAGGAATTGGGAGATGTTGATCCTAATAAGTTTAAAGATGCAGTAAGCGCAGGCAATATCAGTGTCGTATGTCCGAATCTAATAAAAGTTGGTGACTCTTTTATGTATAAGGCTCAATATGTTGATTCTCTCAGTTGTCCAAAGCTAGAAGAGTGTGGCTCATTGTTTGGGCGAGGAGATACTGGTGCATTAACTACTTTTGAGTATATAAACTTACCTAAACTTAAGAAAATTGGTGGTCGATTTTTACAACGTTGTGATTCATTTCTTCATACTCTCATAGTTGGAACTGAGGTCGAAGAGGAATTAGAAATTAATGAATCATATTTCCTTAATGGTACAGATCTCTCTAGCGTAAACCTTTATCTAAATTCTGTTGAATATGCAAATAAAGTAAGCAATAATAAATGGAGAGGAAAAGGGGAATTTAATAGTATTAATCCGTAAAATAAATTTGTTATTCATTGTAGTGGTATAATATAAAACTAGCTTTTTTACCTCAAGTAAGTTTTGGTTCATCCAATACATAAGTTTGTGTAATCTATATTTTAGTTCGAGCTTTAACCTAGTGTTAAGGCTCGAATCTATTTTTAAATAATCCATCCCTCTTCATCTAATCTCAAACTTCCCCATCGCCATCTTTTATTGATTCTGCGCAGTCAAACAAGTATCAATCAGAAAACCTTTAACTCTAGGTCATAGTTGTAGCCCACGATAATAAAACATTTAGGTCGTCGAAAATTATAAGAGAGAACAAATAAAAAATGGATCTTAAATAGTCCTATGTATTGTTGTTGTGTTTGCTAGATATAAGAAAACCTCTTTTCTGGTTTATGAGTAAAGAAAGGATTTATCACTTGGGGATAATGACTAAAATCTTTTTCAGATTAAAGCCGATTCTTATTATCTATTATTGATTGGTTTTTTTGTTCTTCGTATATAATGGTTTGAAGGGATATGATAGGAGTTGTACTCTACAACCTTGTCCTCAATAGTTGGATGAAACTTCAAGGATAAAGTACTTGTTGCGGCTATGGTTGACAGAATTACATACAAAGCTTTTCTAGTAGATATGAGCGGAGAATCATATAGATTTAAAGAAACTCAGAAATAAAGAGAAAAAAGATTTAATATTTATTATATTTGATTTTAAAATAAATATGGTACACTTTCGGATTAACATCTACAATAATAACTATGAATAAAATAATAGGATCATTGATAATAGGATTCTTTCTAATTGAATCACAAATAACTGCACAAGATTTCCGAGAAATTGTTAAATTCAATAATAACTGGCAGTTTGCATTAGGGCATGCTGCTGATCCCATAAAAGATTTTGGTTGTGGTACTGAGTACTTCAACTATCTCACAAAATCTAATTCGATTCATAATGAAGGTCCCTATACTAATCGCTTTAAACCTGGTGAAGAATGGAAGAAAATTGATTTACCATTTGATTGGGTAGTGGATTTATCTTTTAATAAAGAGGCAAGTTATAGTCACGGTTTTAAAGAGGTTGGTTGGAAATTTCCCGAAACCAGTGTTGGATGGTATCGTAAAACTTTTCACCTTCCCGAGTCAGATCAAGGTAAACATATTCGTCTGAAATTTGATGGCATTTTTCGAAATGCTCAAATATGGGTGAATGGAATTTTTGTAGGTGTAGAGCCAAGTGGCTATAAGCATCAAGATTATGATATTACAGATTATCTTTTCTATGGAGAAGGTGATGAAAAAGAAAATCTTATTTGTGTTCGTTGCGATGCTTCCTTGGAAGAAGGCTGGTTTTATGAAGGTGCTGGTATTTATCGACATGTATGGCTACAAAAGACTAACCCTTTACATGTAACTACGGGAGGTACATTTATTCATTCAAAATTGTCGGAAGATTATGCGAAAGCTGAAATAACAATCGAAACCGAAGTGTGTAATAATGGAAATACTTCCTTGCCAGCATATCGAATTGTTCATGATGTGATTAATCCAAACGGTCATGTTGTAGCAACAACTAATGTTTCTGGTAAGTCATTATTAGCCCGCGAGCGTCATACAAGTGCTGTGGTATGTCAATTACAAAATCCTGCTCTTTGGGATACGGATAACCCAAATCTATATTTTGTAAAGACCAAAATTTTTCTTGATAATGAACAAGTAGATGAATATTCTACTCGTATAGGTATTAGAGAAATTCGATTAGACCCTGATAAAGGATTCTTCTTGAATGGCAAACATATTAAATTGAAAGGATTCAACAATCATCAAGATCATGCAGGAGTTGGTTCTGCTATTCCCGATGGTTTGCAACGTTATCGTATAGAACGCTTGAAATGGATAGGTGCTAATGCATATCGTGCAAGTCACAATCCTATGACTTCAGAATTGCTGAATATATGCGATGAACTTGGAATGTTGGTTTTTGAGGAAAATCGTTTATTGGGTATTAATGATTATCATCTTTCTGTGATGCAAGATATGATTCGACGGGATCGCAATCACCCTTGTGTGTTCCTTTGGGGAATTGGCAATGAAGAATGGGGACTTGAGTGGGAAGAGCGTGGTACTCGTATTGCTACAACGATGAGGGAGTATGCACATCGTGCAGACATTACTCGATTAATGGCGGTTGCATCAGCTAGTGGTCCTCATATTCTTCTTACTACTGATGTAGCAGGCTATAATTACATCAGACAGAATCCTATAGATCAGCATCGTGCCAATTATCCAAAACGTATTGCTATGGGTAGTGAAGAAACAACTGGAACAGGTACACGGGGTGAATATTTTCCATGTGATATAAACAGTGGACGCATGATGTCGCTAAATTTTGATCCAGCATTGAAAGACAGCATAGGATTTTCTATGGAAAAAGGATGGAAGTTTTACGATGAACGTCCTTGGACATTAGGTGTATTTTACTGGACAGGGTTTGATTACCGTGGAGAACCCGTGCCTATGATATATCCTGCAACAGGTAGCTTCTTTGGTGTTCTTGATTATTGTGGATTTCCCAAAGATGAAGCTTATTATTTAAAATCATGGTGGACTCAAGAACCAGTGATTCATATAATGCCACACTGGAATCTTAAAGGTCACGAAGGAGAAAAGATTTCAACTTATGTCTTTTCAAATTGTGATGAAGTTGAACTCATTGTTAATGGGGAAAAAATGGGACGTAAAGAGATGCCTCGCAATGGACATTTAGAATGGGAAACCACTTATCAGCCTGGTTATGTTCAAGCAATTGGTTATAAGAAAGGAAAAAAAATTATAAACAAACGTCTTGAAACCACTGGCGAACCTGTAAAGATTGTAGCAGAATCAGCAAAATATGGAGATATTCATGTGATTAATGTATCTCTAAATGATAATAAAAATAGATTTGTTCCTACTGCATCACTATCTCTTATAATTTCGGTTAATGGGAATGCCCGTATTTTGGGATATGGAAATGGTGATTCTGCTTTTACAGATGTAGAGCGTCCTACAGATTTAGATACTAAATCTTTTAATTTCAATACTTTTAATGGTTTAGCGCAAGTATTGATTCAATCGTCTGATGATAATTTTGATTTAACTATAAGTGGAGATCAATTGAAATCATTTTCTTTGAAAATAAAATAATATAGCTACATTTCAAAACATATAAATGATAAGATTATTCTTATCTAAAGCATATTCACACCATTGGGTGTTAGCGTTTTCGCCTTTTAAAAGGTACAAACCTCTTTTTTACAATTACATTGGAAATGGGGACAAATGCAATGTGTTGATAATTAGAACTTTCAACGTTTGTGTTGTACCGTATTTTTTTAGCTCATTTGTAATCGTTCAGTATCAACTTGAATAGATTGATTATCTGATGGTTATTGAAGTTCGGTTACAAATCATTTTATGGGGCAAATATAATGATTACCTTTTCAAAGCTTCTAGTTTTTTGGAAAATATATGATTGCTTTGTTTGCGGATTTGTAGTGTTCTTAAATTTGTGACCAGACTAAATTTGCCAACAAGGTGTGGGTATTGATTTATTGTAAAAAAACTATATTCTTGTTTGAAAATATTTGGCAAGTTTGATTTTGCGAAATAAACTCTATTGTAAGCCTTCGGTAAACTCCGTACTATAGATATAATAAAAACCCTGAGATTCGACTAATCAGTTTTATCTCAAGGTTTTCTATTATTTCATTGATTTCAATGATTTGACAGATGTCACGGTTTTCGATGTTCTCA
>CAMTOV010000043.1 GCA_947074235.1 uncultured Bacteroides sp. | reverse complement strand
GTGGGTCATCACCACCTGTCAAAGTAAGCTTGCCATCGCTACCTATAGCGATGATACCATTGAAAGCAGGTATGCCATCGCGGAAGTTGATAGTGGCTGTATAGCGTGTATTTGCTTCGAGCGATGATGGTATCTGTTGAAGTGTCACTGATTTATTTGTCAAGTCTTTGCCCCACACAGTGCCTTCTGTAAACGTAATAGTGATATCTCTAGCATCAGTGCCCGGCAATAGATACTTGTAAGGGGTGGTTTGCGAACCGCCGGTGATATTTTCTATTATATCATCTTTCAATTTAGACGTTTCTATATTGCTAGTGTTTAATGTTATAGAGGGCAGTGCATATTCGTGCTTAGAGGGTTTGAGAGTAGATGTGGAGATAACCGCCTTCACCCCACTGAAAGCACCGGGCGACTGTAAGCTAAAGCGAATAGCACTCTCTTTATGACGCATGGTGAACTGGATATCAATATCTCCATCGGTTATTGTTTCGGTAGCTACATCGCTTATCAACGCTACATTGGCATCATTTTCAGCCAGTTCGCCACGTGTTACGTAAGCCAAGTCGTAGCTGGGAGATAGATCTACATTTCTCACACAAATAAATTTGTATTGACCACTGCTAAACACGGTTTCATCATAAGAGGTATACGTGCCTACTCCATCGCTGTCATAAACTACCTTACCTTTATCTGCACCTACAAATTTGTTATCCTTATCGTATGCCAAGATGGTGTAATCGCCTGCTTTAATATCAGCACGAGTTTTAGCATCTTCAAGCTCGGCAGGGCCAAAGTCTTCTTGCAGCGTAACATCCATATAGATGCCATCGCCTAGGTGGATAGTTTCTTGATGTAGTATGGGCGAAAGACCCGAACGAGTTTGCGAACCGAAGTTCTCTTGTATGATAGTAATGCCGCCTTTTGAGGATTTAGCTACGCTATCGTCGTGGTTGCAACTAGAAAAGATAGCCATTGCCATCAAAGCCGAAAAGCCTAGCTGCATTATATTGCATAATGTTCTTGTTTTCATAATATTTCTTCTTTTCTTCATTTTACATATCAAGATCATAATTTCCTCCAGTATCAAGATCTGTCCAATCTTCTTCGGTACTTTTATCACTTGTGTTAAGCTTAACTTTTGCTTTGCCCGATGCGGCAATGGTCTGCTCTAATTCAACATGTTTAATGATTAATAAGGGAGATTCATAATTCCCTGCTTTGTTTTTGTTCATAGTAAATTAATTTATGTAATAAGAGGTTTCTTTGTATGTTATGTTATAGTTTTTACAATTGATGGGCACATTAATAACATTCATAGTATTTTTTAAACTATTTTCATTTTTCATATGTACTATTAGTATAGCTGGCGCAAACGTTTGTGTTGATGTTTTAACAGCCAAATACAATAATCGACTTTATTATCACATTGCAAACATAGGGTAAATTACTTAATAACAATATGTTAAAAGCCTGATAAGTAATGTTTTCAGAATGCAAACGATTGCAATATGTAAGAATCTGCAAAGTATAAATGGAAGATTATATACCTGAATAATAAGTGTAAATATTTAACTATAAATTCAGCAAACTGGCTATTGATGGGCAATACCAAATAAAAGTTTTGTAAGTATACTTGCATTTAACAGATACATAGCATAACTTTGCGCTATGCCAATCAAAATTCATTCGATAGATATATCAAGCAGTCTTCCACTGCCCTATGCCGACGAAGGCATCAAAGCTGGGTTTCCTAGTCCGGCGCAAGACTATATGGAGCTTTCGATAGACCTCAACAAGGAACTTATTAAAAACCCAAGTAGCACGTTTTATGGGCGCGTGGTGGGAAACTCCATGCAAGATGAGGGCATTGTAGAGGGCGATGTGCTAGTGATTGATAAATCGCTGGAACTGATGGACGGCGACTTGGCAGTATGCTTCTTGGATGGGGAGTTTACTGTGAAACGTGTGCGATTAGAGAAGGATGCGGCCTATCTGGTGCCTAGCAACCCCGACTATCCGGAGATAAAGGTGACTGTGGAGAATGAGTTTGTGGTGTGGGGCGTGGTGACGTATACCATCAAGAAGAATAGGAGAAGGCATTGATGTTTGGGCTGATTGATTGCAACAACTTTTATGCTTCGTGCGAACGTGTGTTCAACCCTGCACTGAATGGCAAACCGGTGGTGGTGCTGAGCAACAATGATGGGTGTGTAATAGCACGATCGAATGAGAGCAAGGCGCTGGGCATCAAAATGGGTACTCCTTATTATCAGATAAAGCAAGAGGTAGAGAGGCATGGCATTGCGGTGTTTTCTAGCAATTATGTGCTTTATGGTGATATGTCGAGCCGGGTGATGAGCATCGTGGCAGAGTGCGTGCCCGAGATAGAGGTGTACTCTATCGATGAGTCGTTTATCAACTTTGAGGGTATAGAGGATATAGCCGGACTGGGACAGATGGTGGTGAAAAGGGTGTGCAAGGGCACGGGGATACCGGTGAGCCTAGGCATTGCTCCTACCAAAACGCTGGCCAAGGTGGCCAATAAGTTTGCCAAGAAGTATGAGGCATATCAGAGGGTATGCATCATCGACTCGGAGGAGAAACGCATCAAGGCTTTGCAGCTTACCGAGATTGGCGATGTGTGGGGCATTGGGCGCAGGCATGCCAAGAGGCTGATGAGCCAAGGGGTGACAACTGCCTACGACTTCACGCAACTGTCGCAAGCGTGGGTGCGAAAGAACATGACGGTGGTGGGCGAAAGGATTT
The DNA here is from genome assembly GCA_947074235.1 of uncultured Bacteroides sp. Classification (GTDB taxonomy): domain Bacteria; phylum Bacteroidota; class Bacteroidia; order Bacteroidales; family Bacteroidaceae; genus Bacteroides. The sequence continues at coordinate 13,861 of CAMTOV010000043.1, read as the reverse complement.
GGAAGGAGCTTCGAGGAATTTCGTGTATCGACATGGAGAGCGCTCCCCCACCGCGCAAACAGATTTGTACTTCGAGAAGCTTTGGCAAGATGATAGTGGATTATGACAACCTGTCGGAGGCAGTGGCTACGCATGCAGCTACATGTGCCAGCAAGCTTAGGCAACAGGGGGCTTATGCTGCATCGCTCATGGTGTTTATCTTGACTAATAGGTTTCGCGAGGATTTGCCTCAGTATCACAAAAGTATTATAGTGAAATGCCCTACTGCTACTTGCGACTCGCTAGAGATTGTGAAGCATGCGCTGATGGGACTGAAACAGATATACATGGATGGGTATAGCTACAAGAAGGCGGGCGTGGTGATAACAGAGATAACCAGCTGTGCGCAAATGCAACTGTTTGATGACGTGGATCGTGATAAACGCGAGCGATTGATGACAGCCATGGACAGAATTAATGGCAAGTATACAGGGGCACTGAAGCTGGCGGCTCAGGGCAGCGGCAAAGAGTGGCAACTAAAACGCGATATGCTTTCGCAACGCTTCTCTACCAACCTCAACGAGATAATGATAGTGAGGTGTAAATAGACTCTTCATTCAATGCTGTAGCTACTCTGCTGCGGCTCTCTTTTCTACTTATTTCGGCGGCTTCAAAACACAAAAAGCCTTTTTTTGTTATCATTATAAACCAGATGATAGACAATTAATGAAGAAGCTGCTTTTATTATTTCTAGTGTTGCTAGCCATGGTGGGGTGTGGCGATAGAATTGAAAGACCATACGTGACCGATGATAACGATACCATCAGGCGTGAGTTTCTTATCACCGATAGTCGCATAGGGCATTTAAGGCGCGGCATGTCGGCCTCATCGTTGCGCAAGGCTTATGGCGAGCAGTATGTGAAACAGCTGCAAATGAGACGCAACACCGAAACAGACACTGTGGCCAAACCGCAGGAGTATTATGTGTACGATAAGAATAACCATCTGCTGTTTATAGCAGAAACTTCAAATAAAGACCTACAGAGCGACGAGATAGACCTGGTAACCATCAAGGATCCTCGTTTTCGTACTACCAAGAATATTGGAGTGGGTTCAAGCATCAGTGATATCAAAAATGCTTATCGCAATTTGGATGTGGTGCAAGATGATAATATCATTGCTGTTTATATTCCATCGGTTGATGGATATCTGCGAATCAACCCCAAATTTATCACGGGCTACAACCCCAATTTCATTGCCGACATTCCCATTGACAGTGTATCAAACAACACCAAGCCGCTTAGCTTTACCATCAGTTGGTACAAGCACGATGAAGGGATTCTATCTAGTGGTTTCTGGAAGGAGTTGATGCGCAAAGCACTGGTATGGATGATAATGGAACTACCTATGATACTGGTGATTATAGCGCTGTTTGTCATCTTGCTGCGCAGTCAGAAATACATTATACAGCGGGTGCGCAAGATTGCCATCAACCGGGCTACCAAGGATCAGAGTGTGGACACGCACGAGGCACTGAAGCGCATCGATACACTGGCAGGCATTGTGCACGGTGTGGGCAAGATTCTGTTGTGGACTATCTTCTTGCTGATTTTGCTGTCTAAGATTAACATCAACATAGGGCCTATACTGGCTAGTGCGGGCATTGTGGGGCTGGCTGTAGGCTTTGGCGCACAAGAGCTGGTACGCGATTTCATTTCGGGATTCTTCATCTTGCTCGAAGACCAACTACGCACGGGCGACTATGCTATTATTAATGGCACCACAGGGTTGGTAGAGCATATCGAACTGCGCACCATCACCCTGCGCGACCTCTCGGGGGTGGTGCATATCTTTCAGAATGGTAAGATTGATACGCTATCGAACATGACCAAAGAGTGGTCGGCCATAGTGCTGGAGATTGGTGTGGCCTACAAAGAGAACATCGACTATGTGATGGAGGTGATGAAAGAGGTGGGCAAAGAGATGAGAAAAGACCCTGAGTTTGGCAAATTCATGCTTGATGATGTAGAGGTGCTGGGACTAGACGACTTTGGTGATAGTGCCATCATGATAAAGGCTACGATAAAGACAAAGCCTATGCACCAATGGCGCATCAAGCGCGAATACCTGCGTCTACTAAAAATTGCTTTCGACACGAAGGGCATCGAGATACCATTCCCTCACCTATCGCTATATACTGGCGAGGCCACCAAGCCTATGCCTATCAAGATGGTGAAAGATGAAGAGAAGACGGATGTGCAGGAGGGGTGATGGCGAGATTTATCAACCTCACAAAAAAAACGCCAATCAACTCATTACAGTCAATTGGCGCATCTTCTTATATTTTCTATCCGCTCTACCTCTTAATCGAACAGGCTTTTAAACTTGCGAAATATCTTCTCTTTAACAGAAGTATTTGGTTTGAAGTTGTCTGATTGAGCTAGTTGCTCTATCTGCGATTTTTCCTCTTTGGTCAACGCTTCAGGAATGTATACACTGATGTTTACCAGTAAGTCGCCAGTGCCATATCCATTTACGCTAGGAAGACCCTTGCCACGTAGGCGAAGCACCTTGCCTGGCTGAGTGCCCGCTTCTACCTTCACTTTGGCTTTGCCGTCGATGGTAGGAATTTCTACCGTGTCGCCCAATGCAGCTTGGTGAAAACCTAATAGCAGGTTGTAAATCAAGTCGTTGTCATCGCGAATCAACTCTGGATGTGGCTCTTCCTCTACAATGATAAGCAAATCGCCCGGCACACCATTGTGCTTGCCTGCATTACCTTTGCCTTGCATTGAGAGTTGCATACCCTCGGCTACACCTGCAGGGATGTTTACTGTTACCACCTCTTCGCCATATACTACACCATCGCCGCTACACTCTTTACACTTGTTTTTGATGATTTTACCTTCACCATTACAAGTAGGACAAGTAGCGCGTGTTTGCATAGTGCCAAGAATGGTTTGCTGATTGCGAATAACCGAACCGCTACCATGACAAGTGCTACAAGTTTCGCTTCCGCCTGTACCCTCAGCACCCGAGCCATGACAATGTCCGCAAGGAACGTATTTCTTTAGCTTGAATTTCTTTTCTACACCGGTAGATATCTCTTTGAGTGTAAGCTTCACCTTCACACGCAAGTCCGAACCACGGAAACGACGTTGCTGAGCACCACCGCCTCCACCGCCGAAGCCGCCAAATCCACCTCCGAAGCCACCACCGCGACCACCGAAGATATCACCAAACATAGAGAAGATGTCGTCCATCGATCCATTGAATCCACCACCAAATGGACCACCATTGCCGGCTGCACCACCTACACCTGCATGACCGAACTGATCATAACGCGCACGTTTATCAGGGTCGCTCAATACACTATATGCCTCGGCAGCCTCTTTAAATTTTTCTTCCGCAGTTTTGTCTCCCGGATTTTTATCGGGGTGATATTGAATTGCTTTTTTGCGATATGCTTTCTTAATAACCTCAATCGTGGAAGTCTTTTCTACCTCCAACACCTCATAGTAGTCTCTCTTCTCCATATGTTATTTTTATTCTCCAACCACCACTTTAGAGTGGCGAAGTACTTTTTCGTTCAAAGTATACCCCGGTTGCACGCAGTCCAAGATTTTACCTTTTTGCTCTTCTGTAGGTGCAGGCACCACAGCAATAGCTTCATGATAATCGGTATCAAGCGGTTGATTTTCTGTTTCAATCTTCTTCACACCATTTTGCGCCAATACAGATATAAATTTATTATAAATTAAATCGATTCCCTCTTTCACCGCTTGCACATCGGTAGCTTTTTCCATGTTGCTAAGCGCACGTTCAAAGTCGTCTACCACAGGCAGAATGCTATTGAGCGTTTTTTCGCCACCATTCAAAATCAGCTCGCTCTTCTCTTTCAAGGTGCGTTTGCGGAAGTTATCATATTCGGCAGCCAATCGAAGATATTTATCGCGTTGCTCCTCTAGTTCGGCAGCAAGCTCATCCATCTTCACAGCCACTTCATCTTGTTCTGTAGGGGTTTCAACAGTCTCATCAGCAGCCTCTTCTACTTGAGGAGTTTCCTCTTGAATCTCTTCTACATTCTTATCTTTCAATTCTTGTTCTTTCTCCGATTCGTTGTTTTTCGATTTCATATCGTTATGATTTTTGTTGTTCATTAATATAAGCCTAGTGGCCATTTGTCTATCTCGAGTAGTTATAACAAATTCTTTGCCATTTTGGTTGATATTTCTAAAAACGGTGCAAAGGTAATATAAATCTGCCACATTGACACGGTAATAACATCAGTTATTCATATTTAATATGTATCTTTGCGCCCGAAAAATTGAATGAATGATATAGCGTATCATTCAGCAACAATCTAAATCGGGATAACATTTTAACTATTAGAAAATTAATACATTAAGATATTTATGATTACAGTTTCAAATCTATCGGTACAGTTTGGTAAAAGAGTATTGTTTAATGACGTAAACTTAAAGTTTACTAACGGCAATATTTATGGCATTATTGGTGCCAACGGTGCCGGAAAATCTACCTTCCTCCGTACTATCTATGGCGACCTAGACCCTACTACGGGTACTATTGCTCTTGGACCGGGCGAACGCCTTTCTGTTTTGAGTCAGGACCACTTTAAGTGGGATTCACACACCGTGATGGATACCGTAATGATGGGACACAGCGTGTTGTGGGACATCATGAAGCAACGCGAAGAGCTTTATGCAAAAGAAGACTTCACCGACGAAGATGGTATGCTTGTATCGGAACTTGAAGAGAAATTTGCCGAGCTTGATGGATGGAATGCAGAAAGTGATGCTGCTGCCCTACTAAGCGGACTAGGTATAAAAGAGGATAAGCACTATACATTGATGGGCGAATTGAGCGGTAAAGAGAAAGTGCGTGTGATGCTTGCTCAAGCGCTTTATGGCAACCCCGACAACTTGCTACTCGATGAGCCAACCAATGACTTGGACATGGAAACGGTGACTTGGTTGGAAGAGTATCTTTCTAACTTTGAGCACACTGTGTTGGTAGTGAGCCACGACCGTCACTTCCTCGACTCAGTTTGTACGCACACCGTAGATATCGACTTTGGCAAAATCAACATGTTTGCCGGTAACTACAGCTTCTGGTACGAATCTAGTCAGCTAGCTCTTCGCCAACAACAAAACCAAAAGGCTAAGGCCGAAGAGAAGAAGAAAGAGTTGGAAGAGTTTATCCGTCGTTTCAGCGCCAATGTAGCTAAGAGTAAGCAAACTACCAGCCGCAAAAAGATGCTTGATAAGTTGAACGTAGACGAAATTAAACCATCTTCTCGTAAGTATCCGGGTATCATCTTTACGCCAGAGCGCGAACCGGGCAATCAAATCTTGGAGGTTTCGGGCTTGAAGAAGACTACCGAAGAGGGAGTAGTGCTATTCAACGATGTGAACTTCAACGTAGAGAAGGGCGACAAGATTGTATTCCTTTCTAAGAACCCACGTGCCATGACTGCATTCTTCGAAATCATCAACGGAAAGATGAAGCAAGATGCCGGTCACTTCAACTGGGGGGTTACCATCACTACAGCCTACTTGCCACTCGACAATACCGAGTACACCGATACTGACAAAAACCTAGTAGACTGGCTTGGCCAATATGGCGAAGGCAACGAGGTATACATGAAGGGCTTCTTGGGCCGCATGCTTTTCTCGGGCGAAGATGTATTGAAGAAGGTAAATGTACTTTCAGGGGGCGAAAAGATGCGTTGTATGATTGCACGTATGCAGCTGCGCAATGCCAACTGCTTGATACTTGATACGCCTACCAACCACTTGGACTTGGAGTCTATCCAGGCTTTCAACAATAACCTGAAGACCTACAAAGGCAATGTATTGTTCTCATCGCATGACCACGAGTTTATTCAAACCGTAGCCAACCGCATCATCGAGTTGACGCCTAACGGCATCATCGACAAAATGATGGAGTATGATGAGTACATCACATCCGATCACATCAAAGAGCTTCGCGCTAAGATGTACGCTGAGTAATAGTATCGTGTTTTAGTTTCAAAACTGTTTTATTTCATGCGGTGTAATGATTGAGTTTACAAGGTGATTTGATTGAGTTTTGAGGGTGAAATGATATAGATATAAAAAATGCTGCTTGAATGGTTTCGAGCAGCATTTTTTTTGTACTTATTAAAGAGCACCTCCTATCTTCCCCATCACTTATACTACTTTTATAAACGAAACATTTAGATTTAACAGCGAAAGTTTCGATTATAAACGAAAATAATTATATCTTTGATAAAAAGTTCCGATTATGGACGAAAGACTGGAAATATTAAAGAAGTACAACTTTTGGGGTGACAACAAAATACCTGTAGGTTATTTTCGCACCGAATATACCGATAAGATATACTCGTTTAGTGGAAAGAATCGTCTTATAAAAGTACTTGTAGGACAAAGACGTGTAGGCAAAAGTTATATTCTTCGCCAACTGGCCATGAAACTTATAGAGAGTGGTGTAGATAGTAAAAACATACTCTTCATCAACTGCGAGTTATCAGAGTTTGGTTTTATCAAAAACCATCAAGATTTAGATGCGTTAATAAAGCTCTTCCGCAAAGAGTTCAATCCGCAAGGGCGCATATATATCTTTCTTGACGAGGTGCAAAACATTGAATCATGGGAGGTAGCAATAAACTCCTATTCGCAAGATTACGTAGATGAATACGAGGTGTTTATCAGTGGCTCAAACTCTAAGATGCTATCGGGAGAATTGGCCACATTGCTTTCTGGAAGATATATCTGCTTCGAAATATTCCCCTTTAGTTTTGCTGAATATGTGGGCATTACCGGCAAAGAGCACAACAAACAAAGCTACGAAGATTATATGGCTAGTGGTGGATTGCCCGAACTATTTGCGCTGCCAGAGCCAGAGCTAAAACGCAACTATATATCGGCAGTAAAAGACACGGTGCTCTTGCGAGATATTATCCAACGATACACCATTAGAGATGCCAAACTGCTGGAAGATATTTTTGTGTATCTAGTCAATAATGCATCAAACTTATTGTCTATTGCAAACATTACCAACTTCTTGAAAAGTAGTGGTCGCAAAACTAGTTATGACACAGTAGCTGCCTATATTGGATATATTGAAGATACCTATTTGGTGCATCGTGTAGAGAAGTATAATATAAAAGGTAAAGAAACTATTGCGGGAAATTGCAAATACTACATCAATGACCTTTCGTTCCATAACTATCTCTATCAGGGTTTTGGCTATGGAGCCGGCTATCTATTAGAAAACCTAGTCTACATAGAACTATTGCGCAACGGTTTTGATGCGTATGTGGGTAGCATCAAAGGCAAAGAAGTAGATTTTATTGCCATCAAAGGCGACAGAACAATCTACATACAAGCTACACTGATGCTGATAGACAAACAGACCATCGAACGAGAATATTCGGCACTTGAAGAGATAGATGATAACTACGAGAAATATGTTGTCTCCCTCGATGCAAATCAACTATTCTCTCGCGAAGGAATACGTCATATTCAAGCGTGGAATTTAACTGAAATTTTAAAGTAACACTACAACAACTCTATGATAGGCATCTACGAACAAATAATCAATCAGCTTTTCAGAAGCAAGCTCGATAAATACGATAAATCGGTATATTATATTGGTGAGAAGCCGATAGGCAAAGAGGAGGCAATAGCCTATTTGTCTAAGTATCTCTACACCATTTTGCAAGATTTGATATGTAGCATTGCCGAGGAAGAAAGGGGTATAGACAGAAGTGTGGAGTTTATCAATACCATCATCAAGAATCTGGCAAAAGAGTTTCGTATTGCCGACTTTGAAAATGATTTGATAGATGCGAGCCAATCGGTGCTAACTTGCATTATTGACAAGACTACTTGCGACTATCCCGATTTGCAAAAGCATATTCACGAGATAACGCCTTTCACATCATTAAGCAAAAGCACTTTGTTTACGGGGAGCAACCATTCGGTGAACATGATAAGCGAGCTAAAAAAAGAGATTCTCTCTTCGGATGAGATTCACATTTTGGTTTCGTTTATTAGACTAAGCGGCATTAATCTGATGATGCCTGAGCTAAGAGAATTCACAGCAAAAGGTAAAAAACTAAAGATTATCACTACTACCTACATGCAGAGCACCGAATATAAAGCGATTGAGCGATTGGCCAAACTACCCAACACGGAGATAAAGATAAGCTATAATGGCGAGATGGATAGGCTTCATGCCAAGGCTTATATTTTTCTTCGCAACACGGGGTTTCATACTGCTTATATTGGTTCGTCAAACATATCGAAGGCTGCACTCACCGAGGGGTTGGAGTGGAATGTAAAGGTGACACAGATGGAGCTACCACACATCTTATCGATGGTAAATAATAGTTTTGGCACTTACTGGGAAGATATTCATTTTGAGGAGTTTGTGCTTGGCAGAGATGAGCAAAAGCTTAGAGATGCGTTAAAGCAACAGGGCACAGGCGGAGTGATTGATTATTCGCTACTTGACCTTATGTTGGCCAAAGAGTATCAGAGTGATATACTTGATAAGCTGAAAAAGGAGCGACAATATCATAATAACTATAAAAACTTGGTGGTGGCAGCAACGGGCACCGGTAAGACAGTGATTGCCGCCTTCGACTATAAGCAATTTAAAGAGAGTAACCCAAGAGCCAACCTGCTGTTTATTGTTCATCGTGAAGAGATTATTAAGCAAGCCTGCTCTACATTTAGGCATGTGTTGAGTGATGAAAACTTTGGTGATATGTGGTATGGTGGACACGAAGCGAATAGTTATTCTCATCTATTTGCATCGAAAGATTTATTGAATAATAGGATTGATAAACTGGAACTCCCCGAAGATTATTTCGATTACATCATCTTCGATGAAGCTCATCATATTGTGGCCGATAGCTATCAGAAGATATTGCAAAAGTTCAAACCAAAGATTCTGCTTGGACTTACAGCTACGCCTGAACGTATGGATAGCAAAGACATCACTCGCTATTTCAACAATCAGATATCGGCAGAGATTAGACTCGACACTGCGCTAAACAACAAACTGCTTGTGCCTTTTCATTATTATGGGGTGACAGATTCGGTTGATTTAAACCACGTGCGCTGGGAAAGAGGGCACTTTATTGCATCCGAACTATCGCAAGTTTATACTGAAAACGACCGCAGAACTAGCATCATTTTTAAAGCATTAGAGAGCTACTTGCCCAACTACAATGATGTGCGAGCGCTTTGTTTCTGTGTAGACCAAAAGCATGCTAAATATATGGATGCTAAGTTTACGCTGTGCGGACTGAAATCGGCTGTGCTAACTAGTGAGAACTCGCACAGAAGGAATGAGGAAATAAAGCGATTGGCAGCAAAGAAAATAAACTACCTGTTTGTGGTAGATATGTTTAACGAAGGAGTAGACATTCCGAACATAGACACTATTTTGTTCTTACGCCCGACGGAAAGTATCACTGTCTTTCTGCAACAGTTTGGTCGTGGGCTTCGCAAGGCAGAAAACAAATCGCACTTAACTGTACTCGACTTTGTGGGGCACTCCAGAGCGGAGTTCAACTATACCGATCGGTTTAGAGCACTTATGGGGCGCACTACGATGAGTGTAAAAGAGGAGGTTGAAAAAGGATTCCCTCACCTACCCTTAGGATGTAAAATACAACTCGAATCGAAGGCTAAGGAGTATATACTGGAAAACATCAAAGGGTTCATTAATGGGTTTAATAAGAATAATATCATTCGTTCGATAAAGCAATTTAATCTCAATTATAGCGAACCGCTATCGCTGGCTTCATTCCTTAAATTGACACACATCCCTTTAGAGAAATTGTATAATGGCAGAACATGGAACGAGTTGTGCTATTTGGCTGACGTTATCGATATAACATCTAGCTTAAATATTGAGCTATCGAGGGCTATCAATAAAAAATGGCTCTCTACAGATTCGTTCACCTATTTCTCATTTATCAACGGCTTGGCTCAGAGGGAATTTAAGGTAAGTGTAAGTTTACTATCCGCCGCCGAACAGAAAATGGCATTGATGTTCTATTATGATTTATACGATGCAGCAGGAGAATTCGATAACCTACAAGAGATGTTCAACCTGCTGAGCGAAGATAGCATCTTTATAAAAGAGGTGTTTGAGGTTACATCCATATTGAAGAATAGATGCAATGCTTTGGAGCTAGCCGACAACTCTTCATTAAGTTCTTCATTCCCTTTAAAATTACATGGTGTATATACCAAAGGACAAATTCAAGTGGCTATAGAAACATCTACACTCAGCAAGAAATCGTCTAGCAGGGAGGGTTGCGAAAGAACCATAATCAATGACAAACCAGTAGAAGCGATGTTTGTAGACATTATTAAAGATAGAGAGATAGGATCTAACACCAACTATAATGACTTTGCACAAAGCAGCAAATTGTTTCACTGGGAAACTCAAAATAGTGTAAGTCCACAATCGCCAACAGGCCAGAAGTACATCAACCAATCTCAAACAATGCTTTTGTTTGTGAGAAAACAAGCCAAAGCAGCCGATAATAGTAGCCGAACTATGGGGTATGTTTACTTAGGTGAGGTAGATTTAGTGGAATATTCGGGCAGCAGACCCATGCAAATTGTGTGGAAATTGAAAACGCCTCTACCGGGCGATGTATATGAGTATGCTGTGAAATATGCTATATAATAATGAGTAATATGAAACACTACAAAGTAGTAGCAGCAGTAATCATCTACAACAACAAAATACTCTGTGTGCAAAAGGGAAAAACGCGGTTTGCCTACACCTCTTATAAATATGAATTTCCGGGTGGCAAAGTAGAACCACACGAAAGCAAGCAAGAGGCTTTGAAGCGGGAGATTGAAGAGGAGTTGAATTATGAGATAACGGTTGGCAAAGAGCTCATTACTGTAGAGCATCAATACCCCGATTTCGCCATAACCATGACTGCTTTTCTTTGCACTGCCACCAACAGCGCTTTATCCCTTTCGGAACATGTCAGCGCTTGCTGGTTGGAGTGCACAGAACTTATCAGTCTTGATTGGGCGGAAGCAGATATTCCTATTGTAAGGGCATTGATGGAACACGAACTGCCTGTTTAGCCTACAATTCTAGTCTATCTGCCCTATCTTCTTGGCAGGAACTCCCGCTACTATTGTGTTTGCAGGCACATCTTTGGTCACCACAGCTCCTGCCCCAACAATGGCATTGTCGCCTATGGTTACTCCAGGCAATATGCTTACGTTAGCTCCTATCCACACTCGTTTGCCTATCTTGACCGGTGCAGGGTCTAAAGCTGCTCTATCTTCGGGCAGAAAGCCGTGATTTAATGTGGCAATAACGGTTTTGGGGCCTATCAGCGCACCATCGCCAATGGTTATTCCACCTTGATCTTGAAACTGACATCCCGAATTGATAAATACTCCCTTGCCAATGGTTATGTTCTTTCCGCAATCGGTATAGAAAGGAGGAAAGATAGCAAAGTCTTCATCCACTTTCTTGCCTATCAGTTGCGAAAAGAGTAGTCTTATCTGCTGAGGGGTGTTGTATTTGTAGTTTAGCTCGCAGGTTATTTTCATGGCTTCCTGACTTAAATGGTGCATGTATGCCATTTCTTCCGAACCTCCATCTACTCGTTTTCCGCTATTCAAATTCTCTAAGAATTTATCTAATTGCATATAAATGTGTTTGTTTATTTAAGATTTTCATTAAAGAAGTCGGCCATCTTCTCATAAGGAATTACACCGGCTTTATTGTCGTATAAATCTACATGCGATGCTCCATCGATAATCATCAACTCCTTGTTGTTTCCTTTGAGTTTCTTGAAGGCATCTTCAGAGAAATAGCGCGAGTGGGCATTCTCTCCGTGAATCATCAACACCGCATTGCGTATTTCGTCGCTATAAGCAAGAAGTGGCATGTTGATAAATGACAAAGAACTGGTGATGTTCCATCCGTCATTGGAGTTGAGTGAGCGCTCGTGATAGCCGCGTGGTGTTTTATAGTAGTCGTAATAGTCTTTCACAAACTGGGGTGCATCGGCAGGAAGAGGGTCTACCACTCCACCACCACGTGTGTAATAGCCATTTTTGGCATCAAGTGTGCGCTGTGCATTGAGCTGTTTGCGTAGTTCGTAGCGTGCATCAGCATCCATCGAGTCGTTATAGCCATTGGCATTTACTCTACTCATGTCATACATGGTGCTGGTAACTGTTGCTTTGATACGTGTATCGATGGCAGCTGCATTGAGTGCCATGCCTCCCCAACCACAAATGCCAATGATACCAATTTGTTCGGGGTTTACATCATCGCGAGTAGAAAGATAATCGACTGCCGCACTAAAGTCTTCTGTATTAATATCGGGCGATGCTACATAACGAGGCTCTCCTCCACTCTCGCCTGTATAGGATGGATCGAAGGCAATGGTTAAGAAACCACGTTCGGCCATCTCTTGTGCATAGAGTCCGGATGTTTGCTCTTTGACTGCACCAAACGGGCCACTCACGGCAATGGCCGAAAGCTTCTTTCCGTCACTATTTTTGGGTATATACATATCTGCCACTAAAGTAATGCCGTAGCGATTTTTAAACTCAACCTTTTGATGTTCCACTTTATCACTCTGAGGAAAAGTGTAGTGAACTTCGTTTTTCATATTATTCTCTGTTTGTTGGCTATATCCATTGCTAAGGGCAGCAACCAATGCCATTGTTATTAAAATCAGTTTTTGCTTCATATCTTTATTATTATTAAGTTTTCTGCAAATATAATGGGTATAGAGATTGAGCTTTGTAAACAGATTACGGAGAAAAGTACATAAATTACTGATTTTGACGGAGGGAGCTAACCAATTATAAATGAAAGCATACAAATTTTACTAAACAGTAAGTAAAACATTATTATTGCATTTTTTAACTATAAAATAAATTTCTTGTTAAAATAATCCTTATATTTGTATAATATTAAAAAAACACATCAATATTAATTAATCAATTAACTATTAACACAATGAAAATGTTTAAATTAAAATCTCTAGGTTTATTAGCTTTAGCGCTATGTCTAACAGCTGGTTTTTCTTCTTGTTCTAAACACGATGCAGAAAATTATGTAGAAGGATGGATTGATGATTTAGTGGGAGCAACATCAAAAACTTATAACTCTAATGGGTTAATCACTGGTAATATTACTAGCTTAATTGACATACAAGTAGTTTATACTCACGGTGACAAAACCATTACAAAAACTATTGATAAGGATGGTAGTTGGAGCGAAACTTTAGAGTCTATAACAACGAGCGAATCTGTAGTAGGCAAATTTGTTGTAGTACGCAACTCTACCCCAGTTGATGAAGCTACTACCTACTCATTGAGCTGCAACGTATCAAACAGCTTCACTTATTATAGCGATAAGGGAAAAGTGCTTGACACAGTAGAAACAGGCGGAGTAAGCAAAACATTAAACGGTATTAAAAGTGACAAGATTGACGAAGTAATTGAAAATCTTAATAAAACCACTTTCTAAGTTGCTGATTCTTTTTTAAATAAGAAATCAAAGTTTCTAAATATTACACCCCATCGCTTTTTTATAAAGCTGTGGGGTGTTTTTTTATATTATGTTTCATATTAATATCACACAAAAACGATTCTGAAAAGTAAGGCATAGATGCACAATGATTAGTGTATAGCAATATAGTTACCGAATGCATCTTGACCAACACCGAATGGAGGGTTATAAACACAAAAGAAGCTACCTAACAAACTTGTTAAGTAGCTTCTTTTGTGCGGTGCGTACGGGACTCGAACCCGTGACCCCATGCGTGACAGGCATGTATTCT
>CAMTOV010000042.1 GCA_947074235.1 uncultured Bacteroides sp. | reverse complement strand
TCGGCCGATGAGCAAAACAAAGAGATGTTTTGTGAAACAATGCCGGCATCCATAGCACCCATCAGTTTAGAGTGTTCACCTTGTCTATCACCAAAGCGAGATTGATCGCTCACCAATACAATACAAACCGGAGCAGCATTTACAAACTCTTGTCTACCGGCAACCAATGGTCTATTATCGCCTTCAGCAACCAGCTCCAACTCATGCTTTTGAGGATTGTAGATATAACTTCCCTTAGGCAAAATAACATAAACATCCACATCTTGCCTGTTCATGGCCGATGGCGCAGTGCGTTTGCCCGATTCGGGACGATTGATGCCATTGGCAGCCCAAAGCAAATCCGACAAGTCATTCAAGTTTATCTCTTTCGTAGCATACTCTCTAGTCGATTGTCTTTTTGAGAATGCTTTCATTGTACTACCCGAACGGTCTAGATTGGGTTGTGGCAACTTAATTGTCTTTTCTGCGGCAAATGTTGTAACTGCCAATACAAGGCAAACTAAAAGTAAATTTAATCTTTTCATTCTGTACATTTTAATGGTTTAATATGTTTCAATAATCACTTTTATGTCTTTTACATTATAATTCTACATTAAAACTATCCTTTATTCTATTTACATTTTCCTCGGCGCAAGATATTATTTCGGCAGGATAATGATAATATTTTAATAAAGATATGGCATTTCTATTATATTCCAATCCAGGTTTTAGTTTATAATCAAAATAAATCTGATTGCTATCTATACTTTCATCAAAATGATAAATATCCAGCAAGGAGTCAAACGAATTTGCCAATTCAACATCGTGTGTTGTTACGATAGCTATCGTGTTCTTCAACTTAATGAAATATTTAATCACAGCATTGGCAATAGAGATGCGCTCTGCGGTATTTGTCCCTTTAAAAATTTCATCTATTAGCACCATGTTTACACTTCCTGAAGTGCTATTTGAGCAGACATCAATAGCAGCTTTTATTCGTTCTACCTCTGATAGATAATAACTTTTAGACTTCACAATATCATCAGATACAGACAAAATAGTATGCAGATTGAAACTAGATAAGTGTATACTCGATGCATAGCATGTATTTAGAGCATAACTAGAAACAATATTAAGCCCAATCGTTCGCAAAAAGGTTGATTTTCCCGACATATTTGAACCAGTAATTATAACTGTATTATTGACATTCACATCATTGGTAACACAGTTTTCAACTAATGGATTGTATATGGCTTCAGCTACAAGTGAATGATTTGTATTAGTTGTAAAGGTGGGTATGGAATAGGCAAGCTCGTTTTCTTTAAGCCAAGTTCTAAGTGAGGCGATAGAAAATAAAACATCCCACTCTCCTATATACTCTATTAATCTTTTTGAGTGCAGTTTAGATTCAATATCCCTACATGCAATATTATTGGTCATAATAGGCTCAACTAAAAATGCGATTTTGATGATATCAATAAAAGCACTAAAGATAAGAGCCAATTCAGACTCTAGATACTTATTTAAGCCAAATGTGAAATATCTTTTTTCTAATTTATTGATTGCATTGATTGAATCTTTAATATCTTTCGTATCGTGCCATTTGTCTATCTGAGATAATGCAAAGGCCGTAGACTTAAGTTTTGATAGTTGAATTAGAGGACGAATATGAACATCAACATATACCTTGTTCCAATAATGAATAAGAGAGTTGACCAGCAATATCAAAACAGCGACTAATATAAGACTTGATATTTGTCCAAATATCAACAATAAGATAAGTATCAAGGCATATATTGCAGGCAAATATTTCATATACTGATGCCATTTGCTCAATTGTTTAGGAATATCTAGTAAGTCGGCAACAGAGTAGCCAACTCCTTTTGACAAATTCATTAAAGTAGATTCAACTTGCTCTCTAATGTCTTCAGAATCGCAAATATTGCTTATCACCTCCTCAGACGATGCTGCATTTGTATTCCTAGATAAATGCCTTAATTTATAATAAAGCAGCATCTCACCAATTGGTGAAACACAACGATTAGCATAATGAAAAAAGTTTTCAAGATTCAAATCATTATAAACCTCATCGGAGACAAGTGTGTTTTGCGATTTGAAAAGCTTGAAGTATTTATCAAGGTGTGTTATATTTGATATTTTATTCTGCAACGTGCCGAATGTAGATTGATATTTATTTCTACGCATCTTTATTCTGTTTTCGAAATTCGTGTTCTTTATATCTATAGCTAAGAGGTTGTAAATAATCTAATGTTGCTATCACATCACTTTCTTTACTATTGAGAAATATTTGAAAGGAGGGTATTTCAAAACAAGGTCAATCCAAGTGGCCGAGTGCACGATAGATCGTTCATTGCTAAAAGCCTCGAAACTATATCTTCCATGATATTTGCCCATTCCACTATTGCCAACTCCACCAAAAGGCAGGTTATCATTGACTTGATGAATAACCACATCATTGACACAAGCACCACCCGATGAGGTTCTGTGAATTAAAGCCCAACCTTTGGATGGCTCACCAAAATAATAGAAAGCGAGTGGTTTGGGACGTGAATTTACAAAGGTTACAACCTCTTCGATATCCTCGAAAGTCATAATAGGAAATATGGGGCCAAATATCTCGGTTTGCATGATGTCACTATCAGTAGATACCCCACTTAAAATGGTTGGTTCAAAATAGCGACTAGTATCATCGGTGTCGCCACCCCATTCTATCTCACCATCTTGAAGGTAAGTTTTTAATCGAGCCATAGCCGAATTATTAATAATACGAGGATAGTAAGGGCACGCCTTCAAATCATCCCCATACATTTCCTTTATATTTTTTATTAGAGCTTCAATAAAAGACTTTTCGAGCGATTTATGTACAAAGAAGTAATCGGGAGCAATACAAGTTTGACCAGCATTGAGCAACTTACCCCAAACCACCCTACGAGCAGCAAGGTTTATCTTACTCTCTTTATCGATGATACAAGGACTCTTCCCGCCCAATTCCAATACAAGCGGCGTTAAGTTTTGTGCAGCACATTGCATTACTTCTTTTCCAAATTTCGGGCTACCCGTAAAGAAGATAAAATCAAACTTCTCGGAAAGCAACGTTAAAGTTTCTTCTCTATCCGCATCTATCATCATGACATAATCCTCCGGAAAAACTTCTGTGATAACCGTCTTTATAGATAAATTGATATTGGGAGATGAAGAAGATGGTTTTAAGATGGCACAATTGCCGGCCGAAATAGCACCTACCAAAGGAGAAAGTAATAATTGAAAAGGATAATTCCACGGAGATAAGATTAAAACAACCCCCAATGGCTCGAAATATTTATAGCTCTTTGAGGGGAATAAATAAATGGGAGTAGAAACCTTATGTGGCTTTGCCCACTTTTTGAGGTGGCGAATGTGATAGCTAATTTCAGCCAAGATCATGCTTACTTCGGTCATATACCCTTCTTGAGGAGATTTATTCAAGTCTTTCTGAAGTGCTTGCAATATTTCTTCTTCATGCTTCTTGATAGACGAAGCAAGAAGTTTCAACGTTTGTATTCTCGAATCAACATTACGAGTTTTACTACTGGCAAAATAATTGCGTTGTTGCTGTATACTAAGCTGAATAGCTTGTTTAAAATCATCAATTTCTGCCATATCGCTTTCATTATTAATATTAAGGCACTATATCACAAATATATAACAATTTCAGCAAGCTTTTGGATTTTCATAAAAAAAAGAAAAGCCGGTCGAACTAACGACCGGCTATCCACCTAACTGAGTAAATCAGTATATTATTTATCACCAAAATAACGGTTGAACAATCCTTCGAAACCTTTACCATGACGAGCTTCATCTTTACACATTTCGTGTACAGTATCGTGAATAGCATCTAGGTTAAGAGCTTTAGCACGAGTTGCAATGCGTTTTTTATCTTCGCAAGCACCAGCTTCAGCATTCATTCTCTTTTCAAGATTTGTTTTTGTATCCCATACACAGTCACCTAGTAGTTCTGCAAATTTTGAAGCGTGTTCAGCTTCTTCCCAAGCGTAACGTTTGAAAGCTTCAGCTACTTCTGGGTAACCTTCACGATCTGCTTGACGGCTCATTGCAAGATACATACCAACTTCAGTACATTCACCAAGGAAGTGGTTATTTAAATCTTTGATCATTTCGTCGTCGCAACCTTTTGCTACACCAATCACGTGTTCGTCGCAGAAAGAAAGTGCACCACCTTCAACTTCAACTACTTCTACGAATTTGCTAGCAGGAGCTTTACACAATGGACATTTCTCAGGAGCTGCATCACCTTCATGAGTGTGACCGCAAACAGTACATCTAAATTTTTTCATTTTCTTTCAGAATTTAATTAGTCAATATTATTATTTAATTAGTCGTTTTGTCTATTCTTGCATTCTTTGCAAATCCCTTTGTAATAGGTGTGGGCCTCTTCTACCATGTGCCCCTCTGAGCGAAGCTCTTTCATTTTATTCATGCCTACCGGCGTATGAAAATCATAAATATGGCCGCATTTTTTGCATAAGAAGTGTGCATGTTGTGACGTGTCAGCATCGAAATTTACATTTTTATCATCAATAGTGAGCATCAAAGCTGCACCATGTTCAGCAAACAATCTCAATGTATTATAAACCGTAGTCTTTGAGAGTGTTGGCATTGAGTCAGATAAAGCTGCATATACATCTTCAGCCGATGGATGAGTTTTATGATCCATCAAATATTCCATAATAGCTATTCGCTGCATGGATGGTTTCACTTGGTGAGCTAATAATATATCGTATGCTTTCATCTTCACTTATTTCAAATTTGTAATCATTACAACTTTAATTACATTGCAAATGTAGAGCTTTATTTTTAATAAACAATAGTTTCGATATATTTTTTTGAAAAAAAGTTTTTGTATCACTCCTATTTATCATCACATATTGCTGAAAACATGCATTAACAAATGGTTATCTATAAATTCATTCATTCTGCAGCTATTCTTGTCAAGAGCAGATTTATAGAAGATTAAGCTTTCTGGCAGTGAAGTAAGAACAAAGTATGAAAGTTATAAAAACTAAGTATGAAAAGGGGTAAAAGAAAGTATGTTTTGATACTTTAGCCAGTACGTTATGATTGATAACGCAGTGCCTAAAACCATCGTTGTAAGCATTGTGACAAGGGGTAGAAATGAAAAAAGGAGATAAAACAAATTATCTCCTTCATAATTGGATTAGCGGAAAGCTAATTCACGATTCTGTAAGACAAATATACTGAATTATTTTGAAAAATAGGAGATTTATTATCTAATAAGAGAGTTAACAACACGCCCAGCTCAGCTTTTAGGATGGAGATTTATTAATATTTATATCATTCGCCAAAAACTATTTCTTATTTTTGTATTAATATAGATATATAAAACTAGAAAAATGAACTACGGATTTGTAAAAGTAGCTGCAGCCATCCCATTGGTAAAGGTGGCAGATTGCAGATATAATGCAGAACAAATACAACAGTTGATGATTGAAGCCGATGAAAAAGGTGTAAAAATCATCACATTCCCTGAACTATGTATTACCGCCTATACCTGTGCCGACTTATTTGCACAGCAGCTTTTGCTCGAAGAGGCTGAGCTGGCTTTAATGAAGTTAATCAATGACACACGCCAGCTAAATATCATTGCTATCGTAGGGATGCCTATCGCCAATCATGGCACGTTGATTAATGCTGCCGTAGTTATCCAGCAAGGAAAAATATTGGGTGTTGTGCCTAAGACCTATCTTCCCAATTATAAGGAGTTTTACGAGCAACGCTGGTTTACTTCCGCTTTACAGTTACCCGAAGATACTATACGAATTTGCAGTGAAGTAGTGCCTATGGGGACAAACTTACTGTTCGAGACCTCCGATACCACTTTTGGCATTGAAATCTGTGAAGATGTATGGGCTGTGATTCCTCCAAGCTCTACCCTAGCCTTGCAAGGTGCAGAGATTATCTTTAACCTATCCGCTACTGATGAGTGCATTGGGAAACATCATTATCTTTGCTCACTTATTGCTCAGCAATCGGCTCGCTGCATGGCGGGTTATGTATACTCCTCTTGCGGATTTGGAGAATCGACTACCGACTTGGTATTTGCTGGCAATGGAATGATTTATGAGAATGGCGCAAAACTGGCTCATAGTGATCGTTTCTCCTTTGAAGCGCAACTCATCATCAGCGAAATTGATGTTGAAAGACTTCGCTCAGAACGCAGACAGAATACCACTTTTGCTACCAATAAAGGAGATATATCTGTTGCATCCAAGCCTATTCGCATCGCTACTCGTACTACCAATGATAGTGACTTGACTTTAACTCGTCATTTCGATATGCATCCGTTTGTACCCAAAGGGGCAGCGCTCGATCAACGTTGCGAAGAGATATTCTCTATACAGGTATCGGGATTGGCACAACGCCTAGTTCATACTCATGCACAAACAGCAGTCATTGGTATCTCGGGAGGACTTGATTCTACATTAGCTCTATTGGTTTGTATTAAAACGTTTGATAAACTTGGCATATCAAGAGATAGAATTGTAGGGGTAACGATGCCCGGTTTTGGTACAACCAATCGCACATATACCAATGCAATGGACTTAATGAAATCGTTAGGTATAACTATTCGTGAAATAAGCATTAAGGATGCTGTGATACAGCATTTCAAAGATATAAATCATGATATCAATGTGCACGATGTGACGTATGAGAACTCGCAAGCTCGCGAGCGCACGCAGATATTGATGGATATAGCCAATCAAACCAATGGGCTGGTGATTGGTACGGGTGATTTATCAGAATTAGCACTCGGTTGGGCAACTTACAATGGCGACCACATGTCGATGTATGCCGTAAATGGCAGCATCCCAAAGACACTCGTAAAACATCTTGTGAAGTGGGTGGCAGAAAACGGTGTAGATGATGAATCTCGCCTAACCCTACTCGATGTGGTTGATACGCCCATCAGTCCCGAATTGATTCCTGCCAACGAAAATGGTGAGATAAAACAAAAAACAGAAGACTTGGTAGGCCCATACGAGTTGCACGATTTCTTCTTATACTACTTCATGCGTTTTGGCTTCCGCCCAGGTAAGATATATATGCTAGCTTGTCGCTCGTTCGATGGAGTATACAGTAATGAAGTTATCAAAAAATGGATTTATATTTTCTTCCGTCGTTTCTTTAATCAGCAGTTCAAACGTTCTTGCCTGCCCGATGGACCTAAGGTTGGTACTATCTCCATCAGTCCACGTGGCGATTGGCGTATGCCAAGTGATGCCTCTTCGGCTGCTTGGTTGCAAGAAATTGAAAATATACAAGATTAATCATATTAAAGCCCGACTTGAATCGCAAAGAGTAAGCCGGGCTTTTTGTATCACAACGAATTAGTTAAAACTTCACTAATTCAATTTCAAAAGTAAACCGAACACCTCTATCAGTTTGTTTTTAATTATCACCATTAAAGTACTAGTATGATTGATAAAAATAAAGCAGAGCAGATAGCTAGAAGTTTCTACGAAGCTATCGACAGTAGAGATTGGAATAAGTTTGAATCTATCATGACCGATCAGGTGAATGTCGCTATGAGATCTCCTGAAAGGGAAAAGAAGGTTGTTATGACCAAAGAGGCGGTATCTACCATGTGGCAAGAGCAATTTGCTATGGTGTATGATAAGACCTGTCATGTAATAAAGTATGTAGAAACTATATTGAAAGACAATAAGGTATATGTCAAAGTTGATATTGACTCCACGCACTATCTAGGCAATGAAAACTGGACAGGCATTGGTACATACGTCTTTGTTATTCAACTAGTAGATGATAAGTATAAGATAACGGATTTAGACTATACGCTTCAAATAGTGATAGGCGATGTAGCAGTAAGAGATAGAATGGTAGCACAGAGAAAGTATTAGTTTTAAGTATAGCATTGGTAGTTTCTGAGACTCTATTGCCCATTATATCGTAAAGCGTCCATGAGTTGAAATAGCCAATAATTTGTATGGCATCGCTTGTGGAAATAATCTGAATAGAGCTATCATCGTTCCATGCAGTGATTCCAGTAGATAGATTGGCGTAATCAATATTCGTGAGCCAGGTGCTAACAAGCGTACGACAATTGGATGTTTGTGATGAACGAATCCAAAGATTTGGAGTTAGGAAGTTGCCACCCGTAACTAGACGCTTGGCATCACTCTCTACTCCACTTATACCTCTACTCGCACTGGAAACAATCAAACCAATATTTTTGCCGGCCATCTGCTTGCCATAGTTAAACAAAAATCTAATGAATAGAAAACGCTCCGTCTACGAGCAACGCATGTCCATCTACAAAAGAAGACTCCGGACTACAAAGCCATAGCACCGCATTGGCTATTTCTTGTGGTCTTCCCATTCGTCCGGCAGGGATATCACGCAGTAGTTCTTTTTCTAATTCTGGATTGTTATTTAGTAACTCTTCTGCCATCGGAGTACGAATAACTCCCGGACAAACTGCATTGATGCGTATACCCTTGGCAGCATAGTCAATGGCAGCTGTACGAGTCAACCCAATAACTGCATGTTTGCAAGCGATATAGGCCGCTTGTCCAGGAAATCCTGTCACTCCACCTTGCGAGGAGGTGTTAACAATGGCTCCACCACCCTGCACCAACATTTGCTTAATTTCATAACGCATGCAGTTCCATACTCCTTTGAAGTCGACAGCCACAGTGCGGTCAAACTCTTCATCGGTTATCTCAGCCATCGGGCGTTGTGGGGTTTGTATTCCGGCATTATTGAGCGCTGCATCAAGGCGGCCATAATTAGACACAATCCATTTTATCATCTCCTCTACCGCATGCGTATCCGATACATCACAACGATATGCAACAGCCTTCATTCCTTGTTCTACCAGCTTGGTGGCTTGTTCAATAGGTTTCTTAATATCCGCCATAATTATAGTAGCACCAGCCTTTGCAAATGCTTCGGCACAAGCCAATCCAATACCCATAGCTGAACCTGTAACTAGTACGACCTTTCCTTCCATCTTTCTCATAATAATTTATTTATGTATAGTTTCTTTCATACAAAAATAAAACATTAACACTTTCATCATTTTGTTAGGTAGTTCATTGTATTTTGCTAGAAAGCTCAATTATAGCAAAATAAACGCTGCCGATTTACAGAACTATACTCTGTAAATCGGCAGCGCTAATAATATGTCTTATAACTTTATAAAACTCCTTTGCTCGAAGGCAGTTCGTAATTATATATATCGCGACGAATAGCCATCTTGATAGCACGAGCTAAAGCCTTGAATATGCCTTCTATCTTATGATGCTCATTCTGACCTTCTGCTTTAATATTGAGATTCATCTTAGCTGCATCGCTCAATGATTTAAAGAAATGAAGGAACATCTCAGTTGGCATATCGCCTATCATCTCACGGTTAAACTCAGCATCCCACACCAACCAAGGACGACCACCAAAATCGAGGCACACTTGGCAAAGGCAATCATCCATGGGTAGTGCGTAGCCATATCGCTCAATTCCACGCTTATTGCCCAAGGCTTGATTTAAACATTCGCCCAATGCAATAGCTGTATCCTCTATGGTATGATGTTCATCTACTTCAAGGTCGCCTTTTACTTGAATAGTCAAATCCATGCCCGAGTGTTTTCCTATCTGCTCCAACATATGATCAAAAAAGCCCAAGCCGGTAGATATTGCACATTGCCCACTTCCATCTAAATTGACAGCCACACGAATATCAGTCTCTTTGGTAGTACGTTGCACTTCTGCTTTACGTTCGCCGGCAAATAGATATTCAGCTATCTTATCCCAATCGGTAGTAATCAATGCACAATAGGTTTCTAAGTCCGTTCCATCCAATATCGCATTATCTTTTTGCAATAAGATGGCTTTGCAACCTAAGTTCTTCGCCAATTCTACATCCGTAGCTCTGTCACCTATCACGTAGCTTCCAGCAATATCATATGCAGGATTATCCATATACTTAGTGAGCATTCCCGTGCGGGGCTTGCGAGTTGGTGCATTATCTTCGGGAAAACTACGGTCGATAAATACCTCATCAAACTCAATACCTTCTCCTTTTAATGTATTCATCACCAAGTTGTGCACCGGCCAGAACGTATCTTCAGGAAAGGAGCTAGTACCCAATCCATCTTGATTGGTAACCATAGCCAACTCAAAGTCTAGCTTGCTGGATATAAAACTAAGATTACGAAACATCTTTGGGTAGAACTCCAACTTCTCGAACGCATCAAGTTGATAATCCAACGGAGGCTCAATTACCAAAGTTCCATCTCTATCTATAAATAATACTTTCTTTTTCATTTCAATTTCGATTCTATTCAGGTTTGTATTGTACTAGAGCTTCCAACAGCTTTTTGTTTTCATTACGAGTGCCCACCGTAACACGAAGACAGTTGGCGCAAAGTGAAACAGTATGTCTATTTCTTACAATAATTCCTTGCGAAACTAAGTAATTGTAAATAGCTCCAGCATTCGTTACTTTAGCTAAGAAGAAATTGGCATCCGAAGGGTAAATCTCGATAGCACAAGGTAATTTCATGAATTCTTCTTCCAACAGTTCTCTTTCCTTTTGAAGGTTCTTTACCCAACTCACAATTTCATGATAACGATGAAGCATCTCCATTGCTTGATGTTGCGTAAGTTGATTCACATTATAAGGATACTTTATTTTGCTTAGAATACCTATAATTTCGGTTGAAGCAAATGCCATTCCCAAACGAATTGCTGCCGAAGCCCAAGCCTTAGAGAATGTTTGCAACACAATCAGATTGGGGAATTCAGATAATCTATTTAGGAAAGATGGTTGATTAGAGAAGTCGATATAAGCCTCATCTACAATTACTAAACCATCAAACGTGGTTAGCACTTTCACTAACTCATCATGATTTAAATCATTGCCTGTGGGGTTGTTGGGCGAACAAAGAAATATAAGTTTGGTATAATCATCGGTAGCAGCTAATAGTTTATCAGCAGAAAACTGAAAGTGTGCATCAAGCAATACTTTTCTATATTCCACATCATTCACCTCGGCACATACTTGATACATACCATAAGTTGGATCTATGGCAACGACATTATCAATGCGTGGTTCGCAAAAAGCACGAAACACCAAGTCGATTGCTTCATCACTACCATTACCCAAAAAGATATTCTCTACAGCCACATGCTTGATTTGAGAAATTTTCTTTTTCACCTCAATTTGCAACGGGTCGGGATAACGATTGTGCGGCATATTGAAAGGGCTCTCATTGGCATCGAGAAAGACCGATGCAGTGATTCCTTTATATTCGTCGCGAGCAGATGAATAAGGTTTCAATGCCCATATATTAGGTCGAGTTAACTCTTGTAATGTCTTCATTGTATAATCTTACTTAGCATTATTTATATCGTTTAGGCGAACAGTGACGGCATTTTTATGTCCATCAAGGCATTCATTGGCAGCCATAATCTCGATAGCTGGTCCAATGTTTTTCATACCTGTTTTTGTGATTTCTTGGAAAGTTATTTTACGAATAAAACTATCCAAACTTACTCCACTATAGGCATGGGCATATCCATTGGTTGGCAACGTATGATTTGTGCCCGAAGCATAATCGCCTGCACTCTCGGGAGAGTAAGAGCCTAAGAATACAGAACCTGCATTTACAATACGCTCGCCTACAGATGCATAATCAGCAGTTTCAATAATTAGATGCTCTGGTGCATATTGATTAGTCATTTCAATAGCCTCATCCATATCTTTCACCAAAATCAACTTACTGTTTTCAATAGATTTTTGAGCAATAACTTCTCTTGGCAATTCGGCCAACTGACGTTCTACTTCTTTCAATACTGCCTGTTGCAACGATTCGGAAGTGGTGATTAGGATAGACTGGCTATCAACACCATGCTCTGCTTGCGATAGTAAGTCGGCAGCTACAAATACTGGATTGGCAGTTTCATCGGCCAACACTTCAACTTCGGAAGGACCGGCAGGCATGTCTATCGCCACATCGCGCAGACTAACCAACTGCTTGGCAGCAGTCACATATTGATTGCCTGGACCAAATATCTTATATACTTTAGAAATACTCTCTGTGCCATAAGCCATAGCTGCAATAGCCTGTACCCCACCCACCTTAAATATCTTATCAACTCCTGCTAGGTGAGCAGCAAATAGAATGGCAGGATGCACTTTCCCCTCTTGATTGGGGGGCGTGCAAAGCACAATCTCTTTACATCCTGCAATTTTGGCGGGTATAGCCAGCATTAAAACAGTAGAAAACAAAGGTGCTGTTCCACCGGGAATATACAATCCCACTTTATCAATAGCTACTGCTTTTTGCCAACAGGTTACTCCGGGTGTAGTTTCTACTTTCTTACCTACAAATCGCTGTGCAGCATGAAATACTTCAATATTTCCTTTAGCCAAAGTGATAGCAGACTTCAATGATTCATCCACAGAATCTATTGCTTCCTCTATTTCTTCTTTGGTGACCACCAGTGATTTCAATGAAGCTTTATCAAATTTAGCTTCATATTCTAATACGGCTTTATCACCCTCAGCTCTTACTCGATCTATTATTGTACGAACCGTATCGAAAAGATTCTCCGTATTCAATGTAGGTCGTTTAAGTATCTCTTGCCAAGTATCCTTTGATGGATAATTTATTAACTTCATATTATTTCAGCTTAAGGAATCATTTTTTCGATAGGAAGTACCAATATACCTTCTGCACCAAGTGCTTTTAGCTTACCGATAATCTCCCAGAATCGCTTTTCGTCAAGAACAGTGTGTACAGAGCACCACCCTTCTTGCGCTAAAGGCATCACAGTAGGACTCTTCATACCGGGTAAAACTTCAATTATCTCTTCCAATTTATCCTTAGGTGCATTCATCAATACATACTTCTTATCCTCAGCAGTCTTCACAGCATCCATGCGGAAAAGTAGTTCGTTAAGAATCTCCTTCTTCTCATTAGGCATATTTTTGTTGCCAATAAGGAGCGCTTCTGATTTCATAACCACCTCTACTTCTTTAAGTCTATTGCTTACAAGAGTAGAACCGGAGCTAACGATATCAAAAATTGCATCGGCCAAACCAATACCCGGCGCTACTTCTACTGATCCGGTAATAACATGAACATCCGCTTTCACTCCTTTATCCTTCATGAAGTTATTCAAGATTTCGGGATAAGAAGTAGCTATCTTTTTACCTTGAAACCAAGCTACACCCGGATAGTCAATATCATTGGGGATGGCAAGAGAAAGACGACATTTGCTAAAACCAAGTCTTTTGATGATTTCAGCATTCTCGTTCTTTTCTACAAACTCGTTTTCACCAACAATTCCTATATCTGCCACACCGGTAGCTACCGATTGAGGGATATCATCATCACGAAGGAATAATACCTCCACAGGAAAGTTTGACGATTGTACCAATAAAGTACGTTTTGATGTACTCAACTTAATATCCGATTCTCCTAAAAGGTCCATAGTCTCTTCAAATAAGCGACCTTTGGCTTGTACTGCAATTCTTAATAACATACGCTTTATTTATTCTTTAGATTTATATTCAAATTAATAGCTTAACAAAAAAGGCTTACCAATATACTTGGTAAGCCCCTACTTTATGATTTTACGTATTACACAATATCATCTCAGCCCACCGAGTTATTCGTTAGGAAAATGATGATGTAGATGTGTAGTAGAATATTTCATGTATTTCACTTAATTAATGCAACAAAAGTAAAGTATTCACTTTATACTTCCAAACAATTATCACAAAAAGTTATGTTTTAATTTCAAATTAAAGGTAAAAGCTCTTCTGGTTCTACTTTGCACTCCTTGAAAAACATCTCTTCTTTTGCCTTTTCTTGCGGAAAAGTAAAGTAAGTACAAGTGGCTTCGGTGCAAAGTTCATTGTTATTATTATAAAGCTTTGCATCTATTATCACAATGTTTCGCTTCACCTCTTTGATTTGTGCACGAAGCACTACATGTGAATCATTGGTTGAGATAGATTTGCGATAGCGAGTTTCCATCTTAGACGTTACTCCTGTAGTTTGCAACTTACGCACTACCACCCAAGCACATATCTCATCGAGCAATACCGACTGAATGCCGCCATGAAGTGTATTGAGCCAACCTTGAAACTGAGGTTGTGGTTTCCAAATACTTACTATCTCATCACCATCTTCAAAAAACTCCATTCGCACACCATGTTCGTTGTTGGGTGCACATCCAAAACAGTTGTACCCTTCGAGACCTTTCCAAGGATTGATAATCTTTTTCATATCTATAATCGATTTCTAGTTATAATATACATATTCTCGTTCTTCGTAAACAGTCGATATGTCATTTACAAACTTAACTTTCTTTTTCCAATTATCGTATTGATCGTTGTAGAATTTGTATACATAATCAACAGTAGGATTGCTATTGATTGTTTCAGAACCACCAATATGCTTCCCGTTTTTATTGTATTTATAAGTCAATAGCGCTGTTTCACCATTCTCGTGCTCAACTAACTCTTCAACCACACGGCCACGAGAATTCCATTTACGCTTCACATTATTAAATTCAAGACCTAACTCTTCTTCAGGTTTCAAAATTACTTTTTCCTCTATCAGCAAACCAAAGCCATCGTATAGATAGGCCATCTCAGCACACTTAGAGCCATCTTTAGCATACCATATTTGAGCCACACAGTTCTTCAAAATATCATAATGAAAAATTCCTTTATGCGTAGTTGTACCATCCGCAGTTTTCAGTTGCTTACTTTTTAGCAGGCCCTGTTTGTCATAATTCCAATCAACACTTTGCAAAAGTGCACCGTTTGCATCTTTGCGATACTCCTTTACAATTTGGTCATTATCATTATAAACATATTGTGTAGAGCCTAGTTTCGCTCCTTTTTCTGAATAATGCTCTTCTTTAATCTTTCTGCCATCAGCATCAAACTCATACACAAAGAATAATCCTTGCTTTGCTCCCTTATCTATGCTACCGGGCCCTTTATGAATTGCTTTATAAGATGATTGCTTTACAGATTTTACTTTATGCTGTAAATCTAATTGCTGGCGAGATGATGTAAGTGTATCATAATCGATGGTACGTAAAGAGATAAATTGAGGAACCCCATTGATTAATTCAACACGCTTCACCCAATTGTCATAGCAATCGTATTCAAACTCCAATGTATGTTCTTGAATAATTTCTGCTTGCAACCCATTATTTGAATCAATGACAACTGTCTTCTCTTTCATTAATCCCATATCAAGTGTAGCAATATCAGACTGCAAACGCAAGGGGCGTTTATCTTTCTTCTCCGGATTGCGAGTCAATTTCTTTGTTACCCCCTTTAGGAGATTCTCTTCAATAACATTAATCAACTCACCTTCATTATTATAGACATAAATATCAATATACTTTTGAGTATCGTTTGTAAGCTCACCCTCCTTATTTTTTAATTGAAACTCTTGAATCAGCATTTCATTCTTTCCATCCGGGCGATAAAATAAAGTCTTTTGATTCAATATATTTCCCACACTGTCTAGGCAAGTTACATCATTTAATCGTCCTTCCGCATCGTAGCCATAACGATAATCACGAAAAGGATTTTTTTGAGCACTATATATTTGTCGGATTACACGACTATCATCATTATATACATGTTGTACTTGGCTAACAGTCTCACCGGCTTGATTCACTTGTCGCTCTATCCAAATACGACCCAGATCATCGTATCTAGTAAAATAAAAGTTGGAAGTAATAGCTCCAGTAGTATAAGTAGTATCTTGAGCAATAGCTTGATAGCAGGTAGTACGACTTGTCTTTATGTACTTATTGTCATGCGGTTGCGCTACAAGCAATAAAGTAATAAATGATAGTAACAGAAAGGATAGAGATCGATTCATTGAGTTGTGTTAGTATATTAAAGGATAAAAAATAGCTCTCTATTTTACTTACTATAAAATAAAGAGCTACAAATATAATAAACCATCCATTAAGTATTAACAGATTGTATTCTGTTTACAAAATTCAAACTAAATTTTCTTATCAAACTTCATTCGTAAATAAGCACGATGACCATAAATAGCTATCACTACAAAGCAAATGAAAGGCAATATAAACGAGACATTCACAGCCGGAATATTCCAAATTGTTTGTAAATCGATTATGCTTGCTTGCAATGGGGGAAGCACTGAACCACCAAGAATAGCCATGATCAATCCAGCTGCACCAAACTTTGCATCATCTCCCATTCCACGTAATGCGATACCATAAATTGTGGGGAACATTAAAGACATACAAGCCGATATACCAACCAAGCAATACATGCCCAATATATTTTGGAAAGCAATTACACCGCAAGTAAACACACAAGCCACAATAGCAAGTATTTTTAAAAGCAATCCCGGATTGAGATATTTTAATATAAACGTGCAGATAAAACGACTAATACAGAAAATAATCATTGCAACAATATTGAATTTTTGAGATAATACCTCTGCTGCTTGTTCTTCCATACCATCGGCCATAAACAACCTTGTGCCATATTGAATAATAAATGTCCAACACATGATTTGTGCACCAACATAAAAGAACTGAGCTATTACTCCTTCACGATAATTATGAATTGAGAAGATTCGCTTTATTGTTGGTATAAAATTAATTGAATGAGATTGATCATGATTCTTAGGCATTTTCACCAATCTTATCAATATCAGCATAACAAGAATTACAGCTCCGATAATCAGATAAGGAGTAATCAACACATTTAAATCTGAACTTTTCACCGCTTCAAACTCTGCTTCAGAAAGCTCTATTCTTTCGAGAGTATCCATAGGATTTAAACGGTTTTGAATAAAATTCATAGCCACATACATACCTAGTAGTGAGCCCATTGGGTTGAAGCACTGTGCAAAGTTTAATCGACGTGTAGCACTCTCTTCAGAACCCATGGATAGTATATAGGGGTTACAGCTTGTTTCAAGAAAAGACAAACCGCAAGTAAGTATGAAATAGGCTATTAAGAAAGGATAATAAAAGCCCATGAGCATGGCTGGGAAAAACAAGAAAGCGCCAATAGCATAGAGACCCAACCCCATTAACACACCAGCTTTATATGAAAACTTACGAATAAAGATAGCAGCAGGAAAGGCCATGGCAAAATATCCGCCATAAAAGGCTACTTGAACCAATGCACCATCGGTTACACTCATTCTAAAGATTTTGGAAAATGCTTTCACCATTGGGTTGGTTATATCATTTGCAAATCCCCAAAGAGCAAAACAGAAGGTGATTAAGATAAATGGTATCAGATAGCTAACACCATCTTTAGATAATATAGAGTTTTTCTTTGTGTTATTCATAGGTTAGTCAATTCATTAGTTAATCATATAAGTAAAAGATTCGTTCCATAAGCTGCCA
>CAMTOV010000041.1 GCA_947074235.1 uncultured Bacteroides sp. | reverse complement strand
TACAGATGCTATTGTTAATTTAGTTACTTTTGTGCGTACTTTATAATTATAACTCTATCATAATGAATAAGAAATACTTGATATGGGCATTGGGCATAATGCTTTTCACTACGGCTTGTGGTGGTAGCAAAACTCAAAAGGCCGATGTCAACCAAGCAGAAATAGTAACGGTCAGCGTTCCACAGTTTGATGCTGATAGCGCCTATCAATATGTAAAATCGCAAGTAGACTTTGGCCCTCGTGTGCCCAACACAGAAGCGCACCTAGCATGTGGCAACTACCTAGCCAATCAACTCGAAAAATACGGTGCACAAGTCACCAACCAATATGCCGACCTCATGGCCTACAACGGCACATTGCTAAAAGCACGCAATATTATTGGTGCCTTCCAGCCCGAAAACAAGAAACGCATTGCATTATTCGCTCATTGGGACAGTCGCCCTTGGGCCGATCACGACCCAGATCCAAAGAATCATTATAAACCAATACTCGGCGCTAACGATGGAGCTAGCGGTGTGGGTGTATTGCTAGAGATTGCCCGTCAAATACAGCAGCAACAACCCAACCTTGGAATAGATATCATCCTCCTCGATGCTGAAGATTATGGCGCACATAGTGCCGATCTCAATTCAAAAGAAGAGTACTGGTGTTTGGGATCTCAATATTGGGCACGTGTGCCACATGTACCTGGTTATAATGCCCGCTTTGGCATCTTGCTAGATATGGTAGGTGGACACAAACCTACATTCTATCGCGAATATTTCTCAGAGAGATACGCCAAAGACATCAACAACAAAGTGTGGAAAGCTGCCAGCAAATTGGGTTACGGCAACTATTTCGTAGATGAAATGGGTGGCGCTGCAACCGATGATCATCTCTTTATCAACAAGATTGCAGGTATCAAAACTATAGATATTATCCCATTCAGCGGAGATGCAGAATGGTCGTTCGATCCTAATTGGCACACTGTGAAAGATGATATGGACAATATCAACCCCGAAACATTACAAGCAGTGGGCCAAACCGTGCTTGAGGTGATATACAACGAAAAATAAATCAAAACCAAATAACAAATAGACTATGTCAATCAACGAATTACAAGACGAAGTAATTGCCGAATTCAGCGATTTCGACGATTGGATGGACCGTTATCAAATGCTTATCGATCTGGGCAACGAGTTGCCACCGCTCGACGAGAAGTACAAAACAGAGCAAAACCTTATTGAAGGTTGCCAAAGCCGTGTATGGTTGCAAGCCGATGAGGTAGATGGTAAAGTTGTTTTTCAAGCCGAGAGTGACGCTCTTATTGTAAAAGGTATTATCGCTTTACTGATTAGAGTAGTATCTAACCATACTCCAGACGAAATATTGAATGCAGATTTATATTTCATCGACAAGATTGGTTTAAAAGAGCACCTCTCTCCTACTCGCAGCAATGGACTTGTTTCTATGGTTAAACAAATGCGCATGTATGCTCTGGCTTTTAAAGCTAAAGGTGCATAATAAATACCCCATATAACACACGAACTCCCGTTATAGAGAAATGCCTCTTTAACGGGAATTCGTGTGTTTAGTCTGCTTTTAAAAAACAAAAGTGCAGTATTTGCCCAAAACATACCCCATTTGATAAGTGCCAAACGTTACTGTCAAGCACAATAGAATAAAACGTTCTTTGTTTTTAGTCATGACTTCAATTATTGAACATTATGATTATTCATCATCTTTAAATTCCAATATGTCTCCCGGCTGGCAGTCGAGCTCTTTGCATATCGCCTCGAGAGTAGAAAAACGAATTGCTTTCGCCTTTCCTGTTTTCAAGATAGATAGATTGGCAGGTGTTATATCTACCTTCTCGGCCAATTCTCCCAAAGAAATCTTTCTTCGAGCCATCATTATATCTAGGTTTACTATTATTGCCATAGTTATCTATTTATTTCGCAATCATTGTTTTGGTTAAAGGTTCTCAAATGGTAAATTCTTGCTCTTCTTGCAATTTCACTCCGAGGGCAAATATCTCTGCTATCAATGCCATTACAAAAAGATCGGACCAAGATACTACCCAATCAAAGGAGCTAATTCCCAAATTTTCCAAGACTACTTGTTTGCTTACAATTTGATATTGAAGCCACTCAAAAGATTGCATCAATACAAGAGAACCATACACACCATAAACAAACACTCGCAATCGCTTTGCATTCTGCCTGGTAAATATATGTTGCTTACGCACCGATAATAGTATTTTAAAGAAACAAATAACTCCCCAAATCAAGAACGGTAAAATTATAATCGATAGAATGGGTTCCATAACTTTAACCCAAAATGGTAGCCAACATCCTACCACTATCCTACTCGCTATAAAAGGAGTGGCACATTGTGACTCTAAGTTATAAGCCTCACCAATCTGAGCGGTTTCGGGATTTAATGAATAAACTCTCAAAATCACTTCCGAACTATAATAACGTCCTTCAGCCGGTTTTTCAATATCCGCCATGGTAGCTTTTATATATTTAGTTCCATTGTTGTCATCCCAGGTTCCAAACATTCCTGCAACAAGCTCTACTACTATCAGCAACAATACAACAATTGCCAATATACTTATTCTTCTCATCGTGATTAAATTTTAAATGGTTAACTCCTGTTCTTCTTGCATGCGAAGCGCTATGGCGAAGATTTGCGCCACCATAAACGCAATCAATCCAAGCAACAAAGGCAACAAATTAAACATATCAAAAAGTAGTATCCGATAATTCTCGATTGCAAAGGCTTCTTTCACTGTAATATATGTATATATAGTAGGAAAAAGAGAAAGCAAGAATCCCCCAATAAACAATGCACCTATCCTGCGCAATCGTCTGATACTTCGTCTTGAGAATATTTCGCCTTTATTGACTTTAGCAATAAAGCGAATAAAGTACAAGACAGCAAGAAGCACAAAGAGATCTTGAAAAATCTGGCAAGTATGTCTGAATATACTAAAAACTCTACTTTCTGGTTGATTCAATTCTAAATCTACTTTGCGATAGTAAGCCGGCACATAGCTATCGGTTTTAGCGTTGTAAAAAGAATCGGCAATTTCGATAAATGTATATGGTACCAATGACACCGAACTTAAATCACCTTCTTTACTCGAAGGGGAACCACGCCATCCTTCATTGAAACCATCATTAAAACTCGTAAGTTCTTGCGGCATCATCTGCCCGAAAAAGAATGCCATCACCGCTATTATCAAGAAGCATATTATGTTCAATCCACTTTTCATAATCGTAAGATATTAAATAGTCAACTCTTGTTCTTCTTGCAATTTCAACCCCATAGCAAACACTTGGGCCACAATAAGCGATATCAATCCTAAGGTTAAGTTCATAGTAGAAATTAGCTCAGTATAATTGATGTTATAGTTTGACAGACTGAAATAGTCACCAATATTATATAGAGAGATAATGTGAGGTATTGCATTGAATACAAAAGCAATAATAAGCACTACACCTAGCTTGCGAAGGCCTTTTACATTTTTCCAGCAGAAGATAGATCCACGATTGATAGCCACAATCAGTTTTATAAACCATATAATAGCTAACACCTGTGCTACCAAAGCAATAATGAAACTGATGTTTTTAAGAATATAAAGCCCAAGTGGCACTTCATTATCCAAGTCGACAGCCACTTGTATAAAGTGTGCCGGTATAAATGCACTTGTGGCCTCATTGTATATCGAATCTTTGTATGCGCCAAAGTTAGTAGGCGTAATTACCAAAGCCTTCATATTCATTCCTGGGACTTCAGTTTGAGTTAGCTTAGACTCTTCACATGCCTCATAACCTGCATTAAATCCGTCTATGGCAGCTGAGCCAACTATCTTGGTGAATTCAAAAACTGAGAAACACAATACAAGCAGTATCAGTACTGTAAGGATGTTCAAACTTCTTTTCATAATCTATTATTCTGTAGGGTTTGCAATTTCAATGGGTTCTACTTTATCTTCTTTCCAATCATAATCTACACGTACTTTCTTCATCGACGCATAAACAAAATAGAAAATGGTAACCACAGCGATGGTAATAATAGCCTGTACACTAGGCAGAAGCAGTTCATTTACCTCTTGTACATCGGGGTATTTAATCATAAGCCAAGTTGAAATACTATTATTGATAATGTGCATGATGATAACCGCTTTGAGACTGGCGGTACGGTAATAAACCCAAGCCAACACAATACCAATTAAGAAAGCAGGTAATATCTGTGCCGGGTTGATATGGAAGATACCAAAGATGGCTGCTGATATCAATATAGACTTAGTAGGATTGTATTTTTCGAGCAATGAACGAGTGATAGCTCCACGAAACACATATTCTTCTACCAC
This sequence comes from uncultured Bacteroides sp., assembly GCA_947074235.1. Classification (GTDB taxonomy): domain Bacteria; phylum Bacteroidota; class Bacteroidia; order Bacteroidales; family Bacteroidaceae; genus Bacteroides. The sequence goes on along the minus strand of CAMTOV010000041.1, from coordinate 13,523 downwards.
AGGGCCAGCTACAGAAATCATCAGTATGCCCCACCAACTAGTAAGGAGTTCATCAAAAGTCTGCTCCATAATATTAGGAATCCAGGTGAGTTGCGACATCAACACCGACAGAAGCCACATGCAAGATAAAATCATCAATACTGATAGGAGCATATACGAAGGGGTGATAACCGATTTAGGAACTTTAATTTCATACAAATAGTTCTTCCACCATAGGTAAATCATCATCAAGCCCATGCCAATAAACTGACCGATAATAATGAATCCGTCCATATCCAGCAAGCTATTGCCTTGAATAAGGTTTGCCACCATCAAAAATGGCATAGCAATCAGAGCACCTAACTGCAAAAACAGAAAGTAGAAGAGTGCTATTTTTAATGCTTTTTTCATAGTATTATTTTGTTATTGTTAGATACGTTTTTAATTGGAGATTTACTTAACAATAGTTCTCACTATCCCAAATGGGTTCACCACTTCACTCTTTTCTACTTTATTGATAGCAAGACCTGAAGCATCTGGCAGTTTATCTCCGATAATTGTGCTGCAAACGAATAGCGTAACGAGTGATATTGACACAACCAATAATGATGCACTCAAAAATGATTTTTCCATAAGACGTTGATTTATATAATTGTTTTTCGACTATTATTTATCGTTTATCGATATGCAAAGAAATATATTATTTTTAAAACCACCAAGAAAAACGATAAATATTTATCGAAAAACAATAAATAAAATACGAATATCAATAAAAAACGCCTTCAGAACAGCTTCTAGAGCCGATGGGCAAATAAAGAAAAAAGATAGAATAAATAGGAATTAGCTATCAAATGGAGTAAAAAGCTATGGTTTTTGAAGCACAAACACAAGGTTCACTTGGTGAATGGCTGTGAATTATAAATCATAAGCATAAGGGCTGCTTGGTGAATGGCTTAACCTAGGGGTGAAAACATGGGGATGTTTTGCATAAAAACATGGGGGTGTTTTGCACCAAAACATGGGGATGTTTTATATCACAACATGGGGATGTTTTTTCAGTGATGTAGTACAATCAACCCCATAACACGCTTCAATACAAAAGCTTAGGGACTGTTTTTAGCACCTTGAAATTAGGGAGAAAATAAAGGGAGTTTTTACTGTAAAATTTCGGTTACTTGCACCGCATCAATATGGAGCTGAGCAATGAGCCCGTCGAGGCTATCGAACTTCATTTCGGGGCGCATATAGTGCACAAAAGAGATAGTGAGTGGCTGAGAATACAAGTCGGATTGGAAGTTGAGAATGTGCACTTCGATGCTGCGCTCAGTGCCATTGTCTATAGTGGGGCGCTTACCTATATTGAGCATACCCTTGTGCTGTGTTCCGTCTTGCAACATCGCCCGCACGGCATAAACGCCATCGGCAGGTATCAACTTATCGGCACAGTTTACTTGCAAGTTGGCGGTAGGAAAACCTATCTTGCGTCCTACTTGGTAGCCGCTAACCACCTCACCATTCACGAAGTAAGGATAGCACAAACAGGCATTTGCCATCGTCACATCGCCACGATGAAGATAATTGCGAATAACCGATGAACTAACCGGAACATCATGATAGTTGTAGGCTTCGGCTTGCACTACATCTATTGCCATAGATTGGCCATATCGCACATAGTCGTCGAAACCTTCGCTGCGGTTGTGCCCAAAACGATGATCGTGTCCTATCAGCAGTCGCGATACACCACAAGCCTGTTTTAGCACTTGCTGCATAAAATCGCAAGCTGTGAGGCCAGCCATATCGGGTGTAAAATCGAGCACATGGCAGATATCCACACCCAGTTCACCTAATAACGCAAGCTTTTCATCGAGCGTAGTGAGAAGCTCGAGTTGAAATTGCGGTTGCACCACTTTGCGAGGGTGTGTAGCAAAGGTAATAAGCGCCGAACGCAACCCATGTGCAGCAGCCTCACGCTTTACTTGTTCTATCAAGAAGCGATGTCCGGCATGCACTCCATCGAAAAAGCCGATAGTAGCCACACAGGGTTGAGGAAGATGATTGGTGAAGTTGCGTACAATTTGCATATTCTATTGCTATTATTTAAATAAATGACTCCAGTCTTCGCCTTCGGCAGGAGTATAAGTAGAGATGCCTAGCGATTGCGCAGTGAGGCAGTTGGCTTGAGAGTCGTCAATAAAAAAAGTCTCTTCGGGCAAGATGCCGACATCATCGAGCACCGCTTCAAAGATATCGCTATCAGGTTTTGCCATCTTCATCTCAAATGATAGGTATTTCTTTTCAAAATAATCGTCTACCCGAAAGGTACGATAGGGAAAAGCATGTTTGCAAGCCCAGTTCCAATGTATCTCGTTGGTGTTGCTAAGTAGATATACAACATAGCGTTCGCGAAGTTTCAGTAGCAAATCGAGTTTATATCTGGGAATTTCACCAAGAAAGCTGTTCCACACAGCATCAATCTTTTCATCGCTTACCATACGTCCTAGCAGTTCGCGAATTCCATCTCTAAACTCCGGTGGAGTGATTAAGCCTTTTTCTTGTTCAAGAAACAACCCTTTTTGGTGATACACATTGAGATACTCATCAATGTTTTCTAATCCCAGTTTTTTAAAATTGTCAATACAACGCTGACGATGAAGATCGATTAACACACCGCCAAAATCAATAAGAAGGTTCTTTATACCTTTAGTTCTCATTATTAATTGTTTTTATAAATATAACGGCGAAAGAGACGCACTATTTCGCCTATCCATAATACCAAAGAAGAGGCAGCTATGATATATAGCCACACATATAGTTGCAGAGGCTCTGTACGGAATACAGCACCGCCAAATTGTACAATCAAAAATTGTCCTACAAAGATGATAAGTAAGACAAGAAGCATGCCGTAGGACTTGGCCAATCCTGAAAATGCAGAATTGCTAGTACCCATTACACGAACATTGAGCAAGTTCCAGAATTGTAGCATCACAAAGAAGGTGAAGAATACAGTGAGTCGATAAACTGTGAGCCCGCCCGGCTGTAAAGAGAAGTAATACATCGTACCCATAAGAACAACCAAGAACAAGATACCTATTCCGAAGATTGCCCAACGCATCGGTTTTGTGATGATAAAGTCGCTACTTTTGCGCGGCAATTCATTCATCACGCTTCTACTTGGAGGAATAGAGGCCAAAGCCAGAGCTGCGAATGTATCCATGATGAGGTTCACCCAAAGCATTTGTGTAACGGTGAGTGGCAAGGTGGTGCCAAAGAATGAACCAATCAGCACAATCATGAGCGCCACAAAATTGATGGTAAGCTGAAAGACTATGAATCGCTGGATATTCTTATAGAGTGAACGTCCCCACATGATGGCTGTACCGATGCTACTGAATGAGTCGTCGAGCAAGGTGATGTCACTCGCTTCTTTAGCCACAGACGTACCCGACCCCATAGACAACCCTACTTGTGCAAAGTTAAGAGCCGGAGCATCGTTGGTTCCATCGCCTGTTACAGCTACTACCTCTCCTTTTTGTTGTAGCAACTGCACCAAACGCTGCTTATCGGTAGGGCGAGCACGCGACATAATCTTTAATTCGGTAATCACCTCTAGTGCCTCTTCGTCAGTCAGCGCAGCAAACTCAGACCCAGTGATGCGATGGGTATCGTTATCATCAGCAGTCCACACCCCTACTTGGCGTGCAATCTCAGTAGCCGTAACAGATGTATCGCCTGTTACTATCTTTACATCTACCCCAGCCGAATGACACTCTGCAATTGCAGCAGGCACATCAGGGCGAATAGGATCGGATATAGCCACTATGCCGATAAAGTTCAAGTCATTGTCGTTGAGCAAATCGGTGCAAATGGCCGGTTCATTATCATCTATTATCTTGAAGGCGAAACCGAGTGTACGCATACCCATCTGTTGAAAGGCAGATAGTTGCGACTCAATATGGGTGCGATACTCCACTGTATCGATGCGTTTGCCATCTAGGATTACCTCACGACATTTACCCAATACAATTTCTGGAGCACCTTTCACATAAAGCACTCGCTTGCCTACTACAAGAGATTGCACAAGGGTAGCCATGTATTTGCGCTCGGTAGAGAAAGTGAGTTGATCTACAACGGGAGTCTTTTCACGCTCGGCCAAGTAATTGATATCTTGTGTATTGAGCCAAAGCAACAAAGCTGCTTCGGTAGGATTGCCTACTCCTTTGAGCGAAGCGCTTTCGGCTATCTCTTCCAAGAACGCAGTAGAGTTGGCACTAATGCCTTCTACCACAATTCTACTTATATCATCGTTGCCTAGCTTGCAGCCTTCCTCCAATCCATAGAAGCAAGCTTCGCTCACTTGCATTTGGTTTTGCGTAAGCGTACCGGTTTTATCGGTACATATCACCGTGATAGCGCCCATCGTTTCGCAAGCGTGCATCTTGCGCACCAAGTTGTTGGTAGCTAGCATACGACGCATATTAAGCGCCAAGCTCAGTGTAACACTCATCGGCAAACCCTCGGGCACGGCTACAACGATCAAAGTAACGGCTATCATGAAGTATTTCAAAATGCCTTGCGCCAAAACAATGTATTGATGCCAATCGGAAACATCGTGAGTGGTGAAAAAGAAATAAAGTTCACGCCCTGTGAAGAACAAGAAAGTGAGAGCAGCTACAGTAAAGCCCACTTTGCCTATCAAGTTGGCCAGCTTAGTAAGTTGAATATTAAGAGGAGTGGGTTCGCTACTCTTTTCGGTACTTTGTTTAGCTACTTTGCCTATTTCGGTTGCATTGCCTACTTTTTCTACACGCATCATGCCATGCCCATCTACTACAGTAGTGCCACGTAGCACATGATTGGTGGGATAAGTAGCCTCCTTGTCAAAATCATGATGGTTGACGCTCTTATGCACAATGGGCTCGCCCGTCAAGTTGGATTCGTTGAGGTATAAAGATATTGCTTCAATCAGTTCTCCATCAGCAGGGACTTCCTCGCCAGTTTCGAGCACCACAACATCACCTACCACGATATCTTTGCGAGGCACTTCCTTTACTTTACCATTACGAATCACCTTCACTAAGGTTTCTTCATTAATGGCATTTAGGATATCAAACTTTTTTCCTGCATCATATTCGAAATAGAAGCCAATGCCCGTTGCCAACAAGATAGCAGCAATGATACCTATGGTTTCGGCATATTCATTTTCAATGATGGAAATAATAAGTGAGAGGAAAGCAGCGACAAGGAGTACACGCACAACGGGGTCTTCGAACTTCTCTAAATAGAGCTTCCAGAGCGAAGTACGCTTTGGTGGAGTTAAGAGGTTTGAACCGTGTTGTTCACGACTTCTACTAGCCTCTTCATCAGTAAGGCCTAAGTGGTTATTTTCACCGTTTGCATTGACCATTTTATAATGGAGTATGATTTTGTGATGCAAAAATACAATAATAATAAAGGAGCAACATGTACATTAATCTTTTTTAAGGTGGAAACTACGAGAATTGTTAAAGCCCCTAGTGGGAGACGAACAAAAAGAGCTTGAAATATGTTTAAATAATAGGAATTACAAAAAAAAATAAACCGTTATGAAAAAGTACATTTGCACTGTATGTGAATACATTTATGACCCAGAATTGGGTGATCCAGAACATGGTATTGAACCAGGAACTTCATTTGAAGATCTTCCAGAGGATTGGATTTGTCCGCTTTGCGGAGTTGGGAAAGATGACTTTGAACCATATGATAAATAAAAAAAATAGGAGAAAACGAAATAACGTCTTCTCCTATTTTTTATAGCTATCAATATTTCGAATATAAGCCGTAGGTGTTACCCCATAAAACTCAACAAAATGTTTTCGAAAAGTTGGAATATCATTGTAGCCTATCATTTCGGCTACTTCCTTTACATGATATTTCTGAGTATTAATTAATTCCGATGCTCTCTGCATTCGTATTTTTCTAATTAACATCACAATAGAGTCATTTGTAAGTAGCTTTATTTTTCTATAAAAAGATGGCTGACTCATATTAAAAATCTCAGCAAGCCTACTTACATTAAAACCTGGGGTGTCAAGGTGTTGATATATAACTTCAGTTACTTCATTTATAAAATCACCTTCTTCCGATTTGGTAACTACTGTTTGGTTGATACTTTGCAAGGAAGCTACTTCTAACAAACTAAGATAAAACAATTCAGCTTCTTTCCGATTTTCAAGTATATACCTTATTCGTTTGTTTAAATAATCCTCGTCATTGATACGATCATCATTTTCATTTAATTCTCCTAATAAAAACTTATAGGTAATAATAGGAATATCGCAATTAAAGAGTTCCTCTTTAATTAATTTATAGAAACTAAAGTCACATTTAATTTGCCCGACAGTATCGACAATAATAATATCAGGGTAATTCTTTATAACCATATTATATGCAGATTCTCCATTATATACAATAGACACTTTATTCTTTTTAGACAATAATTTATCAAGCTGTGATAAACTACCTTTATAATATTCGATAAATACAATTTTCAATTGATTGTCAAGTTCTATATCACTAGCATCAACAGAATCTAAAACTGCTGTTGTAATTGATAAAGGGGGTTGAGCATAACCCAAATCTATTTTTTCATCTTTAAGAATAAAGCAAACTTGCCTACGATAATAATTACAAATAAAAACAATAAAGCTTATCACTATTACAACCAACAATATTATAACAATAATGGAAATAAGAAAAATCGGTCTTTTCGATAATACTAGATTAATAGAGGTGATTTCATTAGAAAATTTGTTTGGTGTTATTGATTTAAGCTGTAATTGGTATTTCCCGGGATTAAGATTAAGCAATTTAAAAGAGCTATTATAAATTGGGATCCATGTTGTATCTTTGGGAAGAACACGATAATATACATAATTATGGTCTTCGTTATAGTTAGCATCATTAATAAAGAGTTCTAAAGAGTTTTCAGAAGACTTCAAATTAATGGTATTGGTGCTACTGACAGGCTCATTTAATAAAGAAAGTGCAGACATTTTCTTATCCTTCCTATTGATTAATCGAGCATCAGTAATCACAATATTATTGTGAACTGTAGCCTGCTTCAGTTTTTGAGGATTAAAGCATATGATCCCCAAATTATTGGCCCACACTAAATTGCCATTAGAAAGCTTACAAACTTTTATCTCATTACCTGACATGGGATATTTATATAAAAGATGAGCAAAGTTAGAATTAGTTAGAATTGAAGATTTGCCTCCATACCAGAGCTCTCCTTGATTATCTTCTATAATTGATGTAATTTCACCATATCTATTATCAGTTTTGAGTATCACATTCTCTACATCTCTACTCAATGCATCAACTATTGCTAAACCATCCGAATAGGAAACTATTACTTTATTATTATGATCAATATATATACTCTTTATCTTGTCAAGGACAATTGCATTTGACGCTTCTATAGCTTTTTGAAGCTGCAACTTGGAATTCTTTTGATTAATAATCCAAATCCCCTCGTCATTACCAAACCATATATTCCCTAAGTAATCTTCAGCAAACGATGCTTTTTCATCTTTCGCTATATCTAAATACAATATATCTTCGATTCTATTATTATTCAAATTATGCATAATAATAGCTTTAGAGGTTGTTATCCATAACTTATTTTTGCTGCAAACAAATAAAGCTTTGATATTAGTAAACAAAACAGAATCACTTAATAGGTTGCTATAACTGTCATTTAATACATTGTATTCTTTTATTAGTCCAAGATTATCCGCCACTATCACATTGGCCTGATTATCGTTACATATGTGGTAGTTTGTATGTATATCATTTGGGTGATACTGCTCGAAGGTTAAAGATTGATTGATTGCATTAGCTGTACTTCTATAAAGCCCTGAACCATTTGTTGCTACCCAAATAAACCCTAAACCATCTTCTACAATATTATTTATTGCATTATTATTATTATGAATATTTATCTTCAGAATATTCGAATTACTTAAAACAACTTGAACAACCTCTCTTTCATTATAGAATATCCAGAAAGATTGGTACAAATCATCATAACTAATATCCGTTATGGCATTATCTATTAGCTTATGCAAATAAGGATTTAAATCGCTAATTTTCTCTAAAGAATAGAAAGTAAAACTCGAGTTGTCTAAAAGTTTTAAAAGATATATTTCTTGCTTAGAATAGGCAATATACTTTGAATCTTGAAATTTTATAATACCTTCTATTGGCAAACTTGTGCTATTATAAATGCTGTTTGCGTCCCATGAGTTATCATCCAGATTGTATTTATATAAGTTTTGTTGAGTATCGCATATTAAGAGATTGATTAAATCGAAATGAAGTGCTGTTATTTGATTTGGATTCAAACCTATATCAATATAATCTATTTCACGAAATTCTCTTGAAAATCCATTATATACATAGATGAATTTATTAGTTAAAATCAACAAATGATTTTTATAGCCGTTTAATTGCAAGAAATCACCTTCAAAAGATAAGCTTTCATCACAAGTGCTAGTAGTCACATTATTGCTATTGAATAATATACTAAGCTTATTATCATGTACTATATAAACGGTATTTTCATATCCGTATATATCTTCAATATCGTTTATATTATAAGGTAATTTAATGTATTCATAATCTTCAACCCTAGTATCGAACCTTACCCAAATACCCTTGGATAGTAGTAGCCATATGTTCCTATTCCCATCGCTACATATTTTTTTTATATCGCGCGAATCAAAATTCTCATATTCAAATACAGAGAAGATATTTCCATCAAATCTAACTAAACCTGAATTTGAGGAATACCAATATAAGCCCGATTCATCTCGTATAATATAATCCTTTAAACCATCAAACTCTGCTTCATGGCACATATGATGCTTAATCCTTATATTTTTAAGGATTTCATTGCCAAAAATCTGTTGATTAAAGACTAATAATAGACTAACTATAAAATAGAAAGTTTTAAGCATAGTTTAGATTTTAAAAGAGAAATATCTACTGGAATAAAAAATAAAAAAAGAAATACAATTATTAAATGAATTATTTGCCACTCATTTGATTAAAACACCTCTATTTTAAATGCAGGCTCAAAACATCTAACATGTTTAAATATTCCAATATATTATATAAACAAATAAAACACAGCTCTTGTTCTAAACAATTATATATTTATCACAAATACAATAACACAAAGCCATTTAATTAATAACATATAAGCTATTTATCATACAAGCAAGATCATCATTATCGCCAAAACCATTTAACATATTTACAAAAAGGGCTTAGTTCATTTAGTAAAGTTATTTCATAGGCAAAGAAGAATAGTAATGATGAAAACACCCTCTATAAACATTAAATATTAACACTTTTTGCGTTATCATATTTTAAAGTTATAAAATTAATTTTGATTAAAACACCAATCATAAAGTTTTTTTTTAATAAATAAATTTGAGCAATTAAATCTAAACTAATGGTGATGAAGAGAATTGTAATTGGAATTGCTTTTATAGTTGCATTCACTGTAACAGCACATAGTCAACTAGCACTCAAGACTAATATCTTAATGGATGCTTTTAGGTTGCCCAATCTAGGTGCCGAAATTGGCCTTAGTAAAAAAACGACTCTAGAAGCTACCGTCTTCTACAACCCATGGAAGTTTTCGGATAGCAAGCAATTAAAACTCTTGTTAGTACAACCAGAGTTTCGATATTGGTTGTGTGACAAATTTAATGGGCACTTTTTTGGTGTACATCTTATGGGAGGCGTATATAATACGATGGGGTTTAAACCACCTTTTGGTCTTTGGAGCGATATGAAAGATTATAGATATAAAGGAAATATCTGGGGTGGTGGACTTGCTTATGGTTATCAATTTATACTTGGTAAGCATTGGAATGCAGAAGCATCTATTGGATTTGGATATGCCTATGTGACTTATAAAAAATATCCATGCACTACTTGCCCTGAAATGGTTGAGAAATCGCATGACAATTATTTTGGACCCACCAAATTAGCTGTTAGTTTAATCTACTTATTCTAAACATGAAGTCCTATGAAAAAATTAATATACATACTAATCTGGATTATCTATCCTACATTTATCATAGCACAAGATACTACTAATAGTTTATTCACTATAGAAAATGAGAATATAACCATTAGTAAAGGTAGCTTACTCATCTCGTTTACAGTTGTGGTAGAGCCTAGCACTCATATAGCTACCAATCAAATGCTAGAAATCATTCCTATTTTGCAACCTGTGGGCAATGCGCAAGATGACATTATATTACCTGCAATTTTACTTACCGGTAGAAACCGAAGCATAATAAACGAACGCTACAAAAAATATAATGTAGATATTTATAAAACTTGTAGACGTAAGAATAAAACAAAGCAGAGTATTGACTATACTATTCTTATGCCATATGAACCATGGATGAATAATGGCAACATCGTTTTAGCAAGTGAATTATTTGGTTGCGCTGATTGTAAAAAGTATGAAAGTGAAACTTTGCTTGCTACAATAAATAAGGAAGATTATATAGTGCAACCACATGTTGCTTTTATCACTCCTCCAAAAGAAGAGGTTAAAATGCGTGCTCAAAAAGGTACGGCTTATTTAGACTTTCTTGTAAACCAAACTACAATCAACCCTACTTATAAGCAAAATGAACAAGAACTATTCAAAATAAAGAATAGTATAGAGCTTGTCAAAAATGACAAGAATACTTCTATAACCGATATTGAGATTGTAGGGTATGCATCGCCTGAAGGTAGTTATCAAAATAATGCGCGCTTAGCTCAAGGAAGAGCTGAGGCATTAAAAAACTATGTTATCAGCCTTTACAATCTAGATAATAAACTTATCAATGTAAGCTCCGTTCCTGAAGACTGGGCAGGATTAAAAGAATATGTATTGAATAATCCATTGGAGAATAAAGAGGAAGTTTTGAGCATCATTAACTCAAATATCTCGGAAGATGAGAAAGATCTTCGAATTAAGAATTTAGGAAATGGATCAACATATGCCTTCCTATTAAAGAACGTATATCCTAGCCTCCGACACTCTGACTATACTATCAACTATCTAGTTAAGGATTTTGATATCGACGAGGCTAAAGCCGTACTCAAAAGTTCGCCACAGCAGCTTAGCTTGCAAGAGTTCTATATCGTTTCGCAACTTTATCCAAAGGGAAGTAAAGAGTTTAACGAAATATTTGATGTTGCAGTTCGCATGTTCCCACAAGACAAGATAGCCAATGCTAATGCAGCTGCAATAGAAATTATCAATGGCAACTTGCCAAGAGCCACTATGTATATTGATAAAGCCGATAAAAACAATGCAGCTGTAATCAACAACAAAGGGGTAATTGAACTTCTCAGCAACAATCTTGATAGCGCAGAAATATTATTCTTAGATGCTCGATCAAAAGGATCACAAGAAGCCGTTGACAATTTAGTTGAACTTCAAAAAAAACGCAGCAATAGTGAATAACTTCTACCTGTTTGTATAATTCAAACAATAATTAGAAACTCAATTTATTAAATATTTTACTCATTCATTAATTTAAAGCTATAATTATGAAATTACAAAAACTATTTTTAGGCTTCATGTTGCTAGGATTATTTGCAGCATGTACAAATCAAGACGATTTAGTAAGCAATGTACCCGAAAATGCTGAAGAAAGCAATTCATTTCTTGCCGTAAACATCTCTTCGCCAACTACTACAAGAGCGAGTTTCGAAGATGGCTTAGATGCAGAACATGCAATTAATAACGGAATTTTCTTCTTCTTTAACCCAGATGGAAGTAGTGCTTCTGAGGCACAAACCCCTGCTCTTACTTGGGAAAAAAATGATGCCTCAAATATCACAAAAACGTCCAATGCGGTACTTGTTTTTGACAGTAGTGAGGGAAAAACTTTACCATCATCAATGATTGTCATTTTAAATCCTTCGTTAGAAGTTACAGCTCTTACAACCCCTAGTCTACAAGACCTAAAGGATGCAGTTGAGACAAGTTATTTAGGCGAAAAATTGGTAGAAGGAGAAGATCAAGCACCTAGCGGCTTCATGATGAGCAACTCGGTTTACATGTCTTCTACTGGCCTTGAAATGATGCCAACACCTATTGGAATAGCTGATATTTTTGATAAGCAAGAAGATGCAATGAAAAGTCCTGTTGATGTGTATGTAGAACGATTGGCTGTAAAGATAGTTACAACATACGCTGAAACTATGAGTAACACGGGTACAGAAACTACTGTTGGCTCAGCTACCGTAAAAATAACACCCGAAGTTGTAGGTTGGCAGATTGTTAATACAAACCCTAAATCTAAATTATTAAAAGACCTTAGTGATGTATCGAATCCATTTACCGGTTGGAATGATGCTACTAACTACCGCTCTTATTGGGCTAAGTCATATGTTCCAAAAGCAACTGAAAGTTACGGATCTCTAAACTATAATGATATTGATTTAGAGAGTGAAGACATAGCTTACTGCTTAGAGAACACAACATCTACTAGCACTAAATTAATTGTAACTGCAGTATTAAAGGATGCTAGTGGTGTAGCTCAAGACATTATGAAGTTTGCAGGTAAGTTATATTACAAAGAAGGTATTCAAAAATTGTTAGCTAGCACGTCTGGCCTTTACACACGTACAGGTGAATCTTCAACAGAATACACATATGCAACAATTCCTTTTGGAGATATTACTTTTGAAGCAGGAAGTGAACAATACAGTGTTGTAGCAACTTTAGCAGATAATTATGTAACTAAACTATATAATAGCGCCGGAGTAGAAGTTAGCTTACCTGATGCCCGAGCTAAATTAAATTCTTATGGAAATATATTGTATTGGAATGGTGGTATGACTTATTATTATGTGGATATTATTCACAGAGCTGAAATACCTGCTGTCATTCGCAACCATGTTTATAAACTAAATGTAACAAGTATTGTTGGTCTTGGAACTCCAGTTCCTTATCCAGAAGTCGTAATTGTTCCTAAAGTTCCAGTAGATGAAGAATCATACATCGCTGCACAAATCAATATTTTGCCATGGGAGATTGTTACACAAAACATACAATTGGGTAACTAGTAATCAACCTAGATAAATCATTCACATTAGTGTAAAGAGGTAAAATCAACCTCTTTACACTAACTAAATCAACAGATTATAATACCGAAGCATTCAAGCTAAAAGTATATTATTAATCAATATAATAAATTACATGAATAGATCGGATTACATCAACAGATTAAAATTCAGTGCAGCAATCATAATGTTCTGTTCTGTATTTGGCTCATGCGACAGCATACTTGATTTACCCAAGGAGGATTGTACGGTAGAACATCTTGTTAAATTCAAGTATGATAGAAACCTAAAATTTGCCGACGCATTCTCGAATGAAGTAACATCGGTAGCTGTGTACGCTTTTGATGAAAACGGTAAGTTCGTGTTTCAAAAGAGCGAAGAGGGAAGTAAGTTGGCTGAAGATGGTTATGCAA
>CAMTOV010000040.1 GCA_947074235.1 uncultured Bacteroides sp. | reverse complement strand
TACTTGGCTTTTAATTTTTCATTCTTTATTTTCATTTAATCTTTTCTATCCATTCCGTTACCTCAGCAACACTCGGATTAGTTAATTCAAGCTTATACTTTTTATTGACACCACAGATGTCTTGGTGAAACTTTTGAGGGTTCACACCCATCATATCTGATATCAAATTGTAACCGGCTTTTTGAATGGCAGGAATCCAGTATTCAGAAATTCCTAAATCGATATATTTATCATTAGAATCTTTAGGAGTTGTTTTTTCCGGACGCATTTGTGGGAAGAATAATACCTCTTGGATAGTAGTTTGACCTGTCATAAGCATAACAAGACGGTCCATACCAATACCCATACCCGAAGTAGGAGGCATACCATATTCCAATGAACGGATAAAATCTTTATCGATAATCATCGCTTCATCATCACCCTTTTCACTTAAACGCATTTGTTCCATGAAACGCTCTAATTGGTCGATTGGATCGTTCAACTCTGAATAAGCATTTGCTAACTCTTTACCGTTCACCATCAATTCAAAACGTTCTGTCAATTCAGGGTTCTCGCGATGACGCTTGGTAAGAGGTGACATTTCGATAGGATAATCAGTAATGAAAGTAGGTTGGATGTAGTTTCCTTCACAGAATTCACCAAAGATTTCATCAATCAACTTGCCTTTACCCATTGTTTCGTCAACTTCAAGTTCCAGTTTCTTGCATACTTCACGAATTTCTTCTTCTCCCATTCCATGCAAGTCATGACCCGTAAATTCTTTAATAGAATCTAGCATAGTCACACGTTTGTAAGGAGCCTTCAAGTTGATAACATTGTCTCCAACCTTCACTTCTGTTGTTCCATTCACATCCATACAGATTTTCTCAATCATGTTTTCTGTAAATGTCATCATCCAGTTATAATCCTTATAAGCTACATATACCTCCATAGCCGTAAACTCTGGATTGTGAGTGCGGTCCATACCTTCATTACGGAAGTTTTTAGAAAACTCATACACACCTTCAAATCCACCTACTATAAGGCGCTTTAGATAAAGCTCGTTGGCAATACGAAGATATAAAGGTATATCAAGCGCATTGTGATGAGTAACAAACGGGCGAGCCGCAGCACCACCAGCAATTGATTGAAGGATAGGAGTTTCTACTTCAATATAATCTCTCGAATTAAAATATTCGCGCATCGAGTTGTATACCTTAGTGCGTTTAATGAAGATATCTTTTACACCTTCGTTTACAGCTAGGTCTACATAGCGTTGACGGTAGCGCAACTCAGGATCTTCGAATGAGTCGTAAGCTACACCATCTTTATATTTTACAATAGGAAGCGGTTTAATAGACTTGGCTAGTACAGTAAGTTTCTGAGCGTGAATACTCACCTCGCCCATTTGTGTACGAAACACGAAACCCTCAATACCAATATAATCGCCCAAGTCAAGAAGGCGTTTAAATACAGTGTTGTATAATTCTTTATCTTCACCCGGACAGATGTCGTCGCGTGTGATGTATACTTGTATACGCCCTTTAGAATCTTGTAGTTCAATAAAGGATGCTTTACCCATGATACGACGGCTCATGATACGACCAGCGATTGATACTTGGCGTGGCGATTCTTGATCGTCTTTAAATTCCTCTTTAATATCTGTGGAATAAGCATTAACTACATACTCTGCTGCAGGATAGGGATCGATTCCCATCGCTCGGAGTTCATTCAGGCTGTTACGTCTGATGATTTCCTGTTCACTAAGTTCTAATAGGTTCATTACGTAATATATTTACTCAATATTTGGGAACAAAAGTACGAAACATTTTTTATATAGCGTTACTTTTTCCTCTTAAATAAAGAATGTGTATCTTTGTACACATATTTAATATAGATATGGCAGGACAATACGTACCCGCAGAGTTGGGGACACAAAGCATCGTGAAACTGTTGGTAAAATATGCCGTTCCGGCTATTATTGCCATGACTGCAGCTTCTTTGTATAATATGGTCGATAGCATTTTTATCGGTCGTGGTGTAGGGGCAATGGCAATCTCCGGATTAGCATTAACATTTCCATTAATGAACTTAGCGGCAGCTTTTGGCTCTTTGGTAGGCGTAGGTGCAGCTACGCTTGTTTCGGTAAAGCTAGGGCAAAAAGATTATGACACAGCCCAACGCGTGCTAGGCAATGTGCTGATTTTAAATATAATTATTGGCTTAACATTCTCTGTATTATCCTTAATATTTCTCGATCCTATTTTATACTTCTTTGGTGGTAGCGACCAAACTGTGGGTTATGCGCGCGACTATATGGAGGTTATTCTCTACGGCAATATTATCACTCACATCTACTTAGGACTAAATGCCATGCTTCGTTCATCGGGGCATCCACAAAAGGCAATGTATGCCACTATAGCTACCGTATTAATTAACGCAATACTCGATCCCCTATTTATATTTGTATTTGAGTGGGGCATACGCGGTGCAGCTATCGCCACTATCATAGCTCAAACAGTTGCTTTGATGTGGCAGTTTAAACTATTCAGCAACAAAAACGAACTTCTTCACTTCCATCGTGGCATTTTCAGACTAAAAAAAGCCATCGTTTTCGATTCACTTGCTATTGGTATGTCTCCTTTCTTGATGAACATGGCTTCTTGTTTTATCGTTATCCTAATCAATCAAGGGTTACAGAAATATGGAGGCGACTTGGCTATTGGTGCATTTGGCATTATTAATCGAGTAGTGTTTGTGGTAGTGATGGTAGTGCTTGGACTCAATCAGGGCATGCAACCTATTGCAGGTTATAACTTTGGAGCAAAAAATTATGAACGTGTAATGCAAGTGTTAAAGTTCACCATCTTTGGTGCTACTATCTTTACAACACTAGGATTTCTACTAGGAATGATTTGTCCCGGACAGGTGGTATCTATCTTCACCAAAGATGATCAGCTAACTCAGATTGCAAAAGAGGGATTTAGATATGTAGTGATGTTTTTCCCAATTGTAGGCTTCCAGATGGTAACTTCCAATTTCTTTCAAAGTATTGGTATGCCGGGCAAAGCTATATTTTTATCTCTCACTCGTCAACTTCTATTTTTGGTTCCTTTATTATTGATATTGCCACAATTTTATGGGCAAACAGGTATTTGGCTAAGCATGCCTATTTCCGATTTAGCTGCCAGCATTGTATCAGCCGTTATGCTCATTTGGCAATTTAAAACTTTCAAGAAGGCTGCCAAACAATAAAAGGCTGAAAGATTATTTCACTTTCGCTGAAAATTGATTAAGTTTGTTGTAAAACTATGAATATATACACATTATGGAAGAAAACTATATTATCAATATTGGACGACAGTTGGGTAGTGGCGGACGAGAAATAGGTGAAAAGCTAGCTTCGCGTTTGGCCATTCGCTTTTTTGATAAAGAATTGATTGAACTTGCTTCGCAAGAAAGTGGTCTGTGCAAAGAGTTTTTTGAGAAAGCTGACGAAAAAACCTCTCAAGGAATTATTGGTGGACTGTTTGGAATGCGTTTTCCTTTTGTGAGCGATGGTGCTATTTCGTCTATAAACTGCTTGAGCAATGATGCATTGTTTAAAATTCAAAGCGATGTGATTAGACAGCTATCTACTGCGCATTCATGTTTATTTGTAGGCCGTTGTTCTGATTATATTCTGCGCGATCATCCTAAAAAGATTAACATCTTTATCACCGCCAATCATGAAGATCGAATTCAACGATTGCAAGCTCGCCACTCCATCACTGCCGAACAAGCAGAAGCTTTAATAGAGAAGACAGATAAAAAGCGTTCTGATTATTACAACTATTATACCTATAAAACATGGGGTATGGCATCAACTTATGATCTTTGTATCAATTCGTCGTTGCTAGGAATAGATGGCACAATGGATTTTATCGAAAATTTCATTCGCAGCAAGTTCTCACTTCCCAGTTTAGAGCCAAACAAATAATAACCTTCAATATTGCGCTCTTTACATCTATTATAGAGCCTTTATTCCACAATTACAAGTTGCAAATACCACAACTATTGCCTATATTTGCAATACCAATCATGAATTAGCTTTCCGCTAATCTATATTATAAGGAGAAAACAGTAGTTTTCTCCTTATTTTTTTACCCACCGACTTCACAAGAGCTGTAAAGCCACTTTTTCGTACTGCCATTTGCTGCATTTGATACTATGTTTTATTGAGTTTGGCACTGTGTTTTGATTAAAAGATACTAGTATTCTATTTAAATCTTCAAGACATATATTTTAATTGACCGCTTTGGTTAAATGTTTATAAAAATACTCTTGACAAGATTTAGACGCCAAAAATAATAAAAAAAACGCCAACACTCTTATTACTAGATTGTTAGCGTTTATATCCGTGCACTTATGGAGATTCGAACTCCAATCGATGGAACCGGAATCCATTATTCTATCCATTGAACTATAAGTGCAGTCTTATGTATCGGCAAAAATAGATAAAAACTTATTATCATCCTAATCTTTAAATCCTTTTTACCATCTAGACCGTTGCAGAGTGATATCAAATATATTATTTTGCCATAACAAAATGGAAAACATTTATCATATTGACATAATTTTAACGATAATACTATCCAATTATAAATATAATATCTATCTTTGCCAACAACTAACATTTTAAAAACCTATGAGTTATCTAATAAAACCAGAGAATTATACACCTCTTTTGGACTTAAAACAGACTGAGCTCGGTATTAAGCAAATCAAAGAGTTTTTTCAGATGAATCTATCATCAGAGTTACGTTTACGCCGTGTGACAGCCCCGCTTTTTGTATTAAAAGGAATGGGTATCAATGATGACTTAAACGGAGTAGAAAGAGCCGTTTCTTTTCCTATCAAAGATTTAGACGAAG
Source organism: uncultured Bacteroides sp. (assembly GCA_947074235.1). Classification (GTDB taxonomy): domain Bacteria; phylum Bacteroidota; class Bacteroidia; order Bacteroidales; family Bacteroidaceae; genus Bacteroides. The sequence continues at coordinate 13,197 of CAMTOV010000040.1, read as the reverse complement.
CGAAAGCTGAAGTTGTACATTCGCTTGCTAAATGGAAAAGACTAACACTTGCCGACTATCATATCGAACCTGGATATGGTATCTATACAGATATGAATGCCATACGTGCCGATGAAGAGCTGGGCAATTTACACTCTCTTTATGTTGACCAATGGGACTGGGAGCGTGTAATGGTGCAAGAGGAACGCAATGTAGAATTCTTGAAAGAAATTGTGAACCGCATCTATGCAGCTATGGTTCGCACTGAATATATGGTATACGAAATGTATCCACAAATCAAACCATCTCTTCCACAAAAAATATATTTTATTCACGCAGAAGAGCTTCGCCAACTGTATCCTAACTTAGATCCTAAAGGTCGCGAATATGAAATCAGCAAGAAGCATAAAGCTGTATTTATTATTGGTATTGGTGGCAAACTTGGCGATGGTAAAAAGCATGATGGACGTGCTCCTGATTATGATGACTATACTACTATAGGATTGAATGATTTACCTGGATTGAATGGCGACCTAGTAGTTTGGAATGATGTATTGCAACGTCCTTTCGAATTATCTTCTATGGGTATTCGTGTAGACAAAAAAGCATTGCTAGAACAACTAAAAGAAGAAGGAGAAGAACAACGTCTTGATTTGTACTTCCACAAACGCCTTGTCGAAGGCACACTTCCACTATCTATTGGCGGTGGTATCGGACAATCAAGATTGTGCATGTTCTATCTTCGCAAAGCACACATTGGCGAGATTCAAGCTAGTATCTGGCCTGAGAAAATGCGTAAAGATTGCGAATCTATAAATATTCATTTAATCTAATGGATGTAAGGATTGAAGAGAGCTGGAAACAGCGATTGCAACCTGAGTTTGAGAAAGATTATTTTAAAGCATTAACTAGTTTTGTAAAGAGCGAATATGAGCAGCAGCAGGTATTTCCACCTGGCAAACTTATATTCAATGCTTTCGAGTTATGCCCGTTCAATAAAGCTAAGGTAGTAATTATTGGGCAAGACCCATATCATGGTCCCGAACAGGCGCATGGATTGTGTTTCTCGGTAAATGATGATGTTAAGTTTCCACCTTCTCTGATGAACATATTCAAGGAGATAAAGAGCGATATCGGCACTGAAACTCCCCAAAGTGGCAACTTGACCCGCTGGGCTGAACAAGGTGTACTGCTATTGAATGCAACCCTTACAGTTAGAGCTCATCAAGCAGGATCTCACCAGCGTCGTGGTTGGGAGGAGTTTACCGATGCAGCGATTAGAGTATTAGCAGAAGAGAACGAGCATATCGTTTTTATCCTTTGGGGCAGTTATGCACAACGCAAAGGAGCTTTTATTGATCGCAACAAACACCTTGTTTTATCGTCTGCTCATCCTTCGCCCCTATCGGCCTATAATGGTTTCTTTGGCAATAAGCACTTTAGTAAAGCCAACGAATATTTAAAAGCTCATGGCAAAGAAGAAATCATTTGGTAATACCAAACTAACAATATTAAAAAAGGCTGAATTCAAATGAATTCAGCCTTTTTTAATATCTCGTTATATGGCATCAATACCACTGCACATTACTTTGAGTCTGGCTACGTTGCTCCCACTTTAAATCTTGCAAGATGCTTGCATTGGCACTAATCTTGAAGTTATAATATTTCCAGCGACCAAATGGAGAGAGGCTGGCTGCCATATTAAAGCAGTGCAAATCGCGCGATATAGTAAGCGACGTTTGTGTCACTTCTTTAGCTTGGAAGTCATATCCAGTAGTAAATGTCACATTCCAATTGGTAGACAATTTTAAGTTACCCGACGCATTTATATTATGCGTATATGCAAACGGATAGCGCATTGATTCACGATTAATAGGCTTAGTTCTATCCTCTCGTATATTGAATGAGTAGTTCACACTAACCGACCACGGCATCTTAAATGGTTGATATCCGTCAGCATCGGCTTGTGCCTTTTGTTTTTTATTCTTATTATTGTCTCCTTCACTACCTGTAGTTCCATCCATTCCAGGAGATTCATTTCCTTGATCTTTATCTCGATCTTTCTGACTCTTCCCATTCACTTCTTCGGGAGAGAACCATTTCTTCCAAGTATCATTATTGAAGGTATAATTAAATGAAGAACCCCACCCAGAGAAACGTCCAAAACGTCCGTATGACCATTCTGTGCGATCGCCTACAATTACATTACCACTCTTATCAAATGTATATGCGTATGTAGCGAAGGTTGTATTCATGTTGAAGGTGTAATTCTTAGTTAACTTTAAACGCACCCGCATCGACAAGTCACTCCAGGGCCGGGTAGATGCAGCCATATTATAAGAGAGCGAACCTCCAATCTCATCTATCAAGCTCCGTTTAACAATGGAGTCTTCTCGATTTTTAAATTTCATTTCAATATTATTGGAAACATCAAAGTTGATACTTCCCTGTTTTTCGCGCGGAGCAGTACCAAACTGCTGACCCGAATAAGGAGAATAGTATTGCATATTTCCATCTAAATCCTCATATTGTTCCCAGTATCTATCAAAAGAAGGAGCAGCACTCAAGCTGACACTTGGAGTAAATACATGTCGTATCTGAATCTCTTTCTTCTTCATAAACAGAGGCTTATACATACCATAAAGTTTGGTATTCACCCCAACTGAGAAGTTATAGTTGGCTACACGATGGAAGCCATAAACGGTATCAGTAGGAAGCCAAGAGCGTCTTTCATCACTATACTCTCTATTGAACTTACGAGTATACCAACGTTCGGTATAATTGAACGAGGGAGTTAAATTGAAGTATTTGAATAGCGAGAAAGTTGCACTCACCGGAATAGTGTGTTGCATAGCGTTTTGCCAATCTTTTATCAAGTTCGATTGAAACAATTGGTCATCTTTAGTCTTCACACTATTTACTAGGCGACCAGTATATTGCAAAGAGATTTTTTCATACCAGCGTTCTGCACCAGCAGCTTTCTTGCGCTTGAAGGGGAAAAAGCGAGTTAATGAGATATTCAAGTCGGGAAGAGTAACCGCAATTGAAGAGTCACGCATGGTTTGTGCGATATTGAATGTTCCCGATAAAGTCAAACCGATATCTTGAAACATACGAGAGTAGCTAATACTCGAAGTCTTTGTATTCTGAGTCAACGATTGTGGGTTGTACAAGTTATTAATATTTGTACGCTCATAACTACTTGTTGCAAAGTTCACACTTGCCGAGAATGTTTGACTCGGATTAGCCTTTGCATCTTGGCGATGACTCCAAACAATCTTAAAGTCTTTGGCTACCGAATAGTCAGGCAAATTCTTATCTCCCAATTTAGTAACCTGATAATCGGCCTTTAACGAACCAGAGAATTTATATCGCTTGTTGTAATTACTCTCTACACCTAGCCCCCAAGAACCTTTAGTAAAGATTTCACCTATCACCTTTAAATCAACAAAATCACTGATTGCAAAATAGTATCCCCCATTAGTCAAACCAAATCCGCGTGACGAGTCGTCCATATAGGTTGGCATAATAAAACCCGAAGAGTAGCTACTAGAGAACGGGAAGAAAAAGAATGGAACAGCCAGTGGCAACGGCACATCTTCTACCACCAGATAGGCAGGCCCTGTCACTACATTTTTGCGAGGACGCACCTTCGCTTTAGTTAGTTGCAGATAGAAGTGAGGATGATCGTGATTATCACAAGTAGTATATCTACCATCTTGCATAAAGAGCTCATCATTAGCACCCTTTTTAGCATTATTACCAATCACGTAGCCTTCACCTTGCTGAGTTACCACATTACTGATAATCCCTCTTTTACTTTTGAAGTTATAGCGTATCGCTTTTGTATCATAGCTATCTTCACCATCTTTAAACACCGGTTTACCCGTTTCCACTCCCAATGTGTCAGTTATACCACGTGCATAAACGGTGCTACTATCCATATTCATAGTAATAACCTGTGCGGTAAGTTCAATCTTTTGATAGTTTACCTTACCATCACCATAGAGGTGGGCATAACCGCCTTCTTCAAAAACAATGGAGTCGTTTGCTGAGTATACTACAGGAGCATCAAGAGCTGATGGTTTAGCTGCAACAGGTTGCACAGGAGCAACCGAATCAACTTGCAGTGAATCTGTTGGTGGAGAATTAAAGTCTTCTCGCCCTCCCAACTCCCTATCACGACGACGCTGTGCGCTTGCTTCAAACGGGAGAATCAGTAAGACAATAAACAGTAGTATGGATGATATGATTGTATTTGCTTTCAATGGCGTCATTCGCTATTCGTTATACGCTTGAATGGGCAAAATTACATAATCTTCACCAATAATAAAGCGCATTACTTCTTTTTAATTAATTTTTAATGCTACAAAAACTGCTCGCACCAGCAATCGAAGCGTTTTACTCCTTCCTCTCCATACTTTAAGAGACTTTTTCGCACTGCCTCTACCGTCTTTTCTTTATCAAGATGAGTTTTTGAGAAAAACTTATCGGCAAAGCAAACCACTTGCTCTTCAAGTGAAAGGGGAAGCATATCACGATGTGGAATAGGAAGTTGTTGAGAAGTAATATCATGCAATGATAATCCGGCACCCGTATGTCGCTCGCACACCAAGGCATGTTTCGGAAAGCCTGCTTCGCGCACCAACTCAGCTCCCAAATAGCCATGACAGATGTAGGGAGACTCGCCAAAACAGTCTATTCCGGGAGCATTGGTTTTGAAAATGCCAATATCATGAAGCATCGCTGCTTCATACAGAAATTGTTCATCTAAATTCAGCTCGGGATGGTTGCGTGCTATTGTCAAAGCCTTTTCTGCAACCGATTTGCTATGAGTCAGCAATATATTTCGCAGCTCACCATCTTGGGGATAATAGATATCAATCAAGTCTAGTGGGCATGTAACTTCTTTTGTCATAACTTGTAATAGTCGATGCAATTAGATATTTTTGTGCAATAATACTAAAAAATACCGAGATGCGCTCCACAATCTGTTTCATTCTTTTTACCGTATTCATCACAATACAAACCATCTTTGCACAAGACGTTGTAACTACAGGTGCAGAACGTACCGAAGAGTATCTTCCTTTATTGAAAGGTAAACGCGTAGGATTGGTGGTTAATCAAACATCGGTAATAAACAATGCAGAGACTTGCTTGCTTGATACCTTACTAAGCTTAAATGCAAACGTTGTAAAGGTCTTTGCTCCCGAGCATGGGTTTAGAGGTGATGCAGATGCCGGTGAAACAGTAAAAGACGGCAAAGATAAGCGCACCGGCATTCCCATTCTTTCGCTTTATGGTTCAAACAAAAAGCCTACCCCTCAGCAATTAAAGGACATTGATATCTTAATCTTCGACATACAAGATGTAGGCGCGCGATTTTATACCTATATCAGCACCTTGTTTTACATCATGGAGGCAGCTGCCGAAAACAACAAAGAGGTCATTGTGCTTGACCGTCCAAATCCTTGCGATTATGTTGAGGGGCCTATCCTTAAACCCGCTTTCCGTAGTTTTGTAGGTATGCTACCTATCCCATTGTTGCATGGCTGCACGGTAGGCGAACTGGCACAAATGATAAATGGTGAGGGATGGATTAGTAAGAATCCTTCGGGATGTAGGCTTACGGTTATCCCTTGCTTGGGTTGGGAGCATCAGCAAGAATACTCACTCCCTGTGAAGCCCTCGCCCAACCTGCCCAACGATCAAGCTATTCGTTTGTATGCTTCGCTTTGTCCTTTTGAAGGGACAAAGATTAGTGTAGGGCGTGGCACCACTTTCCCTTTCCAAGTATTGGGAGCACCCAATGAAAAATATGGTGATTTCACCTTTACACCACAAGCACTGCCCGGCTTTGATAAAAACCCCATGCACAAAGGCCAAACCTGTTATGGAGTAGACCTACGCAGAGTCAACAACCTAGAAAAAGGTTTCACACTTAGCTACTTCATCGACTTCTTCAATCGCTCGGGCGAAGGTGCCTCTTTTATCGATCGTGCCCGTTTCTTTGACTTATTGATGGGAACAGACACCGTGCGCAAGGCCGTACTTGCCGGCAAATCAGAGGAAGAGATAAGCGCATCGTGGGAAGAAGAACTGAACTCTTATCGTAAAATGCGCGAGAAATATCTTTTGTATAAGTAAGTTTCATTTGTTGCCAAGGGCTTGGCAACAAACTAAGAAGGGCTACTTAGCATAGTGTTGTCAATCACCCATTCTCAACTCATGCTTTACCCATCTGCGTATTACACGATATCTAGGATGCAATGCAAACTTAGGCCGTATAGAGCTTTCTCTCAAAAGAAATATTAGCAAGCAAGCCATTGCCACTAATGCCAACCAGCCATAAATTTCTTTCATAGATACCATCAAAGCTTGTTGCTGCATAGCTCCATATACCTGATTTAAGGGTAAATGAACAACAGCAGAATTCACACGGTCTATATTTATACTAAGTAGCATGGCATTTTTGGCTGTTGCTCCTCGCATAAGGTGCTCAAGAATTGCCGTTCCGATAGGCCCACCTATGCAAGCACTTACAAATGCTTGAACCGATACAGCTTGAAAGAAATATTGAAAGGGTACGCTAGACAATGCTGTAAGAAAGCAAATGGCGATAATGACATAAGCAAAACTTCGCATAAACAGAGGAATTATCAACGCTTCTTTGGGAACTCTATAATCTATTCGGAAATAAAACCAGAGCAGATAGACGGTAATCATCGCAAAGGCTATCACAGTCATCGTTTTATATTTCCATTTCAATCTAGCAAAAGTGATATATGTAAAAATTGCCCCTGATACAACTCCTGCAAAGACTACCCAATTTAAAGAGATAACATTGAGCGCATCATAACCTAAAATTGCTTCCATATAAATATGCTCAAAAAGATGAGAGGGAGCAAGCAATATATCAATCAAAATATAAAGTAGAAAGGTGATATATACTGATTTGTAACTCCATGTTTGCAAGGCGATAAAAGGATGACGAATAAAAGAGGCACGCCATAAGTTGAGTAGCAACACAATCATGCCCAAACAGGTAGCCGCCCTAATTTGCCACGACTGATACCAATCATAGTGTTCGCCATAAATACATACAAAAAGAATGCAGAGAAGTGTAATGCCCCACATCAATGCGCCTAGCCAATCAATACCAAAAAGAGGCAACTTGTGCATTGAGCGATAATTGCGGAAAAGTATCAATGTGGCAAACATCAACATTATCAATAGGCCGATAATCAGCCAATGCACATTTTCCCAATTGCTCCATACTGCCATATAGATTGTAACAATACCCGAAAGTTGAATACAGCCTTGTACTAGCAGATAGATAAAACAAAAGAAAACTGATAAATCGCGTTTGGGAGTAAGCCAAAGTTGAATAGTGGAGTTACATTCAAATGTAGCCCACATACGAAAAATACCGGCAATGAAGCAAGTCGCTACCAAGACAGGAACACTATTTGTATGCATGGTTATCAAGTTACAAACAATCAACACCGACGAACAGATAAAAAATGCTGTCTTAGTATTGAAACGAAATTTCAACCGAAACATGATGGCAAATGTAAGACCCATGCCAACAAAAGAGGCATAGCCAGCCATCAAGATATCTTCTTGCATCAATGCCAATCCACCTACCATTTCGCTTACGGCAGCAAGATAAATCCCTCCCGAAAGTTGAAAAACAATCACGAATAAGATAATTATCCAAGGTTTTGCTTTTTCGGGAACAAAGTTGCGAATGGCAGGAATTGAGAACGGACCCGTTTCGTGCATAACTTAGTAATTAACGATACATTCTACATTCATTCCTGCGCGTAGGCGAGCCATATCTTCTTGATTGTTGTCACTAGTAAACTCAATACGTACTGGGATGCGTTGCTCAACCTTTACAAAGTTGCCGGCAGAGTTATCTTGTGGAAAAAGCGAATAACTAGCGCCTGTAGCTCTCGATAAGGCCTTTACCCGTCCATTAAATTTCACATTGGGGATGGCATCCACCTCAACCTCTACTGATTGTCCTTCACGTATGTTAGCTGTTTGCGTCTCTTTGTAGTTAGCAATCACCCAGCAATCGTTACAATCTACCAAGTCTACCACCGTTTGCCCCGGTTGTATCAATTGTCCCTCTTGTATCTCTTTACGCCCTACTGTTCCATCACATGGAGCTAAAATCACTGTATACGAAAGATTGAGTTTGGCCAACTCCAAAGCAGCTTCGGCCAACTTAATACCGGCATCAGTTTGGTCGAGACGTTGCGTCTGTTCTTGTTTTATTAAAGCTGTAGATTGCTTTTGACGAACCATTAATTCATAGCGAGCCTTCATCGCTTCAAAATTAGTCTTCACAGCATCATATTGTTGCGTAGTAACTGCATCCTGTGCCAACAGTTTTTGATAACGTTTATATTCACGTTCCGCATTTTCAAGTCTTACTTTAGCTTCGTCTATTCCGGCATCCGAAACAGATATATTATTTTGAGTGGTGTTGATGGTAGAAGTCATTACCGTCTTACCCGTTTGTGCATTCTGGTAATCGGCCTCAGCTTGTGCTACACGCAAACGAAACTCTGTATCCTCGACTACAGCAAGCGTATCACCTCTTTTTACCTCTTGATACTCTTCAAAGTATATCTTTTGAATAAAACCGGGCACTCTAGAGTTGACCGGAACAATGAGTTGCTTCACTTGTGCATTATCTGTATATTCTACATTTCCCAGATGCACAAATCGAGCACACACCCACCATATACCACACAACAGCAAGACACCTACAATCAAGTTGTAAATTAGTTTTTTTGTTTTATGTTTCATCACCTTATAATTAGTTTGTTGATTTATAAATCGCCTACCGATTTTTTTAATCGGAAATAGTTAAACAGAATATTGATACGTGCATTTACCGTTTGTAGTTCTGCACTCAACTTAGCATTGCTGGCATCTAGCATATCGGTGATTAGCGATAAGTCGTTTAAAAATCGATTGTTGACTACCGAATAGTTTTGTATAGCCAACTCCAGACTTTTCAGTTGCGTTTCATAAATCTGAAACGACTCTTGAAAACGAATATAAGCGTCTTTCACTGCTACAAATACATTCTCTTGTAGCAGCAGGTTGTTTTCTTCTGCTTTCTGAGTAGAAAGCTTGGCTTGCCTTATCTTTTTATTGGTTTTAAACAGAGAAGAGATTTCATATTTCACCCCCACACCTACATACCAATAATTGAGGTTTTGATTGAGAGGAGGTACTTCTATTACAATTGGGCCATCTAGGTTATCACCCGCAAATAGCACTATAGAGGGTAATCGTTCGGCACGTACAATCTTCTCATGATGTTGCGACTGACGAATTCCCAATTTAGCTTGCTGCAATAAGGGAGAAACCCCTGTTGCCGTATTTTGCCAATATTGTTCATCGGTTAAATAAGGAAGTTTATCAAGCAGAGTAGTATCTGCTTCAATAGATATATTTTGTGGTAAACCCAAGGTGGTTATCAATTGCGTGTTTTGTATCGTAATACTATTCTGTATCTGCAATAAAACCAGCTCTAGAGTCTTTAGCTGAAGTTCGTAACGAGTAATATCATTTTTCAAGACTAATCCTTGTTGCTGTTTGGCATGCATATCCGTAATCAGTCTTTTAGTTTGCTCTATGTTTTGTTGATAAACTTTCACTTGATTGCGAAGCTTATACATCTCTAGATAATTGCCAATCAACAAAAAGCGAACGTCCTGTTTATTCTTTTCTGTATCGAGTATAGCCAATTGATGAGACAATTCGGCCATAGCGATGCCATTGGTTATAGAACCACCGGCATATATTACTTGAGAGGCTTCAATCGCAAAATTATTGCCAAAGTGCGGCATTGGTGCATTCATTCCATTGGAAAAGTTGCGATCCGAAATCCAGGCATCGCCTAGATAGCTTACCGATGCCGAAACGTTGACAGAAGGAAGCCAGGCACTCTTAGCAACCTTAATAGCCTGTTGGGCTTCCGATTGAGCTATTTGGGCAGATTTGATGCTACGACTATTCTGATTGGCCAGCTCAAACATATCTTCTATCGTTAGTATTTTTCGTTCTTCTGTCTGAGCCACAAGTTGCATAGTAGTCGCTAAAAAGCAAAGAAGAATCCATTTTCTCTTTTCCATTAATTAAGTATGTTTCAATTAAGATATATTGTATTTGAAAGGTGCGACAAAGTTCGAACAAAAACTTACGAACACTAAATCTAAAATTGGGCAAAGTTGGTATAATTTGGATATTATCAACCAAAAAACTAACTTTGTAGATGGTATAATTAGTTTTAATACAAGTAAATAATAACCATATGTATTCTATCAGAACTATTTGCAACATCCCTTTTATCAAGCATTCTTCCAATGAAATGAGGCAAAAGATAAACTGTAGTGAAGCAGATTATACTGATATCACGTCTCACTTTTCAACCCCCACTCATCTAGATGCCTTTATTGCTATATTGGTTTTATCAGGAGATACCTCCATCCATATTAATTATAAAACATTTACGCTACAAAAAGACTCATTGGTACTTTTAGCAGCTTCTCACCTGTTTTATTTCGATAATTGCAGTCTCGATTTCAAATGCCACTTTCTCTTTGTTGGCAAAGAATTTATGGAGGAGATGGACTCGACCGATATGATAAATAAGCGTGTAAGATATGGCGTTAGGTTATATAGTGCTCCTGTCATTCATTTATATCCCGACAATACCAGTCATTTATCAGATTTAATATACAAGATAGATAGAGCTATCGACAATACTTCTCACCTTTACTATAAAGAGGTAGTACTGAATAATATATTTGCTTTCTACTTAGATTTGAGCGATATTATCGAACGCAGTCCTGAAATGAATATCAACAATTCATTGACTCGTTATGAATCTACAATACAGCTGTTTATTGAGCTTTTAGCATTGCATTATCGCAAAGAGCACAAAGTTGACTTTTATGCTGCTAAGCTTAATCTTTCAACCCACCATTTAACGCATATCGTGAAGAGGATTACAGGGCAAAGTGTTAGCGATTTTATTTCAGAGATGTTGTATAGCGAATCACGCACCTTACTTATCGATTCAAAACTATCGATACAACAGATAGCTACCTTACTCAACTTTGCAGATCAGTCTTCATTTGGCAAGTTTTTTAAAAGAAAAGCAGGTGTATCTCCAGCAGATTTCAGAAAACAGTAGCCTTAATTCTCAATACTTCTTATTAAAATCATCTTTCTGTAATAAGTATACAACTAACCGTAAATTGTTTAGCTTCATATTGTTACTATGCATATATTTTTGCATCATGATAATTATACAATAACCATATGAAAACAGTAACATTAAATAACGGTGTAGAAATGCCTATCTTAGGATTTGGCGTTTATCAAATAAACAATCAAGAGGAATGCGAAACATGTGTATACGATGCCATCAAGGTGGGTTATAGACTGATTGATACGGCTGCTGCCTATATGAATGAAGAGGCGGTAGGCAGAGCTATCAAGCGTAGTGGTGTACCACGCGAAGAGTTATTCATCACTACCAAGCTATGGATTCAAGATGCAGGATATGAATCTGCAAAGCTTGCCTTTCATAAATCGCTCGAACGCTTAGGGCTAGATTATCTCGACCTCTATCTTATACATCAGCCATATGGAGATGTATATGGTGCGTGGCGAGCTATGGAAGAACTTTATGAAGAGGGTAAGATTCGTGCCATTGGTATCAGCAATTTTACTCCGGATAGAGTGATGGACTTTATCTGTAATCAGAAGATTGTGCCGGCAGTGAATCAAATAGAGACGCATCCTTTTTGCCAACAAATAGAGACGCAACAGTTCTTGCAGGAGAATGGTGTGCAAATAGAATCGTGGGCTCCATTTGCCGAAGGGTTGAATAACTTATTCACCAATGAAACGTTGGCTGCTATTGCTAAGCGCCATAGTAAGTCCATCGCACAAGTAGTATTGCGTTGGCTCATTCAAAGAGACGTAGTAGTAATACCTAAATCGGTACGCAAAGAGCGCATCAAAGAGAACATCCAAGTATTCGATTTTGAGCTGTCGGCCGAAGAGATGAAGCAAATTGCATCGCTCGACACAAAGGGAAGTTTATTTTTAGATCATCGTGCGCCCGAAATGGTGAAGTGGTTGAATGAATTGAAGTTTGCTTAATCTTTCTCTTGTATGAAGCCACATGTTATATGTCATATGATGAGTTCGGTAGACGGTCGACTGGATTGCGATCGTTATACCGAGCCACATAATAGAAAAACGTTTGATGAGGTATCGAAAGTGTACTTCGATATTAGTCTTCGCTACCATGCACAAGCCATTATGCTTGGGCGCAAGACGATTCAAAAGCATTACTTTACACAGACTTTCCAGAGCGAGACATCAACTCCCATCACTACTAATGAAAGTTATGTAGGCAATCTACTTTCCAACCGTTTTACCATCATTGTAGACCCGAAAGGAAAAACACTGTATGAAGATGATAAAGCGGAAGGAGAAAACTTAATTGCCGTGCTCAGTGAGCAGGTATCACAAGAGTACATAGACCACCTGCGCTGCATAGGTATCTCTTATCTCTTTGCGGGAGAAAAAGGAGATGACATGAAGCTTGCTTTGGAAACACTAAGAGTAGAATTTGGTATTGAAAAGATATTGCTGGAAGGAGGAGGCTATCTCAACGGCGCTTTCTTGAAAGATGGACTTATCGACGAATTGAGTCTATTAATATATCCGGGTATAGATGGGTTGGCAGGCATGGCAACTATTTTCGACTATGTGGGTGAAACCGATAGCGAACTTCCTGCCAAGGGGCAAACAATGGAACTATTATCTTCTGAAGTATTGAGTGATGGTATTGTTTGGATTCGTTATCAATTTCATAAACCCTGCAAGTGCTGCTGCATGATAGATTACTAACTAAATAAATAGCGCTATGAGATTAAAAACTTTATTTATCACACTAATTACATTGATGATTATGCAACCCAAAGTGATGTCGCAAAACGAGGCTCAAAAACCTAAAGTATTGATTGCTTACTTCTCGTGGTCGGGCAATACGAAGAAAATTGCCGAACAGATACAAGAGGTGACCGGTGGGGATTTATTTGAAATTGAGACGGTTACTCCCTACTCTACCAACTACAACAAGTGTGTAGAGGATGCGAAGAAAGAGAAAGA
>CAMTOV010000039.1 GCA_947074235.1 uncultured Bacteroides sp. | reverse complement strand
AAATACAACTAAACAAAATTTATGCTATTTGCAATACATTTATTTATAAATCAAATCTTGAGTAGTCTATCATTAGCTTAATTAATAAATACTATATAAGGATTAGATAACCCCTTGTGCTATCATTGCATGAGCTACTTTCATAAACCCTGCGATGTTAGCCCCTTTTACATAGTTCACATAACCATCTTGCTCAGTACCATATTTTACACATTGTGCATGGATGCCGTGCATAATTTCGTGAAGCTTCTTGTCTACCTCTGCAGCAGTCCAAGTGATGTGCATTGCATTTTGAGTCATTTCCAATCCCGATGTAGCTACACCACCTGCATTCACAGCTTTGCCCGGTGCATACATCACTTTATGTTCTATAAATAGATCGATAGCTTCGGGTGTGCAACCCATGTTTGATATTTCTCCTACACAAGTTACCCCATTTTCAATAAGCATCTTCGCATCATCGCCGTCCAATTCGTTTTGTGTAGCGCAAGGTAGAGCGATATCCACTTTTGCTTCCCAAGGACGTTTGCCTGCAAAGAATTTAGCATTTGGATATTCTTCGATGTAAGGTTCTACGATATCATTACCCGTAGCACGAAGTTCAAGCAAGTAGTCAATCTTATCACCACTGATACCATCAGGATCGTATACATAACCGTCGGGCCCAGAGATAGTAACAACTTTAGCTCCTAGTTCAGTTGCTTTCAAAGCAGCTCCCCAAGCCACGTTTCCGAAACCTGAGATAGCAACTGTCTTACCTTTCATCTCCATGCCTTTGCTTTGAAGCATTTCGTTTACAAAGTACAATCCACCAAAGCCGGTTGCTTCGGGACGAATAAGTGAGCCACCGTATTCAAGCCCTTTGCCGGTAAGTGTTCCTGTTACTTCATGGGTTAGTTTTTTGTACATGCCATACATATATCCTACTTCACGACCACCTACACCGATATCACCGGCAGGAACATCTGTATCAGGGCCAATGTAGCGCCACAACTCTAACATAAAGGCTTGGCAGAAACGCATAATCTCAGCATCACTCTTTCCACGAGGTGAGAAGTCAGAACCACCCTTACCACCACCCATAGGCAATGTAGTAAGTGCATTCTTAAATGTTTGCTCAAATCCTAAGAATTTTAGAATAGACAGATTGACTGATGCGTGGAAACGAATGCCGCCTTTGTAAGGACCAATAGCATTGTTGAATTGCACACGATAACCAAGGTTGGTTTGCACTTCACCTTTATCGTCTACCCATGTCACACGGAATGTAAATATACGATCGGGTTCAACCAATCGTTCTATAATCTTTGCTTTTTCAAATTCGGGGTGTTGATTGTATATATCTTCAATAGAAAGAAGAACTTCTTTCACAGCTTGGAGGTACTCAGATTCACCAGGGTGTTTTGCCTCAAGAGAGGTCATAATATTCTGAATATTCATAATATTGAGTTTTAAATAGGTTTTATGATAAAATGTCAACTAACTCTTCTGCAAATATAGTGTTATTTTTAATATCATATCATTTTAATAGTTAAATATTCAATATTGAGTAATAAAATGATATTAAAAACAAAAAAGCATATAGTACATTGCATTTTGAGTAGCAATGTGCTATATGCTATTAACAAATAGACTAAACTTACAGTTTACTAGAACTGTGGTTTCATGTCTAAATTATACATAATAAAGCTATAAATATCGGCTTGCTCTTCCAACACCTTGCTGATAGGCTTACCAGCTCCGTGTCCTGCTTTGCTTTCGATGCGAATCAATGTGGGGTTGGTACCATCATTGGCTTCTTGCAGAGCTGCTGCATATTTAAACGAGTGTGCTGGCACTACACGGTCATCATGATCGGCAGTAGTTATCATAGTTGCAGGATATTTAGTACCCGCTTCTAAATTATGAAGAGGTGAGTATGCTTTCAAGTATTCGAACATCTCAGGACTCTCTTCGCTTGTGCCATAGTCGCTAGCCCAGTTCCAACCAATAGTAAACTTATGATAGCGAAGCATATCTAGTACACCTACTTGTGGAATAGCCACTTGGAATAGATCAGGACGTTGAGTCATACAAGCACCAACTAGCAAACCACCATTTGAACCACCCATGATAGCTATTTCGCTTGGGTTGGTATATTTGTTATCAACCAAATATTCGGCAGCCGAGATGAAATCGTTGAATACATTTTGCTTTTGCATCTTTGTACCTGCTACGTGCCACTCTTCGCCATACTCATTTCCACCACGAAGATTTACTTGAGCATAGATACCACCATTCTCTAAAAATGGAATACGTGCTGTGCTAAAGCTTGGGTTGAGGCTGATAGCAAAACCACCATAACCGTAAAGTAATACAGGGTTCTTACCGTCGAGTTTCAAGCCTTTCTTGTAAGTTAAGAACATAGGAACCTTCACACCATCTTTGCTGGGGAAGAATATCTGTTCTGTCACAAAGTCTTCGGGATTGAATTCAACCTTAGGAGCACGATATAGCTCACTAGTGTTAGTATTCATGTCATATTTGTAGGTTGCACCCGGAGTAGTGAACGAAGTGAATCCATAGAAACACTCTTCATCATCTTTATCTCCGCTAAAACCAACAGAACCCAATGAAGGAAGTTCAATTTCTTGAATTTGAGTACCATCTAAATTGTAAACATAAGCATGGTTTGAAGCATCCTTATCATAAGTCAAAAACAATTTGCCACCAATCACTTGTGCACCCGACAATACTGATTCAGATTCAGGAACCAGCTCAGTCCAGTTTTCAAGCTTCGGATTGTTAACATCAGCCACCATGATACGATACTTGGGGGCATTGTAGTTGGTGAAGAAATATACTTTATCTCCAATCACCTCTATAGGATAATATTGATAATCAAAATCTGTAGTCAATTGGTTTACCGGACCATTCTTGCTCAAATCTTTCAAGAATACATTATTGCCTCTACCAGCTCCCGATTCATAGATGAAAAGGAATCGTTGGTCATCGCTAGTGCTAGCCGAATAAAAACGTTTGGGTTCTTTAGGGTTTTGATAAACCAATTTATCGGAAGATTGAGGAGTACCAATTTTATGATAATAAATCTTGTGATTTTCGTTCACATTAGAAAACTCTTTGCCTTCTACAGGAGCATCATAAGCGCTATAGTAAAAACCATCACCCTCCCAAGACGGACCAGAGAATTTAGCCCATTGAATATGATCATCCAAAAGCTGACGAGTAGCCACGTCCATCACATAGATTTCAGTCCAATCCGATCCGCTACGCGAAATGGTATAAGCTGCATATTTGCCATCTTTTGAGAAGCGTACACCAGTCAATGCTACAGTTCCATCAGTAGATAGTTGATTGGGATCAAGAAATACTGTAGGCTCACCATCCAATGTATCTTGCGTATAAAGCACACTTTGATTTTGCAAGCCATCATTCTTGAAGAAGTAGTACTTATCATTTCTTTTAAAAGGAGTACCAATCTTTTCATAATTGGTCAAGCTAGTCAATCTGTCTAGCAATTGCTGACGAAATGGAATTTGTGCCAAATAATCGTTGGTTACTTCATTTTGAGCAGTAACCCAAGCAGCAGTAGCAGAACTTGTATCATTCTCGAGCCAACGATATGGATCGGCCACCTCTGTTCCAAAATACACATCTACAGTGTCTACTTTTTCTGTCATAGGGTAGTTTAGGGATTGTTTTTTATGAGCACACGATACCATCATTGCTCCACACATCATAAATAAAAATACTCTTCTCATCGTTTTTGTATAAAAATGTTTGTCTAAACCAATGGCACACCTTGTAGCATAGTGACTTACAAGCTAATAGCAATTGGATTAAGTGCGTAAAATTATAAAAAGAAAAGACACGAAACAATACATTAACTTACTTAATTGTAGACTTGAGAAGTAATCTATCGCTATAAAATTCACATTTTCATGCCAAGCAGAAATAGGCTGAGCAGTGAGAGAATATGAATTGCGATTATTTTTAGAAATGGATATAATGAAACGGATAGCGTGCAATAAGAATCTGCCATTCTCGCACGGATTTTTGTTAGCAAAATAAACCATCTTGCAAACCATTCAATTCATTGATTATCAATAGCTATTTTATATCAATTCAAAACTTAATCATTTAACGTTGTATTTCTCTACATTTTACCTTTATAAATGTAAAGAAATACAACGTTAAATGTAACAGTTATCAAATACGTTTATTTATAACCACTGTTTTACTCGTTGCTCTGATTCATCCCAAAGCTCTTGCTTTTGTTTATGATTGATATATTTGTCAGATAATTGTTTGGTATGACCGCTCAAGTTGAAAGTACCCGTCTTACCCTCATTGTCTTTATCGAGCAACAAGCGAATAGCCGTATCTGCTCCTTGACGAGGAGTACGAATAAAAGGTCTAAACACCAAATCGGTAATTGGGTCAAACCAAGCGTGCATAGTGATGATTGGTGTAGATACAATGCCCGGATCGGCAGCATTTACAGCTATTCCTTTCGCTTTCACTTGCTCGGCTAGTTCTAGTGTAAATAAAAGCAATGCCAACTTGGTGTTGCTATAAATAGGAATACGCCAAAAACGTCCTTTGCGTCCACGATTAAAGAAATCAGGAAAGTCAATACTACCTATAGCATACGTACAAGACACCATGCTCACCACGCGAGTGCCCTGCCCCATCAAAGGCAATAGCTTGCGAGTGAGCAGATAAGGCGCTAAATAGTTGACACTCACTGTGCGTTCCATTCCATCTACGGTAGTATGAAAACCTGTTTCCATAGTTCCGGCATTATTCATCAGCAAGGCTATGGGCTGATCTTTTTGTAGTATCTTATCCGCCAAATCAGAAACCGACTGCATAGATGATAAATCGGCTTGCATCACCTCAATCTCTTTGTTGCCTGTCGATTCTATAATCTGATTTCTAACTTTTTCTCCTTTGGTGATAGTGTAGCACACCATTATAATCGGGTAACCGGCTTCAGCCACCGCACGAGTTATCTCTGTTCCCATGCCTCCATCAGCACCGGTAATTACCGCAATACCTTGTTTCATTCTTAGTATCTTCAGTTGTTATTGTTTTTCCAGCTCTTCAATCTCCTCTTGCAAACAACGAGGCAATGTTTCATCTTTCAAGTGCTGATGACAAGCCATCTCTATAGTATACATTCTACCAATGCAGTAGTTGCTGTGTTTGCAAGAGCAGCGAGCAGTCTCTTCTTCTTTCATTCGGTTTACAAAGGCTGGTTCGTTGAGCAATGCACGTCCCATCTGCACAGCATCAAAACCATCGTCAAGCACTTCGTCAATCTTTTGGCGAGATATCAACCCACCCACATATACTAGTTTAGCATCGGGCAATGCTGCACGAAACTTCAATGCATCTTCAAGGAAGTAGGCTTCTTGAAAGGGAACTGTAGGTATCATCATCCTACCAGCCATCTTCACACCCAACTTCAACCACCAGCAATTCATGTAGTGAGTAAGTGTACGAATAGGCATAGCACCACGCATCACATACATTGGCGCCTTGCTTACAAAGCCTCCGCTCAATACTAGCGCATGCGCGCCTAGCTCTATTAATCTTTTAGCTACAATAAGCGATTCATCTATATCCATACCGCCTTTAAATCCATCGCGCATATTCATCTTTACAAATATTGCCATGTCATCTCCAGCCGCTTTCATCACCTCTTCCATCACCATATCCATAAAGCGCATTCTGTTTTCTAGCGAACCGCCAAACTCATCTTTACGTTTGTTGGTGTAGGGCGATAAAAACTGGCTAATGAGGTATCCATGACCGGCATGAATCTCAACTGCATCAAACCCAGCCTCACGAGCAAGATTAACTGCATTAGCATAAGCCTTCGCCATTTCGGGTAGTTCCTCCTTCCTCATTCCTCTCACCCAAGTAGGCGAGTAGATATTTAATCCGGTAGAGGCGGATATAGGCGTTACACCACAAATGCCTTTGTGCGACATATTGCCACAATGCCCCAATTGAATGCTGGCAGCAGCACCTTCGGCATGAATGGCATCGGTCAACTCTTTCAATCCGGGCACAATCTCTGGGCGCATCCACAACTGACGCTCAAACGATAGTCCGCTTTGTGTGACCGATGCGTAAGCAACTGTAGTCATCCCCACTCCACCTGCTGCTACCGACTGATGATAATCGAAAAGCATCTGAGAAGGAGCGTTGCCCGGACACATGCTCTCGAAGGCAGCCGAGCGAATGGTTCTGTTGCGCAGTGTCAATGGCCCTATCGTAACAGGAGTAAAGAGTTTAGAATCTTTCATCGTATATTATTTTAATTATATTCAATAGATAAAAGGAAATACGCGCTTGCGATTACCCACTTCATCGCCAAACTCATCTTTATAGCGATGCCAAATAGCATTGGCACGAGGCACAAGATTGGCAAATGTCCACCAAAAGAACACCAAACCAGATAGCGACCAAGTGAGTATAGCCCAACCGCCCCACTCTAGGAGTTCACCAAAATAGTTGGCAGATGTGACATATTTGTACATCCCCTTTGCAGGAAGATAGTGTTTGGTATCGCCCGGTTGGCGGAGATGACGGATGATATGATCAGAATTCATATTGATAATCATGCCCAGAAAAAAGATACATATACCGATAATAAACTGTGGAGTGGTGAACCAATCGACAATGTACATATCAAAAGGAGATAGATAAAACAGCCAAATGCCTTGCATGTATCCATTAAGTATATTAAATATCACTCCCATAAGCATAATGGCAACCGGCATTTTGCTATTTCCTTTTATCAAAAAAGGAAAGATAAATGAGCGTTGAAAGTAGTGCAACTGAAAAAGTAGGAATAGCACTAACGGCACAGCCATAAACCGACGTTCGGAGCCAAACCATAAGACAAACATTACGATAAAAACCGGAGACTCCATTAATATCCAAGCCAAACGATTGTTGATAGACATGCCCCATGAGCTACTACGAAACATACCATATCCGGCTTTCACAAAGTAGAGCGAAATGAATACCACTAGAGCTATAAGACTCATCGCGCCAAGAAAGATATTGAAAGAGTGTAAATCCATACTTAACAGTTTAATAATCTCGCCAAAAGTATACAAAACTTAAAATAAGACAAAAGTTTTGAGGTAAAAAGCTTAACAAAAATAAAATAGCCAACAAATTAGGGGATATCAACACGCTCAAATTAGTTATAACGCCCTTAGTATTTAACAAAAAACAAAAGACTTTACAACATATATAAATCAAGTTTTTATAATGAAGATAATAATAAGCGAGACCTTGCTAAGACAGTGGCAAAAAGATGAAAAGATAGTGGCTAAACCTAAATAAGGCACTGCCTAATACACGATGAGGAAGCACCTAAGAAAATGCTTTGTGCAGTAATTCAACTCACACAAAGCATTATTATCATTATATCTTGTATACTAATTCTTATCTACTCTTCAGCGGTATATATTCTCCGGCATCGAGTATATTCTTGTATGCCGGGCGAATAATGCGCTTACCTGCAAAAGTAAGCTCTTCATTGCGATGAGCACACCAGCCCACGATACGAGCCATTGCAAATAGAGGTGTGTAGATTTCTTGTGGTAAACCAATCATCTCATATACAAAACCCGAATAGAAATCGACATTGCTAGAAACGGTTTTTCCATTATTCTTCACTCTACCAAACACATCAATTGCACGTTCTTCAAGTAGTTCGAGGAAGGCAAACTCACGTTCTTTCTTTTTCTCTTTGGCTAAATCGCGAGCTAGCTCTTTAAGCAAAAGTGCACGTGGGTCTGAGATGGTATATACAGCATGACCAATACCATAAATCAGTCCCGTTTTGTTGTAAACCTCTTTGTTGAGCATTCGGGTGAAGTAGGTATCTATTTCATCTATATCTGTCCAATCTTGAATATTCTCTTGCAGATGATGGAACATATCAACCACTTGTATATTAGCCCCACCATGCAGTGGGCCTTTGAGCGAACCTATGCCTGCCGCAATCGACGAATAAGTATCGGTGCCGGTAGAAGAAGTAACACGCACCGTAAAGGTAGAGTTGTTACCACCGCCATGTTCGGCTTGGAGCACCAAGAGTAAATCAAGCGTGCGAGCATCTAGTTCAGTATAGTCCTTTTTGAGCATAAAGAGGAAATTCTCGGCCAGCGATAGCTTCTCTTGTGGATGGCGAATATGCAATGAACGACCGAATGTAGCATGGCGAAGCATATTATAAGCATAGGCTATGATAGTAGGAAACTTAGATATGAGATCTATGCTTTGTCTCATCAATGTATCACGTGAGGTGTCATTAGCATTGGAATCAAAACGATACATCTCAAGAACACTTCGAGCCAAGATATTCATAATATCCGACCCCTCAAGCTCTATGATGTTCATCTTCGTCTTTTGTTCCAAAGGCATGTTGCTATTTATCAGTTCGCAAAATGATGCCAACTCATCTCTATCGGGAAGTTTGCCCGATAAAAGTAGGTAGGCTACTTCCTCAAACCCGAAACGTTTCTCTTTGATAGTGCCATGTACAAGGTCTTCTACATCATATTGACGATAAAACAGTTTACCTGGAATAGGTTTTAATCCACCTCCTGGCATACGTTCGTAACCTACCACATTGCCTACTCTAGTTAGGCCCACTAATACTCCTGTACCATCATCATTTCTAAGGCCACGTTTTACATCGTATTTAGCAAACAGCTCATTGTCTATGCGAGCTGCATTTTTCATCTCTTCGGACAATTTATAGACTAAATATTCCTTCTTCATTCAGTGTTGGGTTATTAGTGGATATTAACTATTAATTCTTTCAATTACATCGCTAGTAAACTCAATAGTAGAGCGTGACACACCTCTTGGCATAAAACGAGCTAAATCGAATGTAGCGCGAGAGTCTTCGAAGCATCGTTCAAGAGAGCGAACTATCAGACTAGCAGCCTCATCCCATCCCATATATTGAAGCATCATCACTGCTGAAAGAATGAGCGAACAAGGGTTAGCAACATTTTTTCCTACAAGTGCAGGAGCAGTGCCATGTGTAGCTTCAAAGATTGCATGACCAGTTGCATAATTGATGTTTGCACCCGGAGCAATGCCAATACCACCTACCATAGCTGCTAGTTGATCAGAAATATAATCGCCATTTAAGTTAGGAGTTGCAATCACAGAATAATCTTCGGGACAAAGCAGTGTATTTTGCAGAAACGCATCGGCAATGCAATCTTTTACTACCAATCGTTTTGATGCAATAGCTTCACCAAATTCCCTTTCGGCCAATTCGTATCCCCAACGGCGGAAGCCACCTTCGGTATATTTCATAATGTTGCCTTTATGAACCAAAGTTACCGATGGTAAATGATTATCGATAGCATATTGACAAGCTGCACGAACCAATCGTTCAGTGCCTTCACGCGAAATAGGTTTCACCCCAAATGATGAGGTTTCAGGAAAACGAATATTCTTCACGCCCATCTCTTCTTGGAGGAACTTACAGAACTTCTTAGCTTCGGGACTTCCTGCTTCCCACTCTATACCTGCATAAATATCCTCGGTATTTTCGCGAAACACAGTCATATTCACCTTTTCGGGAGCCACTATTGGAGTAGCAATGCCCAAATGCCAGCGTATAGGGCGCAAACACACATATAAATCTAATGTTTGACGCAAAACTACATTTAGCGAACGAATGCCTTCACCAATAGGTGTAGTGAGTGGACCTTTTATACCTACCATGTAGTATTGAAACTTCTCAAGCGTTTCATTGGGTAGCCAACTGCCTGTTTGCTTAAAGGCATTTTCTCCGGCTAATACTTCTTTCCATTTTATCTGGCGCTTTGGGCCATATACCTTTCTCACAGCGGTATCTACAATCTCCATCATAGATGGGGTAATCTCTTTACCCACGCCATCACCGGTGATATAAGGAATAGTGGGTTGGTCGGGTACTAATAAGTTACCATTTAAGTCTTTAGTTATTCTATTCATCTTTCTTGGCATTTAGGGCAGAGCCTGCTTTAAACCAGGCAATCTGCTGAGCGTTATACGTATGTTGTACTTCAAACTGTTCTTCTTCTCCATTCTCGTGACGAACAATTGCTGTTAAGTTTTTATTTGGAACAAAGTCTGTTAGTCCTGTTATAGAGATTATATCTTTCTCTAAAATACGATCATAATCATCCTTGTTTACAAAAGTTAATGCAAGCATCCCTTGTTTTTTTAGATTTGTTTCATGGATGCGAGCAAAGCTTTTGACAAGCACAACTTTTACATCCAAGAAACGAGGTTCCATAGCGGCATGTTCCCTGCTAGATCCTTCACCATAGTTTTCTTCGGCTATTATAATAGAAGAAATATGATCTGCTTTATAGTGCTTAGCCACAGATGATACTGTATCATAGCCATTAGTCAGTCTATTCCATACCTGATTCGTTTTTCCATTGAATGCATTTATTGCACCCATCAATAGGTTATCGGATATGTTTTGCAAATGTCCTCTATATTTTAGCCATGGACCTGCCATAGAGATGTGATCGGTTGTACATTTGCCTTTGGCTTTAATAAGAAGTGGCATATCCAATATATCTTTACCATCCCATGCCTCAAAAGGATTAAGCACTTGCAATCGCTGAGATGCGGGATCAATTACAACTTCAATCTGTGCACCTTGAGGAAAAACATAGCCATCATTATCAGTAACAAAACCATGTTCAGGAAGTTCTTCACCAATAGGCTCTGTTAACTTTACTTTTTCTCCTTCATGGTTGAATATCCTATCTTTTAACGGATTGAAACAAAGATCGCCTGCTAAAGTAAGCGCCATTACTATATCGGGAGAAGCTACAAAGGCGTATGTATTGGGGTTGCCATCGGCGCGTTTGGCAAAGTTGCGATTGAAAGAGGTAACAATGGAGTTCTTTTTCAAAGGGTCATTCGTAATTCGTTTCCACTGTCCGATACATGGGCCACAAGCATTGGTCATAATGGTAGCTCCAAGTGCTGTAAATAGGTTAATCAAACCATCACGGTCGGCAGTGGCTCGTATCTGCTCGCTACCCGGATTAATTATCAATGAAGCTGATGCTGCTACATCTTTCTCTAGGGCTTGGCGGGCAATAGAAGCCGCACGACTCAAATCTTCGTAAGAAGAATTGGTACATGAACCGATTAGCCCCACTTCTACTTTGCGAGGATACCCGTTTAGTAATACTTTTTCTCCAAACTCTGAAATAGGAGTTGCAGCATCGGGAGTAAATGGTCCATTGATATAAGGTTCAAGATCAGAAAGATCAATCTCTAACACTATGTCATAATACGTTTCAGGTGATTGATGCACTTCATCATCTGCACATAATTCGGAAGCTACACCATCAGCTAGCTCAACCACTTCTTCTCTACCAGTAGCACGCAGATAGGTTGCTATCCGTTTATCGTATGGAAATATAGAAGTAGTAGCACCTACCTCTGCCCCCATATTGCAAATAGTAGCCTTGCCCGTAGCCGATATTGTTTCTGTGCCTTCGCCAAAATACTCGATGATGGAGTTCGTGCCACCTTTTACTGTAAGCAATCCGGCCAGTTTTAAAATTACATCCTTAGCACTTGCCCATCCGTTGAGCTTGCCGGTGAGATGCACTCCAATTAACTTCGGCATCTTCAACTCCCACTCCATGCCTGTCATTACATCTACCGCATCGGCACCGCCTACACCTATAGCAATCATGCCAAGTCCGCCTGCATTGGGTGTATGAGAATCCGTTCCTACCATCATTCCACCAGGAAATGCATAATTCTCTAGCACTACTTGATGGATGATACCAGCACCGGGTTTCCAAAAACCAATGCCATAGCGAGAAGAAACATCATGCAAAAAATGATACACTTCCTCGTTTGTTTTGTTAGCTTCAGGCAAATCGGTATCAGCCCCTTTGTATGCACGTATCAAGTGGTCGCAGTGAACGGTTGATGGCACACAAACCTCTTCTTGTCCTGCATTCATAAACTGCAACAATGCCATTTGTGCAGTGGCATCTTGCATGGCTACTCTGTCAGGGCGAAAATTGGCATAATCTTCTCCACGTTCATATTTCTTTAAATCAGATGTAGCATATAGATGTGCATACAATATCTTCTCGGTAAGTGTAAGTGGTCGTTTCAGTAAGTTGGTTCTAACATTTTCTACTTTCTCTTTATAATTTGAGTAGAAGTTTTTTATCATTTTTATATCATAAACCATGGCATAAGTTTTAGGTTAAATATCATTTTGAGGAACTACACTGTATTTAGTAAAACAAGATTGTAGAAATAAAAGTTTAACAAACTGTAATAAATGACAGATGCTTAAAATATGTGTTGTACTTTTATTTGCTAATATAGATTAGTATTGCTTGATAAGAGGTAAATGGGAAATCAATCATCATCGTCGGTCATCAAAGAATTAGAGCAACAAAAGGCTTTGCTTCAATTAGAATATGAGCATGAAAAGGAGGAATTCTGTAAACAAACAGAAGCCATGGGTGTAGCTCGCAAAGTAAAGCGAGGCATTTGCTGGTATCCTATACGGTTGGGAAGAAGTTATTACAATTCACTCAATCAACTTGTGGTAGAAGTTACCCGTTCGGAAGATTTAGAGGTGAACCACTCGTTTGAGTTTGGCAGGCCTGTTCGCTTCTTTAATCAACAATACAATGGCACTATCACTTATCTCGACTTCACCGCTACAGTGAGCTTTGCCGATGATACTAGAATGGTAGTATCGCTGCCCAATTCGCAAGCATTGGCAATGCTCGAAGGAAAAGACTCCCTCGGTATACAGTTGTTTTTCGATGAAACGTCTTACAAAACAATGTTTGAGGCATTGGGTGATGTTATCAATGCTTCGGACAATAGGTTGGCGGAGCTAAGAGATACGTTGCTTGGTAAGCAATCCATCAAGCCACGAGAGTTATTTCCTATGCGTTTTCCGTGGTTGAATACCAGTCAAGAGAAGGCAGTAAACCAAGTGCTTTGTGCCAAAGAGGTATCTATAGTGCATGGCCCTCCGGGAACGGGCAAAACCACCACACTGGTAGAAGCTATTTACGAAACGCTTCATAGAGAAAATCAAGTGCTGGTATGCGCTCAAAGCAACACTGCGGTAGATTGGATATCGGAGAAGCTGGTTGATAGAGGTGTTCCGGTGCTACGCATTGGCAATCCCAGCAAGGTGAACGATAAGATGTTTTCGTTTACTTACGAGCGACAGTTTGAAAATCATCCTGCCTATAGCGAACTATGGAGCATCCGTAAAGCTATCAGAGAGGCGCAAGGCTCCATGCGAAACAAAAGCCATTCGGAGAAAGAGAAAATCAGAAACCGACTGAGCAATTTGCGCAACAGAGCTACCGAGTTGGAGATACGCATCAACGAAGATTTATTTGCTAATGCCCGAGTGGTAGCCTCAACACTGGTTAGTAGCAACAGTCGCATCTTGATGGGTAGGCATTTTTCTACCCTCTTTATAGACGAAGCGGCACAAGCACTCGAAGCTGCTTGCTGGATAGCCATCCGAAAGGCAGACAGAGTGGTGTTTGCAGGCGACCATTGTCAGTTGCCGCCTACCATCAAATGCTTGTCGGCTGCACATGCCGGATTAAGCGAAACGTTGATGGAGAAAATCAGCAAACGTAAACCGGAAGTGGTTTCTTTGCTTAACATGCAATATAGAATGCATAAAGACATTATGCACTTTTCATCGCAATGGTTTTACAATGACGAACTACAAGCTGCCCCCGAAGTTAGTCATCGTGGAATATTAGATTACGACATTCCCATTACATGGATTGATACCTCCGAACTTGATTTTCGCGAAGAGTATCTTAGCGATACGGCAGGGAGAATCAATAAGGAAGAGGCCGAACTTCTACTTCAAGAATTGGAGAACTATATTAATAAGATAGGATATGAACGCATTATGGATGAGAAAATAGATTTTGGTTTAATTTCTCCCTACAAAGCACAAGTGCAATACTTTCGCTGTTTATTGAAAAAGAATAGCTTCTTTCGTCCCTACCGCAAATTAATTACTGTAAATACTGTAGATGGTTTTCAGGGGCAAGAGAAAGATGTAATTTTTATCAGCTTAGTGCGAGCCAACGAAAAAGGGCATATTGGTTTCTTGAATGATTTACGACGAATGAACGTGGCCATCACTCGCGCTCGGATGAAGTTGGTGATACTTGGGAATAGCGACACGCTTAGAAAACATTCATTTTACAGAAAACTCATCGAGTATATTGAGAGTTTAAATGGCGCATAGACTGCCTTCATTACAAGATGCTGTGAAAGATTTTATTTACTGATTGAATGATAGTTTATATTCAAAAACAAAACTATCTCATTTTACAATATTAAATGATACATTCTATCCGTAGAATGTTGAGGTTTACGATGTAAAATGAGATAGTTATAAAATCCATTAACAACACCTAGCCAAAAGAGTGATTTTGCAGATTGTTAATGTGCACTATGAGCAGGAATTAATTGACTGATGTTCCATTAAATTTTAATTCGTATTCATATTCATACCCTGCTCTATAGATATCAGAATATTTATGAGGTACACTGAGTGTATACCAATTACCTTTATTATCAACTGTAGCATAGATAGTAGCTGTCAGGTTCTTCCAAGTATCAAGCGGAAGAATAACAACACTTGCTTCAGTCCCATTTATATCGCACATCTGCTTGGATGTAGTAACGGTAGTAGACGGAGTTATCTTGCCCGTTCGCAACGAAAATCTACATTCCGACGGCGTACTAGTAGTAATATCAAAATGAGTTACCGAATTGAGCGTATGATTATAAGCTGCTTCCATTTCAAATGTCAACTTGGCACAACATCGAGAAAATAGAATACTAATCGTTTGATCATATTTACTCACCAATA
Organism: uncultured Bacteroides sp.; assembly: GCA_947074235.1. GTDB lineage: Bacteria > Bacteroidota > Bacteroidia > Bacteroidales > Bacteroidaceae > Bacteroides. Next base: position 3,139 of record CAMTOV010000039.1, on the reverse strand, counting down.
CATTTTCATCCTTCCACCAAAGATAGTCAATTCCATTATACAAATCGGTAGCTATACCCGTAGTATTGTTAAACTGTGGACCTTTGGGCTGATCAAAATTATAAGCCGAAGTAGCGTAAAAGTTATAAAGCCCTTTTTCTAACATCATAGTGTTGCCTTGAGGTGAAATATATCCATCACGAGTGGCTCTATACACTCCCATATATATATAATTACCATCACCAGGATAATCTCCTACATTGTAAACATAGATATTCACATAGCATCCTTTGGGTAGCGGTTCAGGCCATCCGCTTGCTCTAGTGGCTGTTATTGCATCCTCTATAGTGGCAGAGAAATTTACTGATATCTTACCTGTACTATTGTTATTATCTGTATTAGAAGAATTATGATAATCAGCATCACCATAGTAATAATATTCCTTCACACAAGATGAATATAGGCAGGTAGCTATTATTAATAAAAAGCACAATATCATTCTCTTCGCAATGCACATATCATAAACGTTTTAGATTATAAATAACAAACAGCAGGTTGATATGTTTATACCTATAATGTGCAACAGATTTACATAAAAAATAAAAGCCTCTCCCAGTCGCAAGGACTAAGAGAGGCTTTATACATTTTGAAGACTTTATCTATTAGTTGTTTTCTGGACGAAGTTTACGTACAGTAACAGCTGTTTGCCACATTTCGCTTTCGCGTAGTTGACGAAGTTCTTCTTCTAGTTTCTCACGGTAGTCAGCTTTAGAGTTGCTATCGATAGAGATTTGAGCTTCGTTTCCTGTTTTTACGCTATCGTAAAGTTGATACATTACAGGTTTGATTGCATCGTGGAAAGGGCCCATCCAGTCTAGTGCACCACGTTGAGCAGTAGTAGAGCAGTTAGCATACATCCAGTCCATACCGTTTTTAGCAAACAAAGGCATCAACGATTGAGTCAACTCTTCTACAGTTTCGTTGAACGCTTCAGATGGAGTGTGACCGTTTTCACGCAACACTTCGTATTGAGCCAACAATAATCCTTGAATAGCACCCATCAACGAACCACGTTCGCCTGTAAGGTCAGAGTAAACTTCGCGTTTGAAATTAGTTTCGAACAAATAGCCCGAACCAACACCAATACCCAAAGCAACACATCTATCCCAAGCACGACCAGTTGCATCTTGGAAGATAGCGTAAGAGGAGTTCAAACCACGACCTTCCAAGAACATAGTGCGAAGTGAAGTACCCGAACCTTTAGGAGCTACTAAGATAACATCAACATCTGCTGGAGGAATGATACCTGTACGTTCTTTATATGTCACAGCAAAACCGTGAGAGAAGTAAAGCGCTTTGCCTGGAGTAAGGTTTTTCTTTACAGTTGGCCATACTTCGATTTGAGCTGCATCCGATAGTAAGTATTGGATAATAGTACCACGTTCGCAAGCTTCTTCAATTTCGAATAAAGTTTCACCTGGCACCCAACCATCAGCAACAGCTTTCTCCCAAGTCTTACCACCTTTGCGTTGACCAACGATTACGTTGAAACCATTGTCGCGTAGGTTTAAAGCTTGACCAGGACCTTGCACACCGTAACCAATTACAGCGATTGTTTCGTCTTTCAATACTTCACGAGCTTTTTCCAATGGAAATTCTTCACGTGTTACTACATTTTCAGTAACACCACCAAAATTCATCTGTGCCATTTTACTTTTTAGTTTTTAATAGTAGCATTGCGCTACTTAGTTATTAATTAATTTATTATTATTCAAATATAATTTTAGAGCGGCAAACCACTTCGTTGCCATTCTTCTTTACTTCTATATGATATTCATTGGGATTTGCTTCATCCATAAAGAATGAAAGTTCATCGCCATAATAGCTTTCGGCTACATAAGCCATCTCAAATCTACGAATTCTCTTTTGCTTATACACCTCTAATGGAAATAAATCGAGAATATGCTCTATGTAGCGGATGCTATTCACATGTCCGTTTACATCTATATCGCTGTATTTAGCAATCAACTTACTTACGCACTCTTCGCTATTTACCTTAATTCGCGATGGTTTATCCATGGGGCAAGGTGCATCGCATACATAGTCTACAATACTACCACCGTGCAAAGTTAATAAATCAGCTGGTTTTCTTGTCTCCAAGTTTATCATTGCCCATACTGAGCGAGCATAACCAATCTTCTTTCCATCCTTATTGGTGATAGAAAAGTTTCTATCGGTAAACAAACGATATACATTCTCTACCCACGTTTCAATAGAAAACTCTTCATATTGATAAGGCATTTCATCAAGCTCTACAGCCAAGCGAGAAAGCACCCATGTATAGTTGGCTTCATTTAAATTGGCAATACCAAAGCCACGCTCTGTAGCATGAAAGCCGGCAGCGTTTAATAAGTGATTACCAAGCACTCCCATCGTTAGTCTGCCATTAAAATCTACATGAAATGGTTCGGCTACCGATTTATAAGCTCCTATTTTATTTGTTTCTGTCATCTACACTCTTTCTTTTTACTCAAAAGATATCTCGATTCACGATCGGCCAAGAATTCATTTACTCTTTCGAAGCAACTAGTTGTAATAGCCACTCGGCCAGAACGAACAAATTGAAGCACACAGCCCAAAGCTCGAAGATCATTGTATAGAGATGTAATTTCCTCGCTTTTGCCATTCTTTTCAACAATAGCAAATACAGGATTAACCTCTACGATGCGTGCGTTGTATTTTCTAATCACTTTCGAAGGTTCGGGAGTTGATTGAAACTCGGGTGTAGATACTTTATAAAGTGCTATTTCATGACAATAGATTTCATCTTCAACAAAGTAGTGCGCCTGCAACACATCAATCTTCTTCACAATTTGTGTTATAACCTTTTCAATTGTATTCTTGTCTGTCAATACAGTAATGGTGTATTTATGAACACCTTTTATAGAAGAAGCCGATACGTTCAAGCTCTCAATATTGATTTGTCGGCGAGTAAATACAGCAGTAATTTGATTAAGCAAACCCGCAATATTCTCCGAATGAACAATCAGTGTATATAATGTCTTTTCACTCATAGTTTCTTTGTCTTTAAGTTAGCACTCCAAAAGCATTTGGTTTACCGATCCACCAGGAGGTGTCATTGGCATTACATTTCCTTCTT
>CAMTOV010000038.1 GCA_947074235.1 uncultured Bacteroides sp. | reverse complement strand
TGCTGATGGCTCAAAAGCGTTCGCAGAGTGAAGCTCTCAGCATTGCGAAAGATTATTTCGATAAATCCCAAGGGATAACTACTCGTGCTGCTAGTGCACCAGTTTTGGTGGCTGTATCTACCGATTTTCAATACAACAACCTCACTCGCGCACAGGCTGATTTGAATCCTGCTTTCTATATTTTCAATCAAGGTGATGATAGTTTTGTCATCGTATCGGGCGACGATAGAATGAAACCTATCTTGGGTTATTCTACTCGTGGCGCATTTATGATAGAAAATATTCCGGCCAATATACGCAGCTTTTTGGCTAGCTATGTGATAGAGATGAGTAAAATAGATTACATGCAGACTCAACCAAAGCAGTTGAAAGTTACTAGAACTACCTCATACCCCACCTCTGTAACTCCATTATTGGGCGATATTATGTACAATCAGAGTGCTCCATATTATGACAAATGCCCCGACAAGTCGGTTACCGGTTGTGTGGCAACAGCCATGGCTCAGGTGATGAAGTATCACGAATATCCCACACAAGGTCAGGGCACACACTCTTACAAAAGTAGCACAGAAGGCTACGAGTGCTCTTTCGATTATGGTGCAACTACCTTCGATTGGGCCAATATGCTCAATCAGTATGTTACGGGAGAATACACCACTACTCAAGCAGATGCAATAGCCACATTGATGTATGCTTGTGGTGTATCGGTTAATATGAATTATACTTCTGGAGATTCAGGAGCATCGGCTTCTTCTGTGGCCAATTCGCTCATTAAGTATTTTAAATATGATGAGAATATGGCCTTTGTGCTGCGCACCTATTTTGAATATGACGAGTGGATGGACATGATAAAGAATGAATTGAGCAATGCTCGTCCTATTTTATACAGTGGTATCTCTAGCGAGGGTGGTCATGAGTTTGTATTCGATGGCTATGACGCAAACGATATGGTTCATGTGAATTGGGGATGGGCCGGAGCCAACGATGGTTATTTCGTTGTTTCTGAACTTGATCCATCATCTCCTGGCATTGGTGGTGGAACTAACTTGGGTGGTGGTTATACCTCCGATCAAGGTATGACTATTGGTATACAAAAACCTACCAGCACATCTACCTACACCTCTTATTTCTACTGCTCGGGCATCGATCTTTCTAGCACATCGGTTGCTTTAGGCAGCAGTTTAAAGCCCACCATCAATTATCTTATCAATATGAGTACAACTTTTGATGGTGAATTGGCTTATGTATTAGAACAAAGCGGTGTGGTTACCCCTATTTCGCCTACCTATAAGTTCTCTGAAACCATTGATACTGAAACTGGATTTAGTGCTATATCTTGGAATTCTTTCAACTTACCAACAAGCTTGGCAGATGGCACTTACGTGTTTTATGCTGCAACTCGCAATCCCGACAAAAACACCAATTGGGATGAAGTGCGTGGTTCTATAGGCTCTACAAGCAAGTACTATTGCACTATTGCCAATGGGGAGGCTACGTTTACTTCCTACTGGGGCACTACAGCTACTATATCTGCCGAGGTAGAAGTGGTTCACGCTCTTTATAGCGGTCGCACAGCTAGCTTCACGCTGACTTATCAAAACAATAGTTCTACTGAAGATTTTTATGGTGACATCTATATTGCTTTGATGAGTGGCGATAATGTAGAAAGCATTCTTAGCACCAATAGCATCTATATTGCTCCGGGACAAGCCGAAACTACTGTCGATATTTCAACAACCATCGATACGCTTATCACCGTTGGTAGCTACACCATCTGTCCGTTGGTGCAATGGAGCGGAAGTTATACCGAAATTGGGACTCCCGTTAGTGCTACTATCAATGCCTACTCGGGCACTGCTACGATGAGCATCAACAGCCTTAGTTTAGTGTCGAGCACCATTGAGGAAGGCGATGATTTGCAGTTGGTAGGTGTGTTTGAAGCTACAGGCACTGCACCTGTTTTTGATGGCACTGTGCAAGCAGTTGTAGCCTACGAAAGTAATTACGAAACAGTTGTTACTCACTCGCAGTACGTATTTTTTAATGTAGGCGACACGTATAATTTCAGCATGAGTTTCAACCCACAACTGAGTGCCGGCAATTACATAGTAGCTCTCTTTGTGGATGGATCGCAGGATACAAATGCCATAGCATTTACAGTTTCGGCGGCTACAGGCATTGAAGACGGTGCTTCTCAGCAAAACGATAAAGTGATTGTTTATCCGCAACCTGCCGCGCAAGAACTCTTTGTGCGTGCTCCGAGCGATATATATAAAATTGAGATATACAACGTGGCTGGGCAATTGCTTCATAAGGAAAGCATGATGGGTAGCAAATCTGAATTTTCGTTGCCGGTAGGTGCTTATGCATCGGGCAGTTATATCTTGGTGCTTCATGCCAACGACAAGATATATCGTCAGAAATTTGTGAAGTAACACCTCTCACATTTAGATATAATGAGAGTCGCCCCACTTAGTGCAAACAGCCTAAGTGGGGCGACTTTTAATGTATGATTCAAAACTTAATCAAATCATGTTGTAATTCTACACATTTTATCTTCAAAAATGAATCATTTTATAAGGTAAAATGCAACAGTTATCAACCTGCTATTTTGAAGCCAAAGAAGTAAGTGCGTGGTTGCGTAGGTCCGTAGAAATAACCCGCATCGCGAAACTCGCCTTTGTCAAGGTCTTTTTGAAAGCTGTTGAAGATGTTTTGCACACCACAGTTGAGTTGTAGCTTGATGTGGTCGTGCAATACAAAGGTATAGTTCAGCTTCAGGTTCAAATCGAAGAACTGAGGGGTTGTTTCCATGCGATCTTCTTCGATGTATCCGGCCATGTGTGGCACAATCATCTTGCCGGTGTAAGTGCCCGACAGCGAGAAATCAAAGTTCTTGGTAGGTGCCGACGTGAAAGTGAAATAGCCGTAATAATCGGGAGTACGCATCATGCGATTGGTAGTAAGCTCAGGGCTTCCATCTTCGAGTGCATCGCGCCATACGATATCGCGAGTGTAGCGGCTGCGCTGTGCTGTGAAGCCAAGTTGAAACTGCGCTTCGCGTCCGTGAGCCAATCTGGCATCGATGTTTGCACCATACACACGTGCACCATGTCCGTTGCGACGCTCACGGATGATGTGTCCGTTTTCATCTTCGCCAATATCGGTAAGCGTAAACACATGGCGTAGGTCTGTGAAGAAACCTTCCACCAACAGGTTGGCTTGCCAGTGCCCTACGTTGAAATTCCAGTCTAGCGAACCGCTAAAGCTGTTGGAACGTTCTGCACGAAGGTCATCCGCCAAGCGGATTTGTACACCTTCACCATTCACTGCCGTCACGTGTAGGTCTTCATCGTAGGCCTGTGGTGCACGAAACCCGGTAGAGTATGTTAAGCGAGCTTGTAGCTTATCCATAGGCTTGTATAGGAAGTTGACACGGGGGCTGAAGATAGGTTTATCAATCAAGTTGTGCTTGTCCATACGCAAGCCAACAAGCATGGTAAGCTGACGCATGCGCCACTCGTTTTGCACAAAAGCACCACCAATACGCACATCTTGTTTCATATCACGACTGTATCCAAGCATCACATCGTGCATCGAGTTGTTTTGATACTCAAACCCACCGGTGAAGGTAGCAGGCGCAAACAAGCAGTTGTCCATATTGCCGGTGTACATACCACCTACAACCCATGTCAAGTCTTCGGTTTTGCCATAAGCTTCCATATTCTGTTGTGCTCCATAATAACTCTTACGGTCGATATGCTGGATAGAACTATACACCGACATCTTGTGACGAGCGTCGTTCCAATAATAATCGTAGCTAGCACCCCCACTATTGATGACGTGACGAGTTTGTTCGGCAATATCGGCCTCGTGTGGCTCGTAGTCGAACTTGTTACCTCCACGACGATACTCATTGGTAGTGTGATATTCTAAATTGAATCGGCTATTATACTTAGGACGATAGTAAGAGCGGAAACCAAATGTATTCATATTGAGCTTGCCAAGTTCGGAGAAACCATCGGCATCGGCATCATAAGGATTGCGATTGCGATAAGTTTCGTACATAGCTATGCCGTAGCGGTTGTCTTTCGACACCAACGACACGTTGCCACCAATGTATTGCTCCCACGACTTGCCATTCATATTAGACATGGTACCCGCCACCTGGAAGGTATTGTTGATAGGGTCTTTGGTAATGATATTCACCGTACCACCTACGGCATTGGCTCCAAACAAAGCAGAACCTCCACCACGCACTACTTCCACTCTTTCAATCATATTGACGGGGATTTGCTCCAATCCATACACTCCACCCAGCGAACTAACCACCGGGCGGCTATTGATTAGAATCTGCGAGTAAGGCCCATCCAGCCCATTGATACGAACTTGAGGGAAACCACAGTTCTGGCAGTTATTCTCTACGCGAAGGCCCGACTGGTAGTTCAAGCTCTTGGCCAAATCGGTAGAGTTGATGGTTTCGAAAAGCTTGGCGCTCATCACATTTACCACCACAGGAGCATCACGACGGTTTACTTCATTGCGACTGGCTGATACAACTACCTCGTCGGCCATAATACCCTCTTGCTCCATCTTGAAGTGTACTACGGCAGTATAATCTTTGCTTACATCAATTGTTTTTTCTTGTGTGCGATATCCCATAGACTGTACGCTCAGCGTGTACTTTCCGGCTGGAAGGTTGCGCAATTCAAACTGCCCATTATCATTGGTCACAGCTCCTGTGTTGCGAATAGACTGAGGAACAGCTCCTCCATCGAAGGCAACAATGCGCACTGTAGCGTAGGGAATATCTTCTTCGATACCTTTTTCAATAACGTGTCCTGAAATCATATTGCCTTCCTTGATAGGATTTACGGCGGGGAGGCTTACGCTAAAACATAGCAGCATAAGCAGGATGAAATATTGTTTCATTCTGTATAGAAATATTTTAAGAATTGCATAAAAATTGAGTGAATCACAATGCAACAAACCGCATGGGAGTCATCAATATAAATTAGAAAAGGGGGAATTAATAAAGGAAGTGTGCAGGAGGGGCACGCAAGGAAGGTATACGATTGTAAGAAACGTATGGATGAGTAGAATCGACATCAACCTCTAAAACACCAAACTGAATATCTGTAGTACAGATATAATTTGAAGAATTGGCTTGTAGAGTATGATAATCAGCTAGTCGGTCGATAACTAGAACTTCGCTTTTGGTATGCGTATGTTCAGAATCGGATGCATAGGGGTGAGAATGCACAACCAACACTCCGTTTATGTAATGCACGTGGGTAAACATGGTGATGCTTACCTGATATGCTGTAAACAGAGATAATAGAAGTAATGATATGTACACTTTAAAGTGCTTCATAGAAAATTGTGCTTTCTTTTAATTTTTTGCAAAGGTAGCTATAATTTCATGAAGCAATTTAAGAGTAGATAATAAATTTAACTAAAATACCGATAGATAGGTAGTAATCTCTTCTAAAAACAACTTGTCGGTATCGTCGAAAGTGGCTAATTGGTCGCTATCTACATCGAGCACCCCCACTACTACGCCATTGCGCACAATAGGCACTACAATCTCGGAGCGAGAAAGTGAGCTACAGGCGATATGCCCTGGAAACAAATCGACATCGGGCACTACTAGCGTCTTAGCCTCTTGCCATGCTGTGCCACATACGCCTCTTCCTTTCTTAATACGTGTGCAAGCTACCGGCCCTTGAAAAGGACCTAGCACCAATTCATCGTCTTTCACCAGATAGAATCCTACCCAGAAGAAGTTGAATGTGCTCTTTAAGGCTGCAGCAATATTGGCCAAGTTGGCAATTAAGTCGGTTTCGCCATCAATAAGCGATTTTATTTGTGGTAACAGTGTGCGATATTGCTCTTCTTTGCTACCTTTGGCTATTAGAATATCTTCGGCCATGAGTGATTTTGTGTTATTCTCCAAACAATGTTTTATAGTCTCGCTTAGCAGCTTCATTAGTCCACGCTTCAGGAATGAACTTCCATTGATTCAAAGCTTTAGGGTTGATAGTGCCTTGCTTCTCTATATACTGCATTAAGTAGTAGCGCAAGTCTTTGTCGGTAGAAGATATGATGCGACTCTTTAACTCCTCTTGAGGGATTCCACCCCCCTTGGTGAGCAACTCGCCACCACCATTGCCGCGATATGAGTTGAGTGCCACCTTGTATGTTTTGTTTAGATCGAAAGGTGTACCATCGGCCATGCTTATTATTTCAATCTTCTCCCCTTTTGGCTTGGTTACATCTACCGTATAGATGATACCTGCTGCCGAATCGAAGTTGAAGCTCATATTCTTCAATTTGTTATAGCGGCTACTTGCACGATTGTTATCTTCTCTAAAGGCCAATAAAGCATCGTCAGCCGATTGCATCTGGTTGGTCCATCTATCATACGATTCTTCGAGTGTACCTTTTATCTCCCCACCTGTTAGCTCCATCACATAAAGCATGTTTTCGTACTTGTAAAAGTTGAACATATCGCTCACATAGATGTCGCCTTCATCAATGCTAGCATCAAAAGATAGCGGAGCTGCCAACGATATATCGGCTCCCGAAATGCTAAGTTGTAAAGAGTGAATTAGATCGACAAAAGCAGAAGAACCAAAGTATGACTCGCGAGTAGAGATGCCTGATGTGAAGTGTCCGATCTTTTTTGAAACAAACTCTTTCACTACATCAAATTGTGGAGTAAATGCTGCCACAAATTCTTCGCTTATTGGATAGTCGTTGGTACTAGTTAGCTTGCCTTCTATTTGCTTGTCAACTACTTTTCCATCTTTAATCGTTGCTTTTATAGTGACATCGCCTACCAAATTGGCATCGTTGGCCGGGTTGATTACCAACACCGAATCGCCAACTACATTCACTACCTTTTTACTATCAGCAGCATGGTCGTGTCCTATCAGTACAATATCAAATCCGGGCACACGGGTCACTACATCAACAGCAGCATTTTCGTTGTAGGTATCGGCTAGTTTCACCGCTCTTTGTCCGGTATGAAACAAGCCTACAATTACATCGGGCGACTCTTTTTCTTGAATAATAGGAATCCACTTGCGGGCTGTCTCTTCCATATCGTCAAAGCGTAGACCTTTCCATAGATTCTCGGGCAACCATGCCGGTATACCGGGAGTAATCATACCTAATATAGCCACCTTTACTCCATCGCGCTCTACTAGTTTGTAGGGAGGCAGAAATGGTTCTCCGGTAGTTGCATCGATGATATTAGCACCTAGCACAGGAGCATTGGTAGACTGCACCCAGCGATTGTATACCGATGGACCGGCTTCTATATCGTGATTGCCCATATTTACAGCATCATAGCCCATATAGTTTAGCATATCGGCACAAAGGTGGCTCGATAGCGTATCGATGTAGTTGTAATAGTAAACAGAAGGTTGACCTTGCAGGATATCTCCATTATCTACCAATATTAAGTTATCGCCATACACCTCACGTTGTTGTTGCACAAGGCTATAAACCCTTGACAAGCTACCGGTTTTAGGTTGATTGGTGATGAAGCAATAAGGATAATAGTTGCCATGCACATCACTTGTTTCGATGATTTTCAACTCTACCTCTTTGTCTTGCGCAAACAAGCCGACAGAAAGTGGCAGCGAGAGAATGAAAATAACTAATTTCTTGCAAATCATATTCGCTTATTTTATTAGGTTGTTCTATCTAAATATAGAATTTCAAGTATTGTCTATCCTGTAAAGAAAAGCAGTAGGTGTAACAGAGGTAGAAACACCGCTCAAGGGGCTTGAGTTGCAGTTGCTACTTCGCAAATATAGCACAAAATACACCCCTCATCAAATTATTATATGTACATTTGCTCATTATCACATATATTATTATACATGGATTTATTTTATAAAATGATTTCTGCGGCTACCAATATCCGTACTTCGCAGATAGAAAATACCTTGAAGCTTTTGAATGAAGGGGCCACCATTCCCTTTATCAGCCGATACCGCAAGGAGGCTACCGGCGGATTGGATGAAGTTCAGATAGAACAGATAAAAAATCAATATGATAAGCTTTGCGAAATTTCGAAGAGAAAGGAAACTATACTCAACACAATTGAAGAGCAAGGCAAGCTAACCGCCGAACTTAAAAAGCGCATTGATGCTTCTTGGGACTTAACTGAGCTGGAAGACATCTACTTACCCTATAAACCCAAACGTAAAACTCGTGCTGAGATGGCTCGCCAGAAAGGACTTGAGCCGCTGGCTATGACTATCATGATGCAGCGCGAAAACAATTTGATGGCTAAGGCTAGCGCTTTTGTAAAGGGCGAGGTAAAAGATGAAGATGATGCCTTGAAGGGTGCACGCGATATCATTGCAGAGCAGGTGAATGAAGATGAACGAACACGCAATGCTGTGCGTAATCAATTTGGCAGACAAGCTATTATCTCATCTAAAGTTGTGAAGGGCAAAGAAGAAGAGGCGGTAAAATATCGCGATTATTTCGACTTCTCGGAGCCTTTAAAGCGTTGCACCTCGCATCGTTTGCTTGCTATTCGCAGAGGCGAGGCCGAAGGTTTGCTCAAGGTTAGCATTACTCCGGATGATGAAGAGTGTATCGAGCGCATCGAACGCTTCTTTGTGCGTGCCAACAATGAGTGTGGCCGGCAAGTTGCTATGGCTGTAGAAGATGGATATAAACGTTTGCTGAAACCATCTATCGAAACTGAGTTTGCCTCTTTGACCAAAGAGAAGGCCGATGAAGAAGCTATTCGGGTATTTGCCGAAAACCTACGTCAACTTTTGTTGGCATCTCCGCTGGGGCAAAAACGTGTATTGGCCATAGACCCCGGATTTCGCACGGGGTGCAAGATGGTTTGCCTCGATGCTCAGGGCAATTTAATTCATAATGAGAACATATATCCCCACCCTCCTGTAGATAAAGTAAAAGAGGCTTCGGCCAAACTGCGCAAGATGGTGGAGGCATACCAGATAGAGGCTATTGCTATAGGCAACGGAACGGCTAGCCGCGAGACTGAATATTTCGTGACCAACCAATCGTTTGATAGAGAGTTGCAGGTGTTTGTAGTGAGCGAGCAGGGTGCTTCTATCTATTCGGCATCCAAGATTGCGCGCGATGAGTTTCCTGAATATGACGTAACGGTGCGTGGTGCTGTGTCTATAGGTCGCAGGTTGATGGACCCACTGGCCGAGTTGGTGAAGATTGATGCTAAATCGATTGGTGTGGGGCAATATCAGCACGATGTAGACCAACCCAAGCTGAAGAAATCGCTAGATCAAACGGTAGAGAATTGTGTAAACTTAGTGGGTGTCAATCTCAATACGGCAAGTAGCCATCTGCTAACTTACATTTCTGGATTGGGCCCTCAGTTGGCTCAAAACATAGTTAACTATCGTGCCGAGCATGGAGCGTTTGGCAGCAGAAAAGAAATATTGAAAGTACCACGCATGGGTGCAAAGGCTTTTGAGCAATGTGCCGGCTTTTTGCGCATTCCGCAAGCGGGCAATCCGCTAGATAATACGGCTGTGCACCCCGAAAGTTATGGTATTGTAGAGCAAATGGCCAAAGACATGAAGTGCAGCGTGAGTGAGTTGATAGCCAATAAAGAGCTTCGTGGCAAGATTGATATCAACAAATACACCACCGCTACGGTTGGTTTGCCTACGCTTCAAGACATCATGCAGGAGTTGGATAAACCCGGACGCGACCCACGTCAAGCCATCAAGCAGTTTGAGTTTGATAAAAACGTGCGTACCATCAACGATCTTCACGAAGGGATGGTTTTGCCCGGCATTGTGGGCAACATCACCAACTTTGGGGCTTTTGTTGATATAGGCATCAAGGAGAATGGATTGGTGCATCTTTCGCAAATGGCCAATCGTTTTATCTCAGACCCTACCGAGGTAGTTTCTATTCATCAGCAGGTGATGGTGAAGGTGATGAGTGTAGATATGGAACGCAAGCGCATACAACTGTCTATGAAGGATGTAGCGCAAGGCTAGTTACACATTATATAATGGTAAACTCACAAGGCAGTTTCTTTAATGATTAAAGAGCTACTTGTGGGTTTTCTTTTTGTCTTTTTCTTTGAAAATAGACAATGGTGCCTACAGTGAAAATCAGCATCAGGATGGTGCAAATAAGCGAACCTTCAAAACCAAACATTCCGCCATTCCAACTATTTTCTACCGGCATAGAGGTGTGTAGCATGGTGGGAAACAGCGACACTCCGCTCACTTCGTAGCCCAACACAGGGCCTTGTATCCAGTTCCAAAACAGATGAAGCGAGATAGGAAACCACAAATTGCGTGTGTATAGGTATGCAACGCCCAGCATGCAACCGGCCAACCATATATTGACAAACGACAACACGGTGATATTGGGGTTGAAAACGTGAAGCAAGGCAAATATCAAAGAGGAAGCAAGAAGGGCAAAGTATTTATTGGTTTTAGATTGCAACATACGCCCCAGCAAATAGCCTCTACACATTATCTCTTCGGTGATAGATACGAATGTAAAGAAGACAAAGCTATAACACAATGCAGGTATATCGAGCGAGATACTGTCTATCACCACCAAACCAGTGGCGCAACAGATGCCAAAACCCATGGCATAAATAGCCATTGCCACCAGCATTCCGCCAAGGATGTCTTTTCCTCTTCCACGCATAGATAGCCCCAGTAGCGAAAAGGGCAAACGGTCTATCAGTAGCCACACCACGGCTGTTACTATTAATACCGAGGCCAGCATTACAGCCTGATATAAAAACATCAGTACTACGCTATCTCCATTTAACATAGGTACTAGCAAGCTTAAAAGGCTCTGTAGTGACATTAAGACTACAAAAAAACAAATGATATATATAAGCAGACTTAATAGAAGGGGAATGCGGCTGTGTGTAGATAATTTAGTATCGGTGTTAATAGAATTGTTCATAGAGTTAAAATGTGATTATAAGGGCAAAAATAGATATAATTTTCTAGACTAAATCCTCTGTCTCTTTTATTATTTATATATTTGAGTATCTAAACACATTTCAACCATGAAATTAAATCAATTATTCGTTGGCTTGCTTCTTATAGCCGGCATATCAACTGCCACAGCGCAGTCTATCAAGAAACAATACTACGTAGACAAAGCGGGAACACTCATCTCTCAAATGACTGAGGAGGAGGCCAACAGCGTGACGCATCTTACGCTTACCGGAAAGATTAATGCAGAAGATTTTAAACGCTTGCGCGATGATTTTCATAGTCTTGAGGTGTTGGACATCTCCAATGTCGACATCAAAATGTATTCGGGCAAAGGGGGTACTTATCCCGATAAGTTTTATATGTATATGGCCAACTTCATTCCGGCTTATGCTTTTTGCAAGGTGGAGAACGGACAAGTGGTGGGCAAACCTTCGCTCAAAAGAGTTATTTTGAGCGAGAAGATAAAAAACATAGAAGATGCGGCATTTAGTGGAAGCGGCAACTTGACCATTTGCGAGATTAATCGCAAAACTCCGCCCAACCTATTGCCCGATGCTTTGGCTGATAGCGTAACGGCTGTTTTTGTGCCGCTGGGTGCAAGCGATGCTTATCGTCAAAAAGATAAATGGAAATCGTTTGCCATCTTAGAGGGCAAACCACTGGAGGCAACTGTAGAGGTGGGTGCACTGGGCAGCCTTGCCGAAGAGATTCAGAGTCTAGGCATTCAGCCCAAAGAAATCAATTTCTTGACGGTATCGGGCAAAATGGATAATGATGATTTTAAGCTAATCAGAGACTATATGCCCAACTTGGTGTCGGTAGACATAGCCAACACCAATGCTACGGTAATTCCTGAATTTACTTTTACTCAAAAGAAATATCTACTAAATATTGCACTGCCTCATGGCTTGCAAAGCATAGGCCAACGAAGCTTTAGCAACTGCGGAAGATTAAGTGGCACACTGGTATTGCCACCATCGGTTACTACCATAGACTATGGTGCATTTTTGGGATGCGAAAACCTGAGCCGCGTTAAGGTGCAAAGCAACCAGCTCACCACGCTAGGCGATAATCTATTTGGCGATGGCGCACCCAACAAGCTGATTTACTGATGTTTGTAATTTGATTAAGTTTTGCATCAATTCTTAATCATTTAAAGAGGTAAAATGATTGACTTTTGGCTCTGAATTGTAACAGTTTACAAAGCGGAATAAAATAAAAAACGAGGTGATTCTTTTTAGTTAAGATTCACCTCGTTTTCTGTTATCAGAAACTATATGCACAGTGCAGGCCTACCATAAAATGGTTGTCGCCCTTGCACCACGAAAAGTCGATGGCTGGGCCCAAGTGGAAGAACTCGGTATGTATCAACTCATAGCTAAATTCGAAATGAGCCGAAAACTGGGCCTTTTTGTTATGATGATGATGGTCGTCGCCTTCACGATGGTTGTGGTTATCTTTGCCAAAAAAGGTAACGCCAGGCATTACGCTGATATTGAGGAAGTGCAGAAAATTGTATTTTGCCCCCACACTCACCGTATAGTGCCCGCCATGCATGGCTACTGCCTCTACACCTGCACCCAGTGCCCACGGGCTAGTGCTGCTCAGTGTGCGAAAATAGTGAAGGTGCGCACCAAAGCCCCACTCTTTGTCCGACAGCGAGTATACCCCACCCGGACTGATAGCGATTTCGTTGCGACCGTGTCTATGCAACACATACTCTTGTGCACTCACTACGCCTAGAGTGCTCGATATCAATAATATTGATAAAATAAGTCTTTTCATAATGCAAATATAAAAACATTCATCCACAGATAACATCTATAAACAGATAAAAGTTTTTAGGCAATTTGTGACTCGTTGTCTTGCTTTATGGCTAACTTTGTGGGATAAGAAATCTAACAAAAAAGTATGATTATGAAGAAAATCATCAAGGGAGGTCGTTTTACTCCCGACAATTATTCGGACGAGATAGAAGAAAAAATACAAAAGCTACGCAAACAAGGCGTGAAGCTTCCACCTAGAAAAGTGCTTCGCACACCCGAACAGCTTGAGGGCATACGTGCAAGTGCCAACCTCAACACGGCACTGCTCGACTACCTGTCTGAGCACATCAAGGAGGGCATCTCTACCGAAGAGATTGACCGCCTGGCCTTTGAGTTCACCACCAAGCATGGTGCCATTCCTGCTCCACTCAACTATGGCGGGTTCCCCAAGAGTGTGTGCACTAGCATCAATGAGGTGGTTTGCCACGGCATCCCTTCGCCCCACGAGGTATTGAAGAGTGGAGATATTGTGAATGTGGATGTGTCTACCATCTTGAACGGCTATTTCTCGGATGCTTCGCGCATGTTTATGATTGGCGATGTGAGCGAAGAGGCACGCCGATTGGTGCAGGTGACTAAGGAGTGCCTTGAGATAGGTATTGCAACTGCTCAGCCCTGGGCACGCCTAGGTGATGTGGGTGCTGCCATACAAGAGCATGCCGAAAAGAATGGCTACAGCGTGGTGCGCGATCTGTGCGGACATGGTGTGGGTTTGAAGTTTCACGAAGACCCTGAGGTGGCCCACTTTGGCAAACGCGGCACAGGAATGATGATTGTGCCGGGAATGACTTTCACCATAGAGCCAATGATAAACCAAGGCACCTACAAAGTGTTTGTTGACGATGAGGACGACTGGACGGTTTGTACCGATGATGGCAAGCTTTCGGCTCAGTGGGAGCACATGATATTGATAACCGAGACGGGAAACGAAATATTGACGCAGTAGTATGGAGTTGATTTTATTGATTGCTATCGCTCTGCTAGTGGTGGTATGTATCTTTTTGCTGATTAGTAAGGGAAAGGACAACTCGCAAAATGAGCAACTACAAACGGCACTGCGACAACAAATGCAAGAGAATCGAGAGGAATTGAATCGCACCATTCGAGAACTGCGCATGGAGATGACGCAAACGCTCAATCAGAACATGCAACAGCTGAACGATGCCTTGCACAAAGGGATGCAAACCAATAGCGAACTGCAACGGGAGCGTTTCGATGTGATGGCTCGCCAGCAAGAGCAGCTGGTAAAATCGACCGAAAAGCGCCTAGATGATATGCGCCTTATGGTGGAAGAGAAGCTGCAAAAGACGCTGAATGAACGCATCACGCAATCGTTCGACTTAGTGCGCACACATCTCGAAAACGTTCAGAAGGGATTGGGCGAGATGAAATCGCTGGCTCAAGATGTGGGCGGTTTGAAAAAGGTGCTTAGCAATGTGAAGATGCGCGGAACAATGGGCGAAGTGCAACTGGGGGCGCTCTTAGAGCAAATGATGAGCCCCGAGCAGTATGATGTGAATGTGAAAACCAAGAAGAGTGCCACCGAGTTTGTGGAGTTTGCTATCAAACTTCCGGGCAAAGATGACAATAACTCTACGGTATATCTGCCCATCGATGCGAAGTTTCCAAAGGATGTGTATGAGCAATACTACGATGCCTACGAAGCTGGCGATGTGGCATTGATAGAGTCGTCGGGCAAGCAATTGGAGTCTACCATCAAAAAGATGGCAAAAGATATTCATGATAAGTATATCGATCCGCCACATACTACCGATTTCGCTATTCTGTTTCTGCCTTTCGAGAACATCTATGCAGAGGTAATTCGCCGAACAGCACTAGTAGAGTTGCTTCAACGTGAATATAAGATAGTAGTAACAGGCCCCACCACGCTGGGCGCTATACTCAACAGTTTGCAAATGGGATTCCGCACATTGGCCATACAGAAACGTACCAGCGAAGTGTGGACGGTGCTTGGTGCAGTGAAAACAGAATTCGGCAAGTTTGGTGGCTTGCTAGAGAAGGTTCAAAAGAATCTGCAAAATGCCGGCGACCAACTAGAGGAGGTTATCGGCAAACGCAGCCGCGCCATCGAACGCAAACTCCGCCAAGTGGAGCAACTACCGGTTGACGAGAGCAAGCGCATCTTGCCACTCGATGATTTGGATGAGGAGTAATAGAATCTTTTAAATACAGAAATCGCCTTGCAATGTTGTGTTGCAAGGCGATTGCCTTTTTATCATGATAAGCTAACGCTCCATCTATTTCACAATGGTGATAGGGTCTTCGACTTCTTTGCCATCCAAGTAAAAACTTCGCTCCACTCTTGTGTCTTTACCATTCTTAAAGACTCTATTGCTATAGGCAATTTCACTTTTTGTGCCATCGCCCCACTCTATTACAAATGAGCGTTTCACACAATCTTCAGCTCCATCAAACTCACCTACATAGAGAAGCGGTATGTTTTTCATATTTTTAATAAGACTCAAGCCATAAAAATAAGGCTTGTATGCACGAGTTCTAGGCCGTAGTGGGTCAAATTCTTTATCTAAATCATAGCGTTCATTGTTGTAAATCATCTGTATACCATTATCCAAAATATTGTTGGGCACAGTTGGGTCAAGCAAGTTTGCACCTTTCGCATCGGTTACATGTATATATACATTAATTGGAATAAAATCAGCAAGATAATCATAATTTTCTGAGTCATCACATGTGGTAAATGCCATGGCAATAAACATAGCTAGTAGTAAAGGTTTAACAATCGCTTTTTTCATTTTAGTATAAGTATAAAAGAGATAAAAAGAAAAAGCCCTGTACACTTTTAAAATTGCAGTGCACAGGGTTTATTTTATTAGTTATTTTCCTTTTCAGTAATCTTTCGTTTGTAAAGCGTCATTGGGTTGCCTACCGTTTCTTTATCTAAGAAGAAGAAGCGGTGAACAATGGGCTCACTCTTCCACCACGACACTCGCGAATCAAACTTGATGGTACTGTATGATCCATCGCCCCAATCAAGGGTTACAATTTCATTATCGAAGCTACGTCCGCCATCAAACTCACCAATACAAACGTAGGGTTCACCATTTTTATCTTTCATCAGCTTCAATCCATAGAAAGTAGCTGCATTGACGGGTTGCGCCTCTCTCTCTTCTTCAATGGTAGATGTATCTAAAGAGTAAGCCAATCCGTTATTGATGGCTTTGATGTTGTTGCCCAATAAATTATTATCGGTACTTGCATCTAGCAGATTATAACCTTCTTCGTTCATCACATAAAGCTTCAGCTCTACAGGCGAGAAGTCTTTAATAGCTACATCCTCTACTCCTTCACATG
Organism: uncultured Bacteroides sp.; assembly: GCA_947074235.1. GTDB lineage: Bacteria > Bacteroidota > Bacteroidia > Bacteroidales > Bacteroidaceae > Bacteroides. The sequence goes on along the minus strand of CAMTOV010000038.1, from coordinate 1,968 downwards.
AAAAAGAGCAAAGAATAAGGCCAATAAGCGAAAGTGTTATATTTATTATATTCTTCAAATTCATAATAATCGATTTATTGTTGGTACAAACATAATGATTTATTTATTTCAACAATCATTATTTGACAAAAAAATCGCTCAACTACCTCATTTTCATGTGAAAGTAGTTGAGCGATTGTTATTCTATTATGCCAAGAGGCCTTAATCTATGTGATGTTTTTTAGGCAATACGAGGCTCAATACTACGTATCCTAAGATACCTGCAAGCAATGTGCCCGTTAATACACCCAGCTTAGCTTGATTGAGCAATTCGGGATTGGATGAACCGAAAGAGAGATTGGCTATAAATAGCGATACGGTGAAACCAATACCACCAAGCAAGGCTATTCCCGATAGGTTTCTCCATGTCATTCCTACAGGCATAGGCGTAATTTTAAACTTCACCGCCAACCAAGTGAACGAGAATATACCGATAAACTTACCAATGAGCAAGCCAAGACCTACGGCTACTGTCACAGCACCAACAACTTCGCCTTCGCCTCCGCTAAACACCACACCGGCATTTACGAAAGCAAACAGAGGAAGTATGATGTAGTTGACAAAGTTGTGCAAGTTATCTTCCAATGATTGAAGCGGACTAATCACACGGTCGGAAGCAGCTTCTACTTTCTTCAACTGCGCAATCTGTTCGTTGGTAAGCACAATGCTCTCTTCGTTCATTTCGGGGAACTGATTGATTGTTTTACGAATGCGCTCTACATATTTACCTACATTCAATTGAGGTTTTGCAGGAATTACAAATGCAAGTATCACACCCGCTATTGTGCTATGTATGCCCGATTGCAAGAATAAATACCAAATAACCACACCAACAGTGAGATAAACCACCTTGCTATTGGCACCCCATTTACCAATTGAGTAAAGGAATATGAACAACACAGCAGCCGCTATCAAGTATCCATAAGACACGTGCGAGCTATAGAACAGCGCTATCACTAAAATACCTCCAATATCATCGACCACAGCAAATGCCGTTAAGAAAATCTTCAAGCTGATTGGTACGCGCTTGCCAAGCAAACTCAATACCCCTAGCGAGAAAGCAATATCGGTAGCCATCGGGATGGCTAATCCTTGCCCTGCTTCTGTGCTAGGATTGCATACAAGTGCATAAATCAAAACCGGAAGTACCATACCTCCGCAAGCAGCAATAAAAGGCAAAGCCGCTTTTCTGAAAGAAGAAAGTTCGCCAACCAACACTTCGCGCTTAATCTCAAGACCTACCATCAAGAAGAAGATGGTCATCAATCCGTCGTTGATAAATTCAAGCATCGTCAGTGGCTCTCCACCGTGCGACAAAAGATTGAAAGTACCTATACGTAAGTGCAATTCGTGAGATAAGAACTGTTGGTAAGCCGGTGCCAATGATGAGTTGGCAATTACGGCAGCTGCAATAGCTGTCAAAAATAAAAGAAGGCTCGCTAACACATTTAAAGACGTAGCGTGTCTCATGGAGCGAAAAATAGTCATAATGCGTGTATAATAATTAAATGTTGTTCTTTAAAGAGACTTACTCCACTTTGTAAGTTCTTAAAGCCAAATTCTTCACCCACATCACAAAGATGCCGGTAAGAACAAGGTTGAGCACTATGGTTAGAACGGAGATGATCAATGCCGGACCGCCTAGGTTGTAGCCAAGAGCAATGAATATAACACCTGCCCCTACTTCGCCACGCGTAAACATACCGATAGACAAAGCCAAACGCTCGCTTATCTTACGGTCGCGATAGAAGAACACAGGACAAAGTTTACCTATATTCGATAAAATTGAAACAATCACTACGTGATATATTATCACCGGCCAAGGCATCATAGGCTGTTCGCCAGTGATAGATAATGTACCTTCGTGAGCTTCTGCAAAGTTCACACCTATAAAGTGTGGCATTGCCATACCTACCAAAAACATAAACA